>DATJLC010000118.1:0-2411 GCA_035490755.1 Sphingobium sp.
CGTTCATGTCGCCCGCGAACTTGACATAACCGCCCAGCGGCAGTGCCGCGACGCGCCAGCGCGTGCCGCGCCTGTCGTGCCAGGCCTTCAGCTCAGGGCCAAAGCCGATCGAGAACACCTCCGCATGCACGCCAAAAAGCCGCGCGACGAGGTAATGGCCAAGCTCATGGACAAAGACCAGCGGGCCGATGACCGCAGCAAAAGCAAGGAGGGTGACAAAAAAGCCGGGACTCTCAGTCAATGCGCGCAACTTTCAGCTCGACTGATCGCATGGCCCCGCGCTTCGCGATCAATGGCCCATATTTCCTCGATGGAAGCAGGCGATGCCGGGCTATAGCGCGTCAGCGTCTCCTCCACAATCGCCGCGATTTCGAGGAAGCCGATACGCCCTTCCAGAAAGGCCGCGACCGCGACCTCATTGGCGGCATTGAGGATCGCCGGTCGCGCGCCCCCCGCCTCGACCGCTGCGCGCGCCAGGCGCAGCGCCGGAAAGCGCGCCACGTCCGGCGCCTCGAAGTCGAGGCGGCTGATCGTCGCAAGATCAAGCGGCTGGCACGGTGTCGCCATCCGCTCCGGCCAGGCCAGGGCGTGGGCGATCGGCACCCGCATGTCCGGGCTGCCGAGCTGCGCCAGGGTCGATCGATCGCGAAATTCGACCATGGAATGGATGACCGACTGCGGGTGGACGATGATCTCCAGCCGGTCCAGCCCAACGGGAAAAAGATGATGGGCTTCAATAAGTTCAAGCCCCTTGTTCATCATCGTCGCGCTGTCGATGCTGATCTTGGCACCCATCGACCAGTTGGGATGCTTGATGGCCTGTGCGGGCGTTACGCCACGCATCTCGTCGAGCGTCAGCGTGCGGAACGGGCCGCCGCTCGCGGTCAGAATGATCCGCGCCACCTCCTCGATCCGGCCACCGGCGAGGCACTGGAAAATGGCATTATGCTCGCTGTCGACCGGCAGCAATGTCGCGCCGGAGGCCGCCACCGCGTCGGTCATCAGCGCGCCCGCCGACACCAGTGATTCCTTGTTGGCGAGCGCGACCGTCTTGCCGTGCCGGATCGCGGCGAGCGTCGGGGCCAGCCCCGCACAGCCGACGATCGCGGCCATAGTCCAGTCCGCGCCCAGCGAGGCCGCCCCGATCAGCGCCGCCGCACCCGCCGCCGCCTCTATGCCGGTTCCCGAGAGCGCGCTCTTCAGCTCGGCATAACGGCCCTCATCGCCGATCACCGCCAGCCTGGCATGATGCGCAATCGCCGCCTTGGCAAGCGCCGCCACATCGCTGTGCGCCGTCAGCGCCGCAATCTGGAACTTTTCAGGCGAGCGCGCGATGAGGTCGAGCGTCGACGTGCCCACCGACCCGGTCGCGCCGAATATGGTGACGGTGCGAGGCTGGGTCATACGCCCTGCCCCCAATAGGCCAGGATTCCGGTAAGCAGTGCCACCGGCAGAAGCCCATCGACGCGATCGAACAAGCCGCCATGCCCTGGAATGAGGGCGCTACTGTCCTTCACGCCCGCGCGACGCTTCATCCAGCTTTCGAAAAAATCCCCGGCCTGTGCAGCCACCGCCAGCACCGCGCCCATGACCGCGACGGCCTGAATGACAAGGCCATCAGGCCCGACCCTGATCCAGGCAAGTGCGACGCCAACCATCGCCGCGCCGGCCATGCCGCCCAGCAATCCCGACCATGTCTTGGAGGGGCTGATAGCAGGCGCGATCTTCGGACCGCCGATCGTGCGCCCCGTGAAATAGGCGCCTATATCCGTGCCGATCACGATGGCGATCGGCCAGAGCGCCTCCCGTGCGCCCATCGAGAGCAACGCCAGGCAAGCGCCCGCCACGTAGAACAATCCTCCGGCCATCCACAGCAACCGGCCGATGCCGGCTTTCGAAAGTGACCGGGCCAGTCCCCAGAACTCCCACAGGACGCCCAGCCCGACCACAATGACCAAGGCCCTGAACGCCCAGCCGCCTAGCCAGATCGCGAGGCCCGCAATGGCCAGCATCATGATGGCCGACGCCGTCCGAACGCCGAGGTCCGATTTGTGCGACACAACGCCCACCGCAGTCACCTTCCGTCTGACCCTGAAACAAGTTCAAGGTGACGACTGGAAGTAGAGCTTCGTCGGGCGCCCATCACAGCCCGCCATAACGCCGCTGCCGGCCCGCAAAGGCCGCGCAGGCCTCCGCGAGCGCCTCACCGCTGAAATCCGGCCAGAGGGTGTCGGTGAAATACAGCTCGGCATAGGCCGCCTGCCACAGCAGAAAATTGGACAGGCGCTGTTCGCCGGAGGTACGGATTAGGAGGTCGAGCGGCGGCAGGTCGGCGGTATCCAGTTCCGCCGCGACGCTGTCCGGCGTGATGTCCTCGGCGGCCATCTCTCCGGCCGCGACCTTCCCCGCCA
>DATJLC010000119.1:0-20409 GCA_035490755.1 Sphingobium sp.
CAGCACCCCGATGCAGGCCCGGGTGATCCGCCAATGCGCCTCGATCGGCTGATAGGGGTCGGTATTGGTACCCATGGCGATCGTCTTGACGACATAGCCTGGCCGGGCCAGTTCACGCCTCAACAGCGCCGCCGCGTCGGGCTTGGCGAACAGCCGGCTCTCGAAATCGAGGCCGGGCGACAGGTCGTAGCGGGCATGGGTCGGCCGGGCGAAGCAATAGATGCAGCCATGCTCGCAGCCCCTATAGGCATTGATCGACTGGTCGAAGGCGATGTCCGGCGAGCTGTTGCGCGCGATGATAGTGCGCGGGTGCTCGACGGTCACGGTGGTGCGCAGCGGCGGCGGTGCCCCGTCGACCTCCTCGCGCATGTCGAGCCAGTCGCCGTCATCCAGATGGGCCGGGAGGGCGAAGCGGCTGCTGGTCTGGTTGCCGGGCGCGCCCCGGCCGCGCTGCATGGTCATGATGTTCATTAGAACATATCAGGAACATATTGACAAGGGGGCATGGCGCGGGCGATCGTTCCGCCCACGTTCCACATTGGAGGGAGAAGGCGGATATGGCGATTCGAAAGGTCAGGCTGGGGCTGGCGGTTGTCGCGGCCTGGTGGGCCGTGCCTGCCCTTGCGTCCGATCCCGAACCCTGCGGGGCCAACATGGTCTGCGCCAGCAATCCGTCCTCGATCGTCAAGGCGCTGCAGGCGGCGGGCTATCAGGCGGCGCTCGGCAAGAGCGAGAAGACCGGCAATCCAAAGATCAGCAGCGCGGCCAGCGGCTACAAATACACCATCTACTTCTACGAGTGCGAGCAGAACGTGAAATGCGGTTCGCTCCAGTTCATGGTGTCCTTCGCCGATGACGGCACCAACACGCCGGAACTGGCGAACAATTGGAACAAGACCAAGCGTTTCATCCAGATGTCGGTCGATGACGACAAGTCGCTCGCGGCCAGCATGGATGTCGGCACGATCGGCGGGCTGAACCAGAAGAATTTCGCCGACGTCCTCGACTGGTGGTCCACCATGCTGGGCGAGCTCAACAAATTCTTCAAGGCGCAGTGACCCTGGGCGGCGCCAGGCGCGAAAAGGCAATTGCAAGCGCCTGATCGCTGTCTTATAGGCGGCGCTCCCTGGGGCCGTAGCTCAGTTGGGAGAGCGCGTCGTTCGCAATGACGAGGTCAGGGGTTCGATTCCCCTCGGCTCCACCAGGGTTTCTCTCTTCATCCATCCGCATCGGCCTTGCCGAGCCTTGGGGGCGCGGCTAGGGCCATCGGCATGGGAGAATATGACCTGCCGCGCCCGGCACCCTGGACATCGGAAGAACCGCCCGTTGGCGCGCGCCCTGCCGCCACGCTCATGCTGCTGCGAGACCGGCCGGATGGCGCGGGCCCAGCGCAGGTGCTGATGCTGCAGCGGGCGGCGACGATGCGCTTTGCGGCCAATGCCATTGTCTTCCCCGGCGGCGCCGTCGACGATGCGGACAGGATGCTGGCCGATCGCATGGCGCATGGTCTCGCGCCGCAGGACGCCGCCGCGCGTATCGCGGCCATTCGCGAGTCGATCGAGGAGGCGGGCATAGCGGTCGGGCTGACGGCAACGATCACGCCGGGCGAGGTCGCCGAGATGCGCATCGCCTTGCACGCGGGCGCAACCCTGGCGGAGATCCTCGACGGGCGCACCTTCGGCCTCGACCTCGGCGTGCTGGAACCCTTTGCGCGCTGGTGTCCGCAGCCGCGCGACAAGGCCGTGCCGCGGCTGTTCGACACGCGCTTTTATGTCGCGCGGGCGCCGGGCGACGATCATGTCGCCAGCGCCGACACGACCGAGAATGTGCGCCTCCGCTGGGCGAGCGCGGCCGAGATACTGGCCGACTGCCATGCCGGGCGGGAGCATTCGATCTTTCCGACGCGCCGCAATCTCGAGCGGCTGGCCCTCGCCTCCCGTTTTGACGACGCCGTGGCTTTCGCGCGCGCGCATCCGGTGGAGATGGTGACGCCCTGGGTCGAGGAGCGCGATGGTGTGCCGCATCTGTGCATCCCCGACCATCTCGGCTATCCCGTCACGTCGGAGGAATATGCGAAGCTCCAGCGGGGCTGAGCCGGGCGACCTTGCGGATTTCAGCGCGGGGTCAGCTTGAGCAGCCGCCCGCCAGACCCGTCCTCCAGCACCCAGACGGCGCCGTCCGGCCCTTGCTCGACCTCCCGGATACGCGCGTCCATGTCCCACCGTTCTGCTTCGCGCGCGGCCTCGCCTGCAAGCGCGACGCGGACGAGCGCCTGTCCGGATAGCGCCCCCAGCAGCATCGAGCCTTTCCATTGCGGGAAAAGGTCGCCCGAATAGATGATCGCCCCAGCCGGCGAGATCACCGGGTTCCAGGACAGCCTGGGCGCCTCCAGGTCCGGGCGGCTGTCGTGGCCGGGAATGGGGCGGCCGTCATAATGATCGCCGTTGGAGACGATGGGCCAGCCGTAATTGTGGCCCTTTCGGATCAGATTGACCTCGTCGCCGCCGCGCGGCCCCATTTCATGCTGCCAAAGCCGCCCGTCCGCATCAAAGGCCATGCCCAGCGGATTGCGGTGACCGAGCGACCAGATCTGCGCGGTCACGCCGCCCCGATCGGCATAGGGATTGTCCGGCGGCACCGATCCATCCGGGCGCAGGCGGATGGTCTTGCCGAGACTGCTGGCCATGTCCTGTGCGGGCGAAAATTTCTGTCGCTCGCCGGAACTGATGAAGAGATAGTTTCCATCCGGCGAGAAGGCTAGGCGGTGGCCGAAATGGCCGGTGCCTTTTACCTTGGGCACCTGCCGCCAGATTATCTTGATGTCGCGGAGCGTGGGCGTTGCCGTCCCCGCATCGAGCATCGCCCGCCCCACGGCGGCGCCGCGCGTGCCGCCGGGGCCTGGCTCGGCCCAACTGAGATAGATCGGATAGACGCTGTCGCCGCCCCGGGCGCCGGGCGCCAGCACGACATCGCCGAGGCCACCCTGACCGCCATAGGCCACCTCTGGCACGCCCGCGACAGAAACGGCCGTCCCGCCATGCGTCTCCACAATCTTCAGGCGCCCACGCTGTTCGGTCACGAGCAGGCGCCCGTCCGGCAGGAAGGTCATCGCCCAGGGCTCATCGAACGTCGCGACTTTCGTCACATGGAACGCTGTTCGGCCGACCGGCTGCGACTCCGCGTCCTCGCCGCAGGCGGCCAGCGCCAGCGCAACGATGCAAGGGCAAAGCGCTTTCAGGGTCATGGCATCTCACCGGACATAAGGCTCATGTTTCGCAAACCCAGCCGTACATTTCCAGTTCCGCGCGGGATCGGCCTGACAATGCCTTGCGGTCGTCCCCGCTTGCCGCTATAGCGCCCCAATTCTTGACATCGTCAGACATGTTGAGGCTGGCCCCGCAAGGGACTGGCGGCAAGAACGCATGCGTTGGACTGGAGCATGAATGGCGGACATCGCCGCATTGACCGCGCTGATCGAACCTGAGGCAAAGGCCCTGGGTTTCGACCTGGTGCGCGTTGCCTTTTTCGGCGGCGAGGGCGACCGCACGCTCCAGATCATGGCGGAGCGGCCCGACACGCGCCAGCTCAACATTGACGATTGCGCGGCGCTGTCGCGGCGCATTTCCGACCGGCTCGACGCCCTGGAGGCGGAAGGGCGCGATCCCATCGACGAGGCCTACCGGCTGGAGGTCAGCTCGCCCGGCATCGACCGCCCGCTGACCCGCCTCAAGGACTATGCCGACTGGGCGGGCCATGAGGCGCGCGTGACGCTCACCGAGCCCGCCGCCGATGGCCGCAAGCAGGTCAAGGCTGTGCTCGCTGGCCTCGACGGCGACATGGTGCTGTTCGACGACAAGAAGGCGGGCCGGCTCGCCTTTCCCTTCAGCGCCATCGCCAGCGCCAAGCTGGTGCTGACGGATGCGCTGATTTCTGCTACCACACCGCTGTCCCTGGATGGCGCGGACGATATTCAAACCGAAGCACAGGAAGACTGACCATGGCCAACGCCATTTCCGCCAACAAGGCAGAGCTGCTCGCGATCGCGACCAATGTCGCGTCGGAGAAGATGATCGACAAGGCCATCGTCATCGAGGCGATGGAGGATGCGATCCAGCGTGCCGCGCGGGCGCGTTATGGCGCGGAGAACGACATTCGCGCCAAGCTCGACCCGGAAACGGGCGACCTCAGGCTGTGGCGCGTGGTCGAGGTGGTCGAGCAGGTCGAGGACTATTTCAAGCAGGTCGACGTCAAGGCCGCGCAGAAGCTGCAGAAGGGCGCCGCCGTCGGCGACTTCATTGTCGATCCGCTGCCCGCCATCGACCTCGGACGCATTGATGCCCAGTCCGCCAAGCAGGTCATCTTCCAGAAAGTCCGCGACGCGGAGCGCGAGCGGCAACATGAAGAGTTCAAGGACCGCGTGGGCGAGATCATCACCGGTGTCGTCAAGTCGGTGGAGTTCGGCCATATCGTCGTCAATCTCGGCCGCGCCGAGGGTGTCATCCGCCGCGACCAGCAGATTCCGCGCGAGGTCGTGCGCGTCGGCGACCGGGTGCGCTCGATCATCCTCAACGTCCGCCGCGAGAACCGTGGCCCGCAGATTTTCCTGTCCCGCGCCCATCCCGACTTCATGAAGAAGCTGTTCGCGCAGGAAGTCCCCGAAATCTACGACGGCATCATCGAGATCAAGGCCGCCGCCCGCGATCCCGGCAGCCGGGCCAAGATCGGCGTCATCAGCCGCGATTCCAGCATCGACCCGGTCGGTGCCTGCGTTGGCATGAAGGGCAGCCGGGTTCAGGCGGTCGTCCAGGAAATGCAGGGCGAGAAGATCGACATCATCCCCTGGTCGGAGGATACCGCGACCTTCGTCGTCAATGCGCTCCAGCCCGCCACCGTCAGCCGTGTCGTCATCGACGAGGAGGAGGGCCGGATCGAAGTGGTCGTGCCGGAGGATCAGCTGAGCCTCGCCATCGGCCGGCGCGGTCAGAATGTGCGCCTCGCCAGCCAGCTGACCGGCAAGGCGATCGACATCATGACCGAGGCGGACGCGAGCGAGAAACGCCAGCGCGAGTTCCTCGAGCGCTCCGAAATGTTCCAGACCGAGCTCGACGTCGACGAGACGCTGTCCCAGCTTCTGGTGGCCGAGGGCTTCACGGAGCTTGAGGAGGTCGCCTATGTCGCGGTCGAGGAACTGGCCGCAATCGAAGGCTTTGACGAGGAGCTGGCCGAGGAGCTGCAGAGCCGCGCCCAGGAAGCGCTGGAACGCCGCGAAGCCGCCGCACGCGAGGAGCGCCGCGCGCTCGGCGTCGAGGATGCCCTTGCCGAAATGCCGCACCTGACCGAAGCCATGCTGGTGACGCTGGGCAAGGCGGGCATCAAGACGCTCGACGATCTTGCCGACCTCGCCACCGACGAGCTGGTTGCCCGCAAGCGGGTCGATCCGCGTCGCCGCAACAAGGAAGCCTCGGAGGACAAGGGCGGCGTGCTGGCGGAATATGGCCTGTCCGAGGAACAGGGAAACCAGATCATCATGGCCGCGCGTGCGCACTGGTTCGCGGAGGAAGAAGGGGAGGACGCACATGCTGCGGATGCCTCCCAATGATCGGCTAGGGTTTTTTCCTGGTTTTAAATCCGTTCGTCCTGAGCGAAGTCGAAGGACGGGCCTGAGCGGAGGCGAAGGCACATGCCTCGCCTTGCTCGGCATCAGGCTTCGACTTCGCTCAGCCCGAACGGAGTGGTTGGGGATGGAGGCGCTTGCATGAGCGAGCGCCGCTGCATCCTCTCGGGCGACCGGGCCTCGCCCGAGGCGCTGATTCGCCTCGCCATCGGGCCGGACGGCATTGTCCTGCCCGACGTTCGGGCGCGCGCGCCGGGGCGCGGCGCCTGGATCGGCGTGACGCGCGCCGAGCTTGAGGCGGCGCAGGCCAAGGGAAAGCTCAAGGGCGCGCTCGCCCGTGCGTTCAAGGGGGAGGCACTGGCCATCCCTGACGACCTGCCCGGGCGCATTGACGACGCCCTGCGCAAGGAACTGCTCGACCGTCTCGGCCTGGAGGCGCGGGCATCGACTCTGATCACCGGCTTCGATCGGATCGATACGGCGGCGCGGCGCGGGCAGGTCTCGCTCCTCCTCCATGCCGCCGATGCGGGCGAGGACGGCCGGCGCAAGCTGGACCAGGCCTGGCGGGTCGGTGAGGGAAAAGAAGGCAGCGATCTGGCAGGCATTCGCTTGCCTGTGGACCGCAATGCCCTATCTATGGCATTGGGTAGGGATAATGTCGTCCACATCGCGATGACCGAGGTGCGGGCAGGGAAACGCATAACTACCCTGCTCGATCGCTGGCAAAACTATATGGGGTGCGCTAACGCGGCCACGGATGACGCGCCAATTGGCGTGGCAGGCGTGTCGCAATGACAGGTCTGGGCGTGGATGCAGCCGGGCAAGCCGGCTCGCGTGTCCGCGCCGATTGGAATTGGTGAAGGGTCAAGTTCGGTCGATGAGTGATAACAACGGAGATAAGCCGGTCCTGGGCCGCAAGCCGCTTGGCCTCAAGCGCACGGTCGAGGCAGGGCAGGTGCAGCAGAGCTTCAGCCATGGCCGCAAGAACACGGTCGTGGTCGAGGTCAAGCGCCGGCGGCTGATCGGCAAGCCCGGCGAGGCGGAACCCGCGCGCCAGCTGGCGCCGGCGGAAGCCGAGGTCGCGCCCACGCCCGCACCCCCTCCGCCGGCCGCGCCGCCCAGGATCGAGCCCGCGCGCCCCGCCGACAGCCTGCTCAGCCGGCAGGAGCGTCAGGCCAAGCTGCTGCGTGAAGCCGAGGAAGCGCGCATGGCCGCGCTCGAGGAAGCGCGCCGCCGCGAGGATGCCGAGCGCATCGCCGCCACCGAGGAGGAAAAGCGCCGGGCGGAAGACGCCGAAGCCCGGCGTCGCACTGAAGAGGCCGCCGCTGCGGCCGCTGCTGCTGTCGCTGTGCCCGCCGAGACCGTCGAGGCCGCGCCGAGCGCCGCTGCCGCCGAACCGGCCGAGAAGCCTGCCGCCGACAGCGCCGGAGCCGCCGAGGAGCGGCCCGCGCCGCGCCGCTTCACGCCGGTTGCACCTGTCAAGCGTCCCGAACCCAAGGTCGAGCGTCCCAAGCGCAGTCCGGGCGCCGGGGACGATCGCCGCCAGTCGGGCAAGCTCACCGTCAACCGCGCGCTTGCGGACGACGACAGCGCCCGCGCCCGCAGCCTCGCCGCTCTCAAGCGCGCGCGGGAGAAGGAGCGCCGCGCGCATATGGGCGGTCCCGCCCAGCCGCGCGAGAAGCAGGTGCGCGATGTCGTCGTGCCCGAGGCGATCACGGTGCAGGACCTTGCCAACCGCATGGCCGAAAAGGGCGCGGACCTCGTCAAGGCGCTGTTCAAGATGGGCGTGATGGTCACCGTCAACCAGCCGATCGATCAGGACACGGCCGAGCTGCTGGTCGAGGAATTCGGCCATCGCATCCAGCGTGTGTCCGATGCCGACGTTGAAATCGATACCGCAGCGGACATCGACGCGCCCGAGACGCTGATGCCGCGTCCGCCGGTCGTCACCATCATGGGCCATGTCGACCACGGCAAGACCTCGCTGCTCGATGCGTTGCGCGGCACTGATGTGGTCGCGGGCGAAGCGGGCGGCATCACCCAGCATATCGGCGCCTATCAGGTGAAGACCAAGGGCGGCGACATCATCACCTTCCTCGACACGCCCGGCCACGAGGCGTTCACCGAGATGCGCGCGCGCGGCGCCAATGTGACCGACATCGTCGTGCTGGTGGTTGCGGCCGACGACGGGCTGATGCCGCAGACGATCGAGGCGATCAAACATACCAAGGCGGCCGGCGTGCCGATGATCGTCGCGATCAACAAGGTCGACAAGCCGGAGGCCAATCCGCAGAAGATCCGCGAGCGCCTCCTGGAACATGAAATCGTCGTGGAGGCCATGTCCGGTGAAGTGCAGGACGTGGAGGTCTCCGCCCTCAAGAAGATCGGTCTCGATGACCTGATCGAGAAGATCCTGCTCCAAGCGGAACTGCTCGAGCTGCGCGCCAATCCAGATCGCGCTGCCGAAGGCACGGTGATCGAGGCGCAGCTCGACAAGGGGCGCGGCCCGGTCGCGACGATCCTGGTCGGGCGTGGCACGCTCCGCGTCGGCGACACCTTTGTCGTTGGTGCGGAAAGCGGCAAGGTCCGTGCGATGGTCAACGACAAGGGGCAGCAGGTCAAGATTGCCGGCCCCTCGGTCCCGGTCGAGGTGCTGGGTCTGTCCGGCGTCCCGAATGCCGGCGACCAGCTTTCGGTCGTCGAAAACGAGGCGCGCGCGCGTGAAGTCGCCAGCTATCGTCAGGAACAGGCGACCAAGAAGCGGACCACCGCCGCGCCGACCAGCTTCGAGCATATGTTCTCGGCGCTCAACACGACCGTCATCGAATATCCGGTGGTGGTGAAGGCGGACGTGCAGGGATCGGTCGAGGCGATCGTGGGCGCGCTCAACCGCGCGTCGACGGACGAGATCAAGGTGCGCGTCCTCCATTCGGGCGTCGGCGCCATCACGGAGAGCGACGTGACGCTGGCGGCGGCGAGCCGCGCGCCGCTGATCGGCTTCAACGTGCGCCCCAATGCCAAGGCGCGGGTGCTGGCCGAGCGCGACAAGGTGTATCTGCGTTACTATGACGTGATCTACGACCTTATCGAGGAAGTGCGCTCCGAAATGGCCGGGCAGCTCGGTCCCGAGCGGATCGAGACGATCGTCGGCCGTGCCGAGGTGCGCGAGGTGTTCCCGGCGGGCAAGAAGGACAAGGCTGCCGGCCTCCTCGTGGTCGACGGCTTCATCCGCAAGGGCATCAACGCCCGTCTTACCCGCAACGACGTCATCGTGTCCAAGACCACCATCGCCTCGTTGCGCCGGTTCAAGGACGACGTGTCGGAGGTCCGCGCGGGCCTGGAGTGCGGCGCGGTCCTTCAGGACACGAACGACATCAAGCCCGGCGACATGCTCGAACTCTTCGAGGTCGAGGAGCGGGCCAGGGTTCTCTAGGGCCGTGGCCTCGTGACCGGCAACGCGGAACCCTCGGTCCGGACCCTGCGCGTCGGGGAGCAGGTCCGCCATGTCCTGGCGGACGTTCTCCAGCGCGGGGACGTGCATGACGATGTCCTCGCCAGCCATGTGGTGAGCGTGACAGAGGTGCGCATGTCGCCCGACCTGCGCCACGCGACGGTGTTCGTGAAGGCGCTGCTCGGCAAGGACGAGGAAGCGGTGCTGAAGGCGCTGCGGACCAATACCGCCTATCTCCAGCGCGAGGTCGCGCGGCGCATCAAGATGAAGTTCGCCGCGCGGCTCAAGTTCGTGAGCGATGAAAGCTTCGAGGAGGGCAGCCATATCGACGCGCTGCTCCGCGATCCCAAGGTGGCGCGCGACCTGGGGGAATAGCGCGGTTCATGGCTGGCTAATGCGCGGCCGCATAGACTTCACTTTCGCGCATATGCGCGAGCTTTGTGGAGATTGCACATGAGCGAAGGGCGCCCCTATTTCGTCGCTTTCATGTTGGCGGCCATGGCCTTTTCGGCATCTGGCGGCATCCATGCTTCCGAAGAAGCGGTGCGCGCGGAAGAAGGCAAGCCCCCTCCGGCTGCGCTGCCGGCGGCTGCGGATGTGCGCATACCCTTCGCCAATTCAGGCGGCATTCGCGACTGGCAGCCGGATGGAAGCGAGGCGCTGTACATTCAGGACTCGCGCGGACGCTGGTATCGCGCGACCCTGTTCGCGCCCTGCTTCGATCTGCCCTATAGCGACCGCGTCGCCTTCCTGACGCGCGGCAACGACGCCCTCGACAAATTCTCGTCGGTGCTCGTCAGAGGCAAGCGCTGCCAATTCAGCACCCTCGTGCCGAGCGCGCCCCCGCCCGGCAAGGCAAAGGCCCGCAAGTCCCAGAGGGGTAGCTGAAACGCTGCTATTGTCTGGCTTTGGCGTCGCGCCTTTGGCAAGGCACGGCCCATGGCCCATCATCTCCCTGCCACGCCGGCTCATGGCTGGCTCATCATCGACAAGCCGGTTGGTCCGGGTTCGACCCAGGTGGTCGGCGCCGTCAAGCGGGCCCTGCGCGAGAGCGGGGCGGGCAAGGTCAAGGTCGGCCATGGCGGCACGCTCGACCCGCTCGCCTCCGGCGTGCTGCCGGTCGCGATAGGCGAGGCGACCAAGCTTGCCGGCCGGATGCTGGATTCCGACAAGGTCTATGACTTCACCATCGGCTTCGGCATCGAGACGGATACGCTGGATGCCGAGGGACGGGCCGTTGCGACCAGCGAGGTGCGGCCGACGCTGGCCGAGGTAGCGGCGGTGCTGCCGGGCTTCACGGGCGCGATCTCGCAATACCCACCCGCCTACAGCGCGATCAAGATCGACGGAGAGCGCGCCTATGACCGCGCGCGGGCGGGCGAAGAGGTGGCGATGAAGGCGCGGCAGGTGGTCATTCATAGCCTTTCCGTTCGTCATCCCCGCGTTCGCGGGAATGACGACAAAAACCAGGGCGACCGCCTTTCGAGCATCACCCTCACCGCCCATGTCTCCAAGGGCACCTATATCCGCAGCCTCGCGCGCGACATTGCGCGGGGGCTGGGCACGGTCGGGCATGTCACCATGCTTAGGCGGACCAAGGCGGGACCGTTCACCCTCGATCAGGCGATTTCACTGGACAAACTGGCCGATGCTGCTAGGGAGCGCGCCATTGCGCGGCATATGCTGCCATTGACGGCGGGGCTGGACGACATCCCGGCTCTGCCCGTCACCCCCGAACAGGCTGTCGCGCTCCGTCAGGGGCGCGTGCTTGCCGGGGATCCCTGCAAACAGGGTCTGATGCTGGCGACCGAAGGCGATGTGCCCGTGGCGCTGGTGGAGGCTTTGGGTCCGGACATCCGGGTCGTGCGGGGTTTCAATCTCTGATACGAAAGGAATGGACGATGTCGATTACTGCGGAGCGCAAGGAAGCGCTGATCAAGGAACATGCCCGCGCCGAGGGTGACACCGGCTCGCCGGAAGTGCAGGTTGCGATCCTGTCCGAGCGCATCGCCAACCTGACCGAGCATTTCAAGGGTCATCACAAGGATAATCACAGCCGTCGTGGCCTGCTGATGCTGGTCAACAAGCGTCGTAGCCTGCTGGATTATCTGAAGAAGAAGGACGCGGGTCGCTATAGCGATCTCATTGCAAAGCTGGGCCTGCGCAAGTAAGCCTGCTAAGGAGTTGACGGCCCCCACAAGGGGCCGTTTCCGATTCTGGCCCTGAAGGATTTGAGGGCCGTTGCTCCTGCTGACGCAGGAGTCCAGCGGAAATGCTGGAATGGGTTCCTGCTTTTGCAGGGACACGCAAGGGGTGGCCCCGCAATTCGGCGGGAATGCCTTACAGGGGCCGGATATGCCCCGTACCGTCGCGGACCGGTCTTGTCCGCATGCAAGCCCCGCCGTGCAATAGGGCGCCGCGGGTGGAAGGAAAAAACAATGTTCGATGTAAAGACTGTGGAAATCGAGTGGGGCGGAAAAACCCTCAAGCTCGAAACGGGCCGCGTTGCCCGTCAGGCCGACGGCGCCGTCATGGCGACCTATGGCGAAACCGTGGTGCTGTGCGCCGTCACGGCGGCGAAGTCCGTCAAGGAAGGGCAGGATTTCTTCCCGCTCACCGTGCACTATCAGGAAAAATATTCGGCCGCCGGGCGTATCCCGGGCGGCTTCTTCAAGCGTGAGCGTGGCGCGACGGAAAAGGAGACGCTGGTCTCCCGCCTGATCGACCGTCCGGTCCGCCCGCTGTTCCCCGAAGGTTTCTACAACGAGATCAACGTCATCGCGCAGGTGATGTCGTTCGACGGCGAGAGCGAGCCCGATGTCGTCGCGATGATCGCGGCGTCGGCGGCGCTGACCCTGTCAGGCGTGCCCTTCATGGGTCCCATCGGCGCGGCGCGCGTCGGCTACAAGGATGGCGAGTATCAGCTGAATCCCAGCCTGGAGCAGGTCAAGGAAGGCGATCTCGACCTCGTTGTCGCAGGAACCCAGGACGCGGTGATGATGGTGGAGTCGGAAGCCAAGGAGCTGTCCGAAGATGTTATGCTTGGCGCCGTCATGTTCGCGCATGCCGAGAGCAGGAAGGTGATCGACGCGATCATCAAGCTTGCCGAGAAGGCCGCGAAGGAACCTTGGGAAATGGCCGCGCAGGATGACCTGGGCGAGCTCAAGAAGAAGCTGAAGGATCTGATCGGCGCCGACATCGCCGCCGCCTACAAGCTGACCAGCAAGTCGGCCCGTTCGGATGCGCTCAATGCGGCGCGCGACAAGGCCAAGGCGTTCCTCGCCGAATTCGATCCCCAGACGGTGATGGCGGGCATCAAGCTCACCAAGAAGCTGGAGTCGGAAATCGTACGCACCGCCATCCTCAAGGACGGTCAGCGCATCGACGGCCGTACCACGACGCAGATCCGCCCGATCGAGGCGATGGTGGGCTTCCTGCCCCGCACGCACGGCTCCGCGCTGTTCACGCGCGGTGAGACGCAGTCGATCTGCACCACTACCCTTGGCACCAAGGACGCGGAGCAGATGATCGACGGGCTGACCGGCCTGTCCTATGAGCGCTTCCTGCTGCACTACAACTTCCCGCCTTATTCGGTCGGTGAAGTGGGCCGCTTCGGCGCGCCCGGCCGCCGCGAAGTCGGTCATGGCAAGCTCGCCTGGCGCGCGCTGCACCCGGTTCTGCCGAGCAAGGACGAGTTCCCCTATACGATCCGCGTCCTCTCCGACATCACCGAGTCCAACGGCTCGTCCTCGATGGCGACGGTATGCGGCGGCTCGCTCAGCATGATGGACGCGGGCGTTCCGTTGAAGCGTCCGGTGTCGGGCATCGCCATGGGCCTCATCCTGGAGGGCAAGGACTTCACCGTTCTCAGCGACATTCTCGGCGACGAGGATCATCTGGGCGACATGGACTTCAAGGTTGCCGGCACGTCCGAGGGCATCACCAGCCTTCAGATGGACATCAAGGTCGCGGGTATCACCGAGGAGATCATGAAGCAGGCGTTGGCGCAGGCCAAGGAAGGCCGTGCGCACATCCTGGGCGAGATGAACAAGGCGCTGGGTGAAACCCGCACCGAGCTCTCCGCCCATGCCCCCCGCATCGAGACGATCCAGATCGACAAGTCCAAGATCCGCGACGTCATCGGCACCGGCGGCAAGGTCATCCGCGAAATCGTCGCGGAGACGGGCGCCAAGGTCGACATCGACGACGAGGGCGTCATCAAGATCAGCTCGTCCGACGTCAACCAGATCGAGGCCGCCAAGGCCTGGATCCTCGGCATCGTCGAGGAGCCGGAAGTCGGCAAGATCTACAACGGCAAGGTCGTCAACATCGTCGACTTCGGTGCGTTCGTGAACTTCATGGGCGGCAAGGACGGTCTCGTCCACGTCTCCGAGATGCGCAACGAGCGGGTCGAGAAGCCGACCGACGTCGTGTCCGAGGGGCAGGAGGTCAAGGTCAAGGTGCTCGAGATCGACAATCGCGGCAAGGTCCGCCTGTCGATGCGGGTCGTCGACCAGGAAACCGGTGCCGAGCTGGAGGATACCCGCCCGCCCCGCGAACCGCGCGAGCCGCGCGGTGGCCGAGGCGATCGCGGTGACCGGGGGCGGGGCGGCCGTGATCGCGGCCCGCGCCGGGAGCGCGGTGATCGTGGTCCTCGTCGCGGCGGCGGCGGTGATGAGGACGGCGGCGATATCGGCCTGCCCAGCTTCATTACCCAGGACTGACGGTCGGGACCGGCCCGTCCGGTCCGTCCTTGCAGGCAGAAACTTCGAACCGGCCGGTCATTCCGGCCGGTTCTTCATTGCCGAATTCGCTTGTCCTGAAGTGGTTTGCGCATAAATTTCCGCCTGCGGTTCAAGGTCATCCTGTGTCCAGACTTACTGCGGGCTTGATTGCAGCCGCACCATTCCCTTAATTGTCCAGGCCGACCGAAACTGGCGGCCAATGGAGATGCTGCGCATGACTTCGCGCTGGCTGGAGGCGGTCGAAAGGCTACCGATCGCCACCGACAGGCCGATTGTCGGATATTGCGCAGCATTGATCGCCTGCGTGCTCGGGCTCGGCCTCCGATATCTTGTGTGTGGACTACTTGGTTCCAGCTATCCGTTCATCACCTTCTTTCCCTTTGTACTGATCGTCGCTCTATTGTTCGGCTGGAGGGCGGGTCTCCTGGCCGGCGCACTTTCCTGGCTGACGGTGCGCTTCTTCTTTCTCCAGCCCAATCACAGCTTTGAAATGAACCTCGTGGCCGTCGTGAGCCTGGTTCTTTATGGCGGGATCGTGTTCGTGCAGGTCGCGGTCATCCATTTCTACCAGCGGGCCAACGGGATCCTGCGCTGGCAACGCGAACTGTCGCAGCGTCGCAGCGCCCAGCGCGAGGTGATGTTCCACGAGCTTCAGCATCGCATGTCGAACAAGCTTCAGATCATTGCGTCCCTGCTGAGCCTCCAATGTCGTATGGTGGCGGACCCCATTGCGAAAAAGGCGCTGGACGATGCCGCGCTCCGGGTAGGCCTGATCGGCCGGATATCGCGCGCGCTTCATGATCCGGATCGCGCCGGCCTTGGGGTCGCTGTATTTCTCGAAAAGGTGGGACGCGATATCATCAGCACGAGCGGCGCGCAGAACGTGACGCTGCTGGTTGAGGCCGACGCGGACATAACCTTTTCGGATGCGGCCGGCGTGCCGATCGCGCTGATCGTCTGCGAGGCGATCAGCAACGCCCTGGAACATGGTTTCCGATCCAGTGGGCAGGGTACGATCACCATCGCCGTCGAGCAGCGGGGGCCAAAGGAAATGATCGTCACTGTCCGCGACGATGGCGCAGGCGTCGAAGCGGATTTCAATGCCGAGGAGGCCACCAGCCTGGGCATGCGCATCGCCACCACCCTCGCGCGCCAGCTTGACGGCAGCTATTCGGTGCGTCGGGCGCCTGGCTGCGGCACCATCGCCGAATTGCGGATCGCGGTCTGACGCAAGTACGGCCGGGGCCGGTCCATCTCCATCAAGTGCTTGGCGTCCCTGTTTCGCTCGGCTATGGCATCGCCATGCCAATAACCTTCTCGCGCCCAGCCGTCGCTGTCGCCATCGCGGCCATTGCTTTCTCGCTCGCCGGCTGTGCTTCAAATCGCAACAAGGCGGACACGCAGTATATCGCGCGCGATGTCAGCACCCTCTACAGTGCGGGCAAGTATCGGCTCGACCGGGGCGAATATCGTCAGGCGGGCGAACTGTTCGACGAGGTGGAGCGCCAGCACCCTTATTCGCCCTGGGCCCGCCGCGCGCAGGTGATGGCCGCGTTCAGCTATTATGCTGCCAAGGACTACACCAAGGCGATCCAGACGGCGCAGCGTTTCCTCGCCATCCATCCGGGTAACAAGGATGCGCCTTACGCTTATTACCTGATCGGCCTGTGCTATTATGAGCAGATCAGCGACGTCACCCGCGACCAGAAGATCACCGAACAGGCTCAGGCCGCGTTGAGCGAGCTGGCGCGGCGCTATCCCAACACCAAATATGCCGCCGACGCGCGCCTGAAGCTTGACCTCGTCAACGACCATCTTGCCGGCAAGGAGATGGAGATCGGCCGTTTCTATGAGCGGCGCGGCCAGTGGCTGGCGGCGACGCTGCGTTTTCGCAACGTGATCGACAAATATCAGACCACCACCCACACGCCCGAAGCACTGCACCGCCTGGTCGAGAGCTATTTGTCGCTCGGCCTCGTCTCGGAAGCGCAAAAGGCGGCGGCCGTGCTCGCCGCCAATTATCGGGGCAGCGAATGGTACAAGCGCTCCTATGACCTGATGCGGGAGCACGCACCGTCCGCGTGACAGGTGCCCATGCCTTCCGATAAGCAGGCCGTGCCATGCTGACCGGCCTTTCCATCCGCAATGTCGTTTTGATCGAGGCGCTCGACCTCGCCTTCGGGCCGGGCCTTTCGGTCCTCACCGGGGAAACGGGCGCGGGCAAGTCCATTTTGCTGGATGCGCTCGGACTGGCGCTGGGCGCACGCGCCGATTCGGGATTGGTACGGCAGGGGAGCGATCAGGCGGGCGTGACCGCGAGCTTCGATCCGCCCGAGCCCGGTTCCACGGCCGCCATGCTGCTGGCTGAAAACGGTCTGGACATGGAGCCCGGCGAGCCGCTCGTCATCCGCAGGACCGTCAAGGCGGACGGCGGCAGCCGCGCCTTCGTCAACGATCAGGCCTGTTCAGCGGCGCTGCTGCGCGAGCTTGGTGCGGCTCTGGTCGAGGTGCATGGCCAGCATGACGATCGTGGCCTCATGAATCCGCGCGGCCACCGCGCTCTGCTCGACCTGTACGGCCGCTGCGACAGTGCCGGCGTCGCCACTACCCATGCCACATGGCAGGCTGCGCAGGAGCGGTTGGACGCCGCCCGCGCCGACCTCGCCGCCGCCGCGACCGAGCGCGACTGGCTGGCTCATGCCGTGGCAGAGCTGGCGGCGTTCGCGCCCGAGCCGGGCGAGGAGGACACCCTCGCGGCGGAACGCGCCACCATGCAGAAGGGCGCGCGCCTCACCGACGATCTCGCCGCCCTCTCGACCCTGTTCGACGGATCGGACGGCGGCCTGTCGCTGCTCCGCCAGGCGGCGCGGCGGCTCGACCGGATCGCCGGCGAGCATGACCTGCTGGCTGATGCGCTTGCCGCCATCGACCGCGCACTCGCCGAGGCGGGGGAGGCGGAGGAGCATCTGCGCGTCGCCGTCGAGGCGCTCTCGGTCGATCCCGCCCGGCTCGATGCGATCGAGGTCCGATTGTTCGACCTGCGCGCGCTCGCCCGCAAATATGGCGTCGCGGCGGACGCGCTGCCGGCCTTCGCGGCGGAGATGGCGGAGAAGCTCGGTCGGATCGACGCGGGCGAGGAAGGGCTGGCGGCGCTTGAACGCGCAGCGACCGACGCACGCGCTGCTTATGTCACGGCCGCACAGGCGCTGAGCGAAGCGCGCCGGCAGGCCGCGGAACGGCTGGACGCGGCGGTCGCGGCGGAGCTCGCGCCCTTGAAGCTGGACGCCGCGCGCTTCCGGACAGCCGTTGAGGCGCTGGACGAGAGCCAATGGGGTCCGGGCGGCGCCGATCGCGTCGAGTTCCTCATCTCCACCAATCCCGGCGCTCCCTTCGCGCCGCTCGTCAAGATCGCGAGCGGCGGCGAGCTGTCGCGCTTCATCCTCGCGCTCAAGGTGGCGCTGGCAGAGCGGGGCGGGGCGGCGACGATGATCTTCGACGAGATCGACCGGGGCGTGGGCGGCGCGGTCGCCTCCGCGATCGGCGAGCGTCTTGCCCGGCTGGCGGACGGCGGCCAGGTGCTGGTGGTGACGCACTCGCCTCAGGTGGCGGCGCGGGGATCGGCGCATTTCCAGATCGCCAAGGCCAGTGAAGGCACCATAACCCGCACCGGCGTGCGCGCCCTCGACGACGGCGACCGCCGCGAGGAAATCGCCCGCATGCTCTCCGGCGCCGCGATCACGCCGGAAGCCAGGGCGCAGGCGGACCGGCTGCTGGAGGGGGTGTGACATGCCCACTCCATATGACTGACAGGTGCAATACTGCGGCAGGCACGCCAACGGTTGCTCCCCTCCTCTTCAGAGGAGGGGCAGGGGGTGGTGTTGGCTAACCGGACAACGATGCTCGACCGTGCCGCCCATATGCGGCGCGAGCCGACGGAGACGGAGCGCCGCCTGTGGCGCGCGCTGATCGATGGGGATACGCATGATCCGGAGCGGGACCGCAATCGCGACGCGAGGCTCGAACGCGAGACCGGCTTTGCCGTCGCTCGCTTCGCCAATCGCGACGTGATGACCAATTTGGAGGGTGTCTTGACGGCGTTGCTGCGCACTCTTGAGCATTTGCCCAATCGGTGGCCGGGTCGCACCACCCCCGGCCCCTCCTCTGAAGAGGAGGGGAGCGTTTGAGTACCCTTTCCGAAGCCGAAGCCGCCAACCGCCTGATGCGCCTGGCGAAGGAAATCGCGCGTCACAACGCGCTCTATCATGCCGAGGATCAGCCGGAGATCAGCGATGCAGACTATGACGCGCTGGTGCGGGAGAACAACGCGCTCGAGGCGGCTTTCCCGCATCTGATCCGGGCCGACAGCCCCAATGCCCAGGTGGGGGCGTCCGTCGCGAAATCGGCGCTGGCCAAGGTCACGCACGAAAAGCGGATGATGTCCCTCGACAACGCCTTTGTGGACGAGGATGTCGCCGATTTCGTGGCGCGGGTGCGGCGCTATCTCAACCTGCCCGAGGACACGCCGGTCGCGATGACGGCGGAGGACAAGATCGACGGACTTTCGCTGTCCATCCGTTATGAGAGACGCAAGCTCGTCCAGGCGGCGACGCGCGGCGACGGGCAGGTGGGCGAGGACGTGACGCCCAATGTCGCCCATATCGCCGACATTCCCCAGACACTGCCGGAGGGCGCGCCCGATCTCTTTGAAGTGCGTGGCGAGGTATATATGGCCAAGGCCGATTTCCTGGCACTCAACGCCCGGCTCCTGGCCGAGGCTGAGGCGCTGGCCGAACGGCGCGGTGAGAGTTTCGATCCTGCCACAGTTCGCCAGTTCGCCAATCCGCGCAATGCCGCCGCCGGATCGCTGCGGCAGAAGGATGCCAATGTCACCGCGTCGCGCCCGTTGCGCTTCATGGCCCATGGCTGGGGCGCGGTGAGTGCATTGCCCGCCGACACCCAGCATGGCGTGATGCGGGCGATCGAGGGCTGGGGCATCCCTTTGTCCTCGCATCTCGTCCAGGTGGAGAGCGTCGAGGCGATGCTGGCGCAATATCGCGCGATCGAGCACCGCCGCGCCGACCTGCCCTATGACATCGACGGCGTCGTCTACAAGGTCGACCGGCTCGACTGGCAGGAGCGGCTGGGCTTTGTGGCCAAGGCGCCGCGCTGGGCGATCGCACATAAATTCCCGGCCGAGCGCGCCGAGACAAGCCTGGAGGCGATCGACATCCAGGTCGGCCGCACCGGCAAGCTGACCCCTGTCGGCCGCCTGAAACCCGTGACCGTGGGCGGTGTCGTCGTTTCCAACGTCACGCTCCACAATCGCGACGAGATCGCGCGGCTCGGGGTGCGTCCGGGGGACCGGGTAGTCGTGCAGCGTGCCGGCGACGTCATCCCGCAGATCGTCGACAATCTGACCCGCGCGGTCGATCGGGCGCCCTATGCGTTTCCCGATCACTGTCCCGCCTGCGGTTCCGAGGCGGTGGCGCAGGAAGGCGAGGTCGATGTGCGCTGCACCGGCGGGCTCATCTGCCCGGCCCAGCGGATCGAGCGCCTGCGCCATTTCGTCAGCCGCGCGGCGCTGGACATGGACGGGCTGGGCGAGAAGACGATCGAGGAATTCTTCGCGCTCGGCTGGCTGGACCGTGGGCCGGCGGACATTTTCCGGCTCAAGGCGCACCGGACCGAACTTCTGACCCGCGAGGGGTGGAAGGAAAAGTCTGTGGATAACCTGTTGATGGCTGTGGAAAACCGGCGCCAGCCCGACGCGGCCCGGCTGCTTTTCGGCCTTGGTATCCGCCATGTCGGTGCGGTGACGGCGCGCGATCTGTTGAAACGCCTCGTGACTCTGCCGGCCTTGCGCGCGGTGGCGGAGCGGGCGCATGCGGGCGATGCGGAAGCTCTTGCGGAACTGACCGCCATCGACGGGATCGGCCCGGCCGTGGTCGAGGCGCTGGGCGATTTCTTCCACGAAGCGCACAACCGCACGGCCTGGGACGACCTGTTGAGCGAGGTTTCCCCGCCGCCTTATCTCGTCGAGACCCGCGCCAGCAGCGTGTCGGGCAAGACCGTGGTCTTTACCGGCGCGCTGGAGACGATGAGCCGCGACGAGGCCAAGGCCCAGGCCGAGGCGCTCGGCGCCAAGGCGGCAGGCTCGGTATCGGCCAAGACCGATCTGGTGGTGGCCGGGCCCGGCGCGGGCTCAAAGCTCAAGAAGGCGCAGGAACTGGGCATCGAGGTCATCGACGAGGCGGCCTGGGCGGCGATCGTCGCGGGCGCGCGGGGGCAGGGCTGACCCCCCATGTTTACGGGAAAAGTGCGAATCAAGAGCAACCCTGGATCGGGTTACGCCACCCGCTCCACCAGCAGCTTATCGATCTTGCGCCCGTCGAGGTCCACGATCTCGAACCGCCACCCCTGATCGTCAAAGCTCTCCCCCACTTCCGGCAGATGCTTGAACGCCCAGAGCGCAAAGCCGGCCACGGTCGCATATTCCGGGTCTTCGGGCAGGGTCAGCTCCAGCCGGTCGGCAAGGCTGTCGATCGGCATCTGGCCGGAGACGAGCAGCGACCCGTCATCGCGCTCGACCAGCATCGGCT
>DATJLC010000120.1:0-2709 GCA_035490755.1 Sphingobium sp.
TCCCAGTCGATCCGGTGCCATCGATTCTCGTGTCGATGGGCCTTGTCGAGTCGCCTTCGGGCCACCATCCCGCCTGGCTTGTTCGTGCGCTCGGCACGATATCGGTGATGTGGTCGCTGGTCCTGCTGTCGCGGCTGGCGATCGTCATGGGACTGGGCGGGGCCACTGCGATCGGCTGGCTTGCGGTAGCCGGCCCGTTGGCCGCCATCCTCACCGTCCTGCTTCTGCTTGTCGATGCGGCGATCATTGTCATTCCACGTTTGCCGGTCTTCCTCCGGCTGCCGCCCCATCAGCAGTTGCGCTGCGTCATTCCCACGATCCTCCTGTCTGGCTGGCTGTACGCGCTGGTCGCGCGCGAGGTGCTGATGGACGGCAGCCCCGGCAATACGCAGACGCTGCTTATCTGCGTGATCCTGCCGGCCCTGGTCGCGGTCAGCATCTTCGGCGGCCAGCGCGTTCTCGGCTTCGTCTATTGCGCCGCAAGCCTCGGGCCGTTTCTGCTCAACCTGCCGCCTACAGTGCCGTTGGCGGTGCCGCTGGCCGGGCTGGCGGGATTGCTCCTGGCGGCCATGGCGCAGGCGCGCGCCGATCAGCAGAACCTGCAGCGTAGGCTCGAGAACAGCCTGCGCGGCGAACAGGCGCAGGCGCTGATCACCGATTTCGAGGAGGCAGGTCAGGGCTGGTTCTGGGAAACCGGCCGCGACGGCCAACTGACCTATGTCTCGGCCACCCTGGCGCGCAAGATGGGCAAGTCGGTCGATCAACTGCTGGGCACGCCGATGACCGGCCTGATCGAGAAGCCGGACCGCAAGGCCGCTGCCCAGGGCGAGGGCGAGCGGACCGTCGGATTTCATCTCTCGGCCCGGTCGGCCTTCGCGGATATCGCGGTGCGCGCGGCCCTTCCGGGCGAGGAGTGCTGGTGGTCGATTTCGGGCCGGCCGGTCGTCAGCGAGTTTGGCCAGTTCCTGGGGTTTCGGGGGAGCGGTGCCGACCTCACCGAAATGCGCAAGTCCCAGGCGGAAGTCAGCCGGCTTGCCCGGTTCGATTCGCTGACCGGCCTCGCCAACCGCGTCCAGATGATGGCGACGCTCGAGCAATGCCTTGTCGATCCCGCCGGGCGTCAGGGCAGCTGCGCCTTGTTCATTCTCGACCTCGACCGGTTCAAGAGCGTGAACGACACGATCGGCCATCCCGCCGGCGATGCGCTGCTGCGGCTTGTCGCCCAGCGGCTCACCCGCGTCGTGGGCCATGACGGCCAGGTCGGACGGCTGGGCGGCGACGAGTTCCAGGTGCTCCTGCCGGGCATGGTTGACCGGCACGAGCTCGCCAAGCTGTCGGAAACGATCATCCACAGCGTCTCGCAACCCTATGTGATCGAAGGAACCCAGGTCGTCATCGGCGTGTCGATCGGCATCGCCCTGGCGCCCTATGACGGGACCAGCGTCGACATGCTGATCCGCAATGCCGACCTCGCCCTTTACAAGGCCAAGGACAGCGGGCGCGGCGCCTACCGCTTCTATTCCCAGGACATGCATGCCGATGCCGAGGATCGGCGGCAACTGGAACAGGATCTGCGCCATGCGATCAGTACGGGCGGCCTCCATGTCGAGTATCAGCCGGTCGTTGCATCCGCGACCGAACGCATCAGCGGGTTCGAGACCCTGGTGCGCTGGACGCATCCGGTGCGCGGCCCGATATCGCCGACCGATTTCATTCCGATCGCGGAGGAGGCCGGCCTTATCGCCCAGATCGGTGAATGGGTGCTGCGGACCGCCTGCCAGGATGCGGGTGGCTGGCCTGAAGGCATCCGCGTTGCGGTCAATGTCTCGCCCATGCAGTTCGCCAATCCGGCCTTTCCTGCGCTCGTCATGAGCGTGCTCGCCAAGTCCGGCCTCGCGCCCGAAAGGCTGGAGCTGGAGATCACCGAGAGTGTCTTCCTTGAAGACAGCGGCAATACGGATGCGATGTTTGCGAGGCTCAAGGCGTTGGGAGTACGCCTGGCGCTGGATGACTTCGGCACGGGCTATTCGGCGCTCGGCTATCTGAAGACCGCGCCGTTCGACAAGATCAAGATCGACCAAAGCTTTGTGCGCGGCGCCGCCGTCAAGGGCAGCCGCAACGGCGCGATTGTGCAGTCGATCGTTTCGCTCGCCGACGCGCTGTCGATGGAGACCACTGCGGAAGGCGCAGAGACGCTGGACGAACTGGAGCTGATCCGGTCGCTCGGCTGTTCCCATGTCCAGGGCTATATCTATGGCCGGCCGATCGGCAATGCCGCGATCATGGCGCGCTTTGCCACAGGCGACCTCTATGCGCGGGCGAGCGGCTTCAAATCGGGGCGGGAGACGCGCAAGACGATGCTGCGTTCGGTCGTGCTGTCATTGGCCGACGAGGATTTCGAAGGGCGCATCCGCAATATCTCCAGCGGCGGTGCCATGATAGAGGGGCTGGCGGATGTGCCGCCAGGAGCGCTGATCCGGATCGCCTTCGGCAGCCGCTACGCCGTCGAAGCCCGTTGCTGCTGGTCGTCGGGTGACCGCATGGGGGTCGAGTTCGTCCAGCCGGTCTCTCTCGATCGCGTCCGGGCCAGCGAGGCCAGGTCAATCCGCCAGAAGGGCGTGGCCGAGGCGCTGCCGCAGAGGAAAGCGGGATGATGTCCGTCTGATACTGATGGGTGCGGGGCGGCCTGGACGCCGCCCCGTCCGGGTG
>DATJLC010000121.1:0-11736 GCA_035490755.1 Sphingobium sp.
GTCCCAGTTGACCAGCCTCTTGTCGCGGTACAGCAGACCCTCATCATAAAGGTCGACGAACACCTTCACCACCGCGCGGGTGAAATGCGGGTCCATGGTGAACTGCTCGCGGCTCCAGTCCATCGAGCAGCCGAGGCGGCGCAGCTGGCGGGTGATCGTCCCGCCGCTCTCGGCCTTCCATTCCCAGACCTTGTCGATGAACTGCTCGCGGCTGTAGTTGGTGCGCTTGTCCTGGACGAGCGCCATCTGCCGTTCGACCACCATCTGCGTCGCGATGCCGGCATGGTCGGTGCCCACGACCCACAGCGCATCCTTGCCGCGCAGCCGCTCGTAGCGGATGACGATGTCCTGCAGCGTGTTGTCGAGCGCGTGGCCGATGTGCAGCGAGCCCGTCACATTGGGCGGCGGGTTGACGATGGTGAAGGGCGTGGCATCCGGGCGCTCCGGACGGAACAGCCCGTTCTCCTCCCAATGGGCGTACCATTTCGCCTCGATGGCGGCGGGATCGAAGGTCTTTGGCAGATCGGTCATGGCGCGCCCGCAAATGGCCGATCAGGGCAGCTAGGTCAAATCCTTGTCATGCACCCGCTATTTCTTGAGGCTCGACAGATAAGCGACGAGGTCGGCGCGCTGCTTGCTGTCGGGCACCGACATCACCATGCGGGTGCCCGGCACCAGCCGGAACGGACCGGCGAGGAACTTGTCGAGCGTCGCCGAATCCCACGTCAAGGTCGATTTCTTGAGCGCTGGCGAATAGGCAAAGCTGGTCGCGGCGGCCTTGCGGCCGGCCAGGCCGGCGAGATTGGGGCCGATTGTGGCCTTCTGCGCCGGGTTCACGCTGTGGCAGGTCTGGCAACGCTGCGCGAACAGTCGGGCGCCGGCTGTTGCGTCCTGCGCATGGGCGGGAGATGTCGCGGCGATCAGCAGGCCAGCCAGTGCGCTGGCCGGGGCCTTCAGGGGCGAGAAGGTCGTCATGGCAACTCCATTGTTGTTGCGGCTGGATAGCGCATGTGGCGCGCCCACGAAAGCCGGTTCGGGCACCGCTGCCTGGCGGGGCTTTCAAACGGGCGACGAAACCGGTACATTGCGGGGCTTGGGCGAGGCAACAGGACGCGGTGGACAGGTGAAGTCGACAGCAGCAGGGGCAGCCGAATCCCTTTCAAGACGAACATTGCTCGCCGGCGCGGTCGGCGTGGGCGCGGCGATGCTGATGCCGCGCGCGCCGGCCTGTGCGGCGTCCCCCCGCGTCGATCCCCGCCATGTCGCCGCCGTCCAGGCCGCCTTTGAGCGTCTGGGCGATCGCATCGCCCATCGCGACCGGGCGGTGCTGGTCGATTTCGCCCGGCCGTCCGCCGCGCCGCGCCTCTTCATCCTGGATATGGCGGCGGGCACGTCGCACGTCATGCCCGTCGCGCATGGCCGTGGATCGGACCCGGCCAACAGCGGCTGGCTGCGGCATTTCAGCAATGTGCCGGGCTCCGCCGCGAGTTGCCGGGGCGCCTTTGCCAGCAGCGAGGTCTATGAGGGCCAGCATGGCCGCTCGCAGCGGCTGATCGGCCTCGATCCCACCAATGACAAGGCGCTGGACCGGGCGATCGTCATCCATTCCGCCTGGTATGCGGAACCGGGCATGATCGCGACCCACGGCAGGCTGGGCCGCAGTGAGGGCTGTTTCACCGTGAGCAGCGCCTCCCTGCCGGCGCTGCTGGCCGCGCTCGGGCCGGGCCGGCTTCTGCTCGCCGACCGGTTCTAGGGGTCAAAGCGCGGCCGCCAGCCCCTTGTCCCAGCCATAGATGTCGTCCAGCAGCCGCAGCTTGCCCGCCTCGTCCCGGACCGCCGTCAGATAGACGATCGCGATCGGCAGGCTCCTGGCCAGCGGCACAGGGGTCGAGGCGCCCGTGCCGACCGCCGTCCTGATCTTGTCGGCCGTCCAGTCCGTGCCCGCCAGCAGCCGCTCGGCCAGCGCCATCGGGTTCTGGATCCGGATACAGCCATGGCTGAACGCGCGCACCGGCCGCGTGAAAAGCTGCTTGGCGGGCGTGTCGTGGACATAGATGGCGTGCGGATTTGGCATCAGGAACTTGATCTGGCCGAGCGCATTGTTCGTGCCCGGACGCTGGCGCACCCTCAGCGTTCCGTCATCGTCGCGCCGCCATTCATAGCCGCGCGCCCGCGCGGCGGCGGGCCTTGTCCGCACCAGCTGCCCCAGGCTTTCGGCGATGATGGACTGCGGCACCTCCCAGGGCGGGTTGAGCAGCACGCCGGAGACGGTCGCGCTGAGCGCGGGCGTCGGGGTGGTCGCCTTGCCGACGATCGCCCGGTGGGTCGCCACCGTCCGCCCGCCCTCGACCAGGCGCAGCTCATAGGCGGGCACGTTGACGATGATGTGCCGCTCGCCAAAGCTGCGCGGCAGCCAGCGCCAGCGCTCCATGTTGACGCGCAGTGCCGTGATGCGGGCGGTGTCGCTCGGCGGTGTCGCGGCCAGGGCGTCCTTGAGCGCCAGATAGTCGGCGCTGGCCGGTGCCAGGCTCGCCAGCTGGGCGGTGACGCGGCCGGTCGCCAGCGCCTGCGCGATCATCGCTTCCGTGGCCTCCGGCGTCAGCGGCGGGTGCGAGAGATGCCAGTTGCCCCGCATCGCATAGGGCACATGGCCGTCCGCCAGATCGCGCGCCAGCAAAGCGAAGCTGCGCGTCGCCGCCATGTCGATGCCGGCCGCGTCGCCAGAATCAATGGCCTTGCCGAGAGCATCCAGGCCATAATCCGCCGGATCAAGCCCCTCGCGCCCGATATCCTTGCCAAAGGCGAGCAGCTCGCGCGCCGAGGCGGTGTCCCACAATCCCTGCGCCCGCGCCTGCGACGCCGGCACCTGCGCCGCCGCTTGCGGGCCGGCAATGAGGCTGAGAGCCGCCAGCCCCGCTATGGCAAATCGCTTCATGGCAGTCATGGCCCCTCCCGCTGGCACGGTGATATGCGCACGACCCGTCTCTTTTTCTTCGCTATCCGCTCACTAGACCATCGGCGGTGCGGCAGGAAGGGAATTTCAGGGCCGCAGCACCCAACCGCCATCGACATGGAGCGTCTGGCCGGTGATCCACTCGCCCGCCTCCGAGCAGAGCAGCAGCAGCGGCCCGACCAGCTCGTCCGGCGCGCCCTGCGCGCGGGTGCAGACGGTTGCGGCGAGGAACTGGGCAAAGGGCGAGCCCGGCGGCACCAGCGCGCTGCCGGCGTCGCTCGTCACATTGCCCGGCGCGATCGCGTTGACGGTGATCCTGTCGCCGCCAAGCTGCCTTGCCATGGCAACGGTGAGGCCGGTCAGCGCCAGCTTGCTGACGCCATAGAGGCCCATGGCCGGAAAGGCGCCGCCCGACACCTGGTTGACGATCCGCCCGCCGCCGCGCGCGCGCATCGACGGGATCACTGCCTGCGAACAGATCAGCGCGCCCGTCACATTGACGTTCATCAGCCGGTTCCAATCCTCCAGCGGCACGTCGGCGGCCTGCGCGGCGCCCACTTCGACCATCAAAGCGGCATTGTTGACGAGGATGTCGATGCCGCCAAAGGCTTCCGTCGCCGCCCCGGCCATGGCACCGACCAGCGCGGGGTCGGTGATGTCGACGCCGACCGAGATGGCCTTGCCGCCAGCGGCCACGATCTCGTCGGCCACCGTTCTGGCGCCCTCGGCGTTGAGGTCGGCGACGACCACCGAGGCGCCCGCCGCCGCCAGGCCCAGGGCATAGGCCCGGCCGATGCTGTTGCCGCGCCCGCCTGCGCCGGTGACGATGGCGGTCTTGCCGTCGAGGCGGAACTGGTCGATCGAAAAGGTCATGATGCGGCTCCCGGAATGAGGGGGGAAGAAGCTATAGGATCCTGCACCGTTCGGGCTGAGCGAAGTCGAAGCCCTGGGCCGAGCGGAGCGAGGTGTGCTTCGCCTCCGCTCAGCAGAGCCCTTCGACTTCGCTCAGGGCGAACGGTGCTGGATCCAAGCATGTTGCGCTAATCCTGCGCCTTCGCCGTCGCGAGGGCGAGGAAGGGGTCGGCGATGTCGCGCAGCGCGGTGCCGCCCGGGTCGTCGCCCAGCACCTCGCCGAGCAGGCGGGAGTCCTTCGCCAAAAGGGCGCCGCCATGGGCGAAGGCGGCCAGGCTCGGCAGGCGGGCGCGGACGTCGAAACCATAGCTGCGCCCGCTGCTCGCCTTGATGAGCTCGACCAGGGCCGCGCGATCAAGGTCGAGCGCCGCGCCGGCATCCAGCGCATGATGCGCCAGCGCCATATTGGCGGCCAGCAGCGTGTTGTTGATCAGCTTGGCGTTCTGGCCGGCGCCAAGGCCGCCCAGATGCAGGACAAGGCTCGCAAAGGCCGCGAAGATCGGGCGCGCGATCGCCACCGGGGCCTCGTCCCCGCCGACCATGACGGTGAGCTTGCCTTCCGCCGCGACATGGCCGCCGCCGCTGACCGGCGCGTCGATCAGCGACAGGCCCCGGTCCCGCGCGCTTGCCGCCAGGTCGATGCAGGTCCGGGGATTGATGGTCGAATGGATGGCGATGATGCCGCCCGGCGCCATGGCGGGGATGAGCGCGTCGCACACCTGCCGCACGCCCGCGTCATCAACCACGCAGATGCCGACAAACCCGCAAGCCGCACCCAGTTCCGCGATGCTGTCCGCGCATGTGGCCGCCGTATCGCGATAGGGCGCCAGGCTCTCGGCCCGGCGCGCCCACAGCACGACCGGGTGCCCCGCCGCGATCAGCCGGCCCGCCATCGGGCCACCCTGATCGCCCAGGCCGATAAACCCTATCCGCATGTGCCGCGTCCCTTCCCTTGCGCTGCTCAACCGGCGGTGATGCCGCGATCGATATTGATGCAGGCACCGTGATAGGCACGGCCCGCATCGGAGGCGAGATGGACGATCATGTCCGCCACATCCTGCACCTCCACCATGCCGCGCAGGCCGGTATAGCGCTTGATCAGCGAGAAATCGGCGTCTTCGGGAATGCGCATGCCCTCGCCGATCGAGGTCATCATGCCGCCAGGCGCGACCGCGTTGATGCGGATGGGCTTGTGCATATATTCCATCGCCATCGCCTTGGTCATGTGGGTGAGGCCCGCCTTGCTGGCGCAATAAGCCGCGACATAGGCCTCGCCGACGAACGCCGCCGAGGAGGTGACGTTGACGATGGCACCGTCCGCCTCGAGCAGGTGCGGGATGGCGGCCTGGCTGAGGAAGAAGGGCGCGCTGAGGTTGACGCCAAGCGTCAGGTTCCAGTCGGCGGCGGACATTTCCGTCGAATGGGTGAACTTGATGATGCCCGCGACATTGCACAGCGCATCAAGCCGGCCAAAGGCGTCGGTGGCGCTCCGCACGGCGGCGGCGCAATTCTCCTGGGCGGAAAGGTCGGTGGCATGGACGTGCACCTTGCGGCCAAGGCCGCGAATCTGGGCGGCGCTCTCCTCGAGCCCGGCCGCATTGACGTCCACGATCGTGACATCGGCGCCCGCGCGGGCAAGGGTGAGGGCGGTCGCGCGGCCAAGCCCGGCGGCGGCGCCCGTGACAAGCGCGGCCTTGCCCGTCATGTCGGCAGTCAAAGTCATCGTTGGGCTACTCCGGCAGATGGGCGTGGAAGGGAAGGCCGGCGGCGACCTTCCTGGCCATGACGGCGACCACATTGGTGAGGTTGGACGCCTTGGGCCAGCCGGCATGGACGGCATATTGCAGGACGAACTCGCGCATCTCCTCAGGGGAGCAGTTGCCGCTCGCCATGGCCGCGTGGATGTGGGAATCGATGGGCACGACGACGCCCGCCTCGCAGACGCCGACCAGGGTGATCCAGCGGCGCGAACGCTGGTCGAGGATACGGCGCGGCCACATCTCGGCAAACACGAAATTCAATATGCCGCCCTCATGATAGGGCTCGATCGGCTGCGGGCCGGCAAAGGTCATGACATGATGGAACTCGGCCTGGCCATCCTTGTAGCGCTGATGCGCGTCCCAGGGCTCGCCCCGCAGCGGCGGGAAGTCATAAGGCGGCAGGCCCAGCTCTTCGGACACCCGGTCGATCGCCTTGTCGACCAGCTCGCCGGTCGGCCAGCCGCCGTAGACGGCTGTGTGGAGCGCCGCCTCGCGCAGCTCGGCAAGGCTGAGCTCGCCGGTCTTGAGGGCGCCGCGCACATAGCCGTCCATAACCTGGTCCGAGGCATGGGCCATCGCCGCGCCCGAAATGGCGATCAGGAAGCGTGCGCGGCGCTCCAGGCCCGGACGGTTCCATATTTCCGCGAAAATATAGTCGCGCCAGCTCGCCTCGAAAACGCTTCCCGGTTCCGGGGCAGGCCGGCCGGTGATCTCCGCCTGGGTGACGGCGCCGCGCGCGGTGCGCTCGGCCGGATCGAGCAGGTCCATTCAGGCGCCTTCCGGCCTGGCGAGGTTGATGAGGACATTCTTGACGCGCAGGAACTCGTGGATGCCCGCCTCGCCGCCGAGCCGGCCATAGCCGCTCTGCTTGACGCCGCCGAACGGCACGCAGGGCGTCATCGCCTCGCCCGAGGCGTTGACCTGAACCTGGCCCGCATCGACCTGGGCTGCGACATGGTGGGCGCGGCGGAGATTTTGCGTGTGGATATAGGCGCCCAGACCATAATCGGTGCCGTTGGCGATCGCGATCGCCTCGTCCTCCGTGTCGAAGGGCGTGACGGCCAGCACCGGGCCGAACACCTCCTGCTGAGCGATGCTGCTGTCCTTGTCGACATCGGCGACGATGGTGACGGGCAGGAAATAGCCGCCGGCATGGTCGCCGCCCATGCGCGCGCCGCCCGCGACCAGCCGCCCGCCCTCGGACCTTGCCTGGTCGACCATGCCGACGATGCGCTGCAAGGCGGGCTCGGAGATCACCGGGCCCATGGCCGTGCTCCTGTCGAGCGGATCGCCGACCTTGATATGGCCGGCCATCGCCTGGAGCATCTGGACATATTGCGCATAGATCGGCCGCTCGACGAGAAGCCGCGTGCCGTTGACGCAGCCCTGGCCATTGGCGCTGACCGCCCCGGTAAGGCCCCGCTTGGCCGCATCCTTGAGGTCGGCGTCGGCAAAGACGATGACCGCCGACTTGCCGCCCAGCTCCAGGCCGCAGGGTTTCAGCGTCTCGGCGGCGGTCTTCAGAACCTTCTTCGCGGTCGCGCCGCTGCCAACGAACTGGATCTTGTCGATGCCGGGATGGGCGACCATCGCCTCGCCGACATCGGCCCCGCCCGCGACGACATTGACCACGCCCGCCGGAAAGCCCGCCTCAAGGATGAGCTCGCCCAGCTTCATCACCGACCAAGGGGCGAGGTCGGGCGCCTTGACGACGATGCAATTGCCCGCCGCCAGCGCGGGGGCCATTACCATCGTCGCGGCAAAGAGCGGACCGTTCCAGGGGATGATCGCGCCGACCACGCCATAGGGCTCATAGGCGACATAATCATGCGCCGGGCCGCCCCATGTGCTGATCGTCCGGCCCTGGATCTTGTCGGCCCAGCCGCCGCAATAGCGCAACTTCTGCGCGGCATCGATCGCGAAATAGGGCGCGGCCATGCTGATCGAGCCATTCTCGACCACGGTCAGCTGGCCGAGCAGCTGCATGTTCTGCTCGCACAGGGCGGCGAGCCTGAACATGAGGTCGCGCCGCTTGTCGCCGGGCAAGGCGCGCCAAGCGGGGAAGGCGGCGCGCGCGGCCCGGACCGCCTCGTCCACATCCGCCGCGCCTGCCAGCCGGAGTTCGCGCGTCACCTGGCCGGTGCCGGGATAGATATGGGCATGGACAGCGCCGCTCCCCGCCTCGACCTTGCGGTCGCCGATGATGAGGGGGAATCGGGGCAGAATCGAAATGTCGGGCGCGTGAAAGCTCATGCCACTCACCCTAATGAGGAGCCTGTTTGATTGTCAACAGGGCCATGAAGTGCGGCTTATCGTCTAAACAGGATACTGTTTAAGCGGGCGTGCCGCGTTGGACTTCCCATTGTCGATATGCGAGAGGATCGAGAAAATTGAGCGACCGGAGAGGGAAGCCACATGCACGTCCAGCCCGCCGCATTCCTGCGCACGACCCTGCCGCTTGGCCTCGACCAGATCGATACGCTCGACGGCGGGCGCTATCATTCGATCTGGCTGCCCGACCATATGGTCAGCTTCTGGCCTGATTCGATCTGGACGCCGGAATTCACCGATCTGGCGACGGCCTCCCCCTCCCCCCACCGCCATCTCGACGCGCTGGCTGTCGCCGGCGCGGCGGCGGTGCTGACGAAGAACGTGCCGATCGCGACCAGCGTGGTCGACACCGTGCGGCGGCATCCCGCCATGCTCGCCCAGTCCGCGCTGACGCTCGACCATCTGTCGCATGGCCGCTTCATTCTCGGCCTTGGCAGCGGCGAGACCGAGAATACCGTGCCCTATGGCTTTGACTTCTCCAAGCCGGTCGGTCGCTTCGAGGAGGCGCTGACCGTCATCCGCCTGCTGTGGGAGAGCGAAGGGGCGGTCGATTTCGAAGGCAAATTCTTCAACCTCCACCACGCCCGCATGGACACGGAACCGTTTGAAGGCCGCTTTCCCAGGATCTGGATCGGCGCCAGCGGCCCGAGGATGCTCGAGATCACCGGGCGCCATGCCGACGGCTGGTGGCCAGCAGGCGCCTCGAGCCCGGAGGAATATGCCGACAAGCTCAAGGCCGTGCGCGATTCGGCCGAGCGGGCGGGGCGCGATCCGATGGCGATTGTCCCCGCCTTCATCCAGGTCTGCCTGATCGCTGAGGACGATGCGGAACTGGCCGAGATCGTGAAGGCGCCTCTCATCAAGGCGTATCTGTTGCAGGTGTCGGCCGAGACGCTGCGCGCCTTTGGCCATGCCCATCCCCTCGGCGAGAACTGGCGCGGCTATCAGGACATCGATCCGGGCGTGCTGACCCGGGAGCGGATCGTCGATTTCCTTGGCCGGGTCGATCCCGAAGCGATCCTCGCCGTCGTGCCCCATGGCACGCCGCGGCAGGTCGCCCGCGTCGTGAAGGGATTTGTCGATGCCGGCCTGCGGGTGCCGAAGATCCTGGACTATGGCGGCATGGCGGGCCTCAAATATGCCGCCGGCTCAGCCCAGAAGGTACGCGAGACGGAGGACGAACTGCTGCGCCTGTGCGGAGACATGGCATGAACGGGTCCGAGATACTCGATACCGCCAGGCTGCTGGCCGCCGCCGAGGTTGAAACCGGCCTCAGCGATTATGGCGATCCGACCTTCACGGACCGCTTCAACCTCGCGGTCGAGCATCTGAAGAGCGTCGGCATGGATGCAGGCGGCCAGCAGCAGGCGGCGCATGTGTGCCATTGGCTGCTCACCGACCGGCTGCGCTTCTTCGAGGACCGCAAGCGCTACCCCATCGGCGAGGAGGTGATCGTAAAGCCCCTCTTTGCGACCGGCGAGCCGCGCTCGGGCACGACATTGCTGCATGCGCTGCTTTCAGTCGATCCCAATGCACGCGCGCTGCGCTTCTGGGAGGTCATGAATCCATCGCCGCCGCCCGGCCTCGCCGGACCGGACGATCCGCGCCGCGCCCGCGCCGATGCCGACTGGCGCGAAATCCTTCAGAAGATCCCCAAATGGCTGGTCAGCCATCCCTATAACGACATGCTGGGCAATGGCCTGCCCGAGGATGAGCGCACCTGGGCGTTCGATTTCCGGGTGATGACGCCGACAGCCTGGTGGCGCGTGCCGATGGGCATGAAAATGGGCGGCCTGCCCCTCGATTATCGCGCGCAATATCACATTCACAAGATGATGCTGCAGCAATGCCAATATGGACGGCCGCAGAAATATTGGGTGCTCAAGGGCTTTCACGGCCCCCGCCTCGAAGCGATGTTCGAGGCCTATCCGGACGCGCGCCTGATCTGGACCCATCGTGATCCGGTCCAGGTGATCGCCTCGCGCATCAAGCTGATCTCCGACCTCGTCGAGGGCATGGTCGGCCATGTCGACATGAGGGAACAGGCCGCGATGCAACTGGCCGAGGCCCGCGCCAGCATGGCCGCGACGCTCAACTCGCCAATGCTCGACGACCCGCGCATCCACCATGTCCGCTATGTCGATTTCGTCGCCGATCCGGTGGGCACGATCCGCGCCTTCTACGAAATGGCGGACGTGCCCTGGACCGAGGCGGCGGAAACAGCGATGCGCGGCTATCTCGCCAGCAACAAGGGCGACCGCTACGGCAAGTTCGAATATTCGACCGACCTGATCGGTGAGGACATCGACGCCTTGCACGCCGAGTTCGCTCCGTTTCGCGCGCGCTTCGGGCTGGAGATCGAAAAGCGCAAATAGAGAGGGCGCGGTAAGGAGATGGGAATGCACGACAGGATCTCGGTCAACCAGATCTGCTTCCAGTCGGAAAGCCTGGCGGTGTTCCTTGGCCATCTGCGTGAACTGGGCGCGCGGCGGGCCAGTTTCCTCAGCACCGCATTGCTGGCGGATGGCGCCGCCCAGCAGGTCAAGGCTGACCTGGTGGGGGGTGACTACAGCGTCGAGACGATCGCCCATGTCTTCATGGCGGGCGGCCCCATCTCGACCAGCAGCGCTGACTGGCAGGCGCCGCGCGAGACGCTGGCGCGGGTGATCGACATTGCGGGCGAGATTGGCGCGCGCTCCATCTACTTGCTCACCGGCGGCCATGGCGCGCTGGAATGGGACGAAGCGGCAGCGAGCTTCTGCGAGGCGCTCTCCCCCTGCGTCGAGCGGGCCCGGGCCGCCGACGTGCAGATCATGGTCGAGAATGCCTCGCACATCATGGCCGATATCCACCTCGCCCACAGCCTCGCCGATACCATCCGCCTGGCGGAGATGGCCGGTGTCGGCGTATGCATCGATGTTTTCGGCTGCTGGGTGGAGGCCGGCCTGCGCGATCTCATCCCCCGCGCCTTGCAGCACTCGCGCGTGGTCCAGCTCAGCGACTATGTCTATGGCGACCGATCCCTGCCCGCGCGTGCTGTGCCAGGTGACGGGGCGATCCCGCTCCGGCGCCTCGTCGGCTGGATGCTGGAGGCGGGCTATGACGGGCCGTTCGACCTGGAACTGCTCGGTCCGCGTATCGATGCCGAGGGGCGCGTCGCGGCGGTGCGCCGGGCGGCCGACAATGTGGGGGCGATCCTGACCGCGTGCGGCGTCTGACCCCGAGGAGAACAACATGGCCTTTGGCGACAGTCCTGACGATGCGGCACTCCGCGACGCCTGGGCGCGCTTCTGCCGCCGGCTGGAGGCGGCTGGCGATCAGGTGTTCAAGGATCACAACCCCGCCAATGCCCTGCAACGGGCAGACGCCTTCCGCTTCCTCACGCAAAATCTGGGACAGGCGTTCGACCTCGCGCTGGAGACGAAGGACAGCGACTATCCGCTGCTGCACCGCTTCTGCACGCCGACGCGCAAGCTGGGCGGGGACGCGGCCGACTTCACCTATACGCAAGCGTGGATCGATGGCCGCAACATCTATCGGATCACGGGCAATATCGGCACCGCGCGCTTCCTGAACCTGACCGTCCAGGGCCCGCGCCCCGAAACGCAGCCCGGCACCGGCTGGCCGAGCCTGCACGAACCTTTTGGAGACATTCCCGAGGCCAATATCTTCAAGCACCAGATCGATGCCGCGCCCGACGGCAGTTTCGTGCTCCATCTGGGCGGGGAGCCGCGCCCAGGCAACTGGCTGCCGACCACGCCCTACAGCCGCAAGCTCTTC
>DATJLC010000122.1:0-1664 GCA_035490755.1 Sphingobium sp.
AGATTGAGCAGCGGCAGAACGCGGCGCACGTCGTCGATGCCGAAAAGTTCGGCATCCGTGCCGTTGATCTGCATGGCGTTGACGGTGCGCGCCGCCATCTCCATCTCCGCCTCGCTATGGGCGAGCGTGACGATGCCGCGCTGGGACAGCATGATGTTGTAGTTGAGATCACGCCCGAGCCCCTCATAAAGCTTCAGGGCCATCTCGTAGAGCGCCGTGCTTTCGGGGAAGAAATAGTTGGAGCGAACGACGGTGGTGTTGCGCCCGGTATTGCCGCCGCCGAGCCACCCCTTTTCGATGACCGCGATGTTGCGGATGTTGTGCGTCCTTGCGAGGTAATAGGCCGTCGCCAGACCATGGCCGCCGCCGCCGATGATCAGGATGTCATAGCGCGGTTTCGGCTGCGGCGAACGCCAAGCCTGCTGCCAGCCCTTCTGCCCCTTGAGGCCCTCCTTGAAGAGCGAAAATGCCGAATAATGCCGGGTCATCGCGCCTCAGCGCTCCCGGCGCGGCGGCAAGACGGCAAGGCCGAGTGTCGCTTCATGCGTTGCCCCATGGATGAAAAATCCGTCCCATCCGGGCCTCCAGCGCCCGGTCCGGCACTATGCGTATTCGCCCTGGACACAAATGTCCAGAGCATTGCAGCAGGCAGCGCGAAATGGCGGCTACCCTGCCAAATTTCTCCTACGATACAAATGTTCCGAAATGTACAGACATGCCCATTGTTCAGCCGTTCGGCTGGACACGACGCGCCAATTCCTCGAAAGCCGCAACCTCCTCTTCCGAACCCTCGCGGCCGGTAAAACTGAGGAGATAGGGTTGCAGAAGGCGCAGCCGCATTTCGCGGTCGTCGCGCATGCCGAGCGTATAATGGCCGATCTGCGTGAAATAGAGGACGCGCGCGCGAATGAAGGCTTCCTGATCCGGATAGCCATAGCGCAGGAACATGCGGGTCACCGCATCGACGCGCTGGCCGTCCGCCTGGTCGACGACCTCGCGCACCGTCGCATCCACCTGCCCCCAGGAGCGCACCGCGGCATCGAGGCGCGGATTAAAAAGCTCCGGATCCACCCAGCATTCAAAGATATGGCACACCGCTTTCGTCACCGTCGGCGCGGGGCGAAGCGCCCGTTCGATGATCGGGCTGGTGTTCTTGCGCAGCCAGTATTCAAGCAATTCCCGATGCAATTCCTGCAAATCGGCAAAAAACCAGTAGAAGCTCGACCGCGATACTCCAAGCTGTTTCGCCACGACCTGAATCTTGACGCTCGCAATGCCCTCGTCCAGGAGCGCAGCAACGCCAGCCTCGATCCAAGCCTCACGCGTCATGCGACCGGCCGCTTGTTTGGCCGCCCCTCGTGTTTCCGTCGAGTTTGATTTGCTCACCAACATTCCTCGCATTTACGAGATGCCCTATAGCACCATTCGAGGAGATCGTACGAATATGCCACTTCCCCAAGGGTGAGCAGCCTAGGCTGCCACTTGCAGCTGGAGCGGCGCGCTGCTGCGGTTGTTTTGCTTTTGACAACAAAAAGCCCCCGAGCATTTCTGCATCGGGGGCTTATGTATGGATGTGGTTGCGGGGGCAGGATTTGAACCTGCGGCCTTCAGGTTATGAGCCTGACGAGCTACCGGGCTGCTCCACCCCGCGTTATATTTGTGTG
>DATJLC010000123.1:0-1527 GCA_035490755.1 Sphingobium sp.
GAAATGCGTGGTGAGATCGCTATTGTCGCGCAGATAGTCGATGACCTGCCCCACGGTCAGATGCTCCGGCACCGCGATGAGGTCGCGCTGCATGAGGCGGCCGGCTGATTCCTCCGGGTAGGACAGCGCGCTTTCGATCGCCGCGCGGTCCTCCGGCTCCATCGCCTCCAGCACCGCCTGCTGGTCGGCTTCCTCCAGATCCTCGATGATCGCGACCGCGTCGTCGGTGTCGAGCTCGCTGGCGATCTCGGCGAGTTGCTCGGGCGCCAGCGCCTCGACGACCGCCTCGCGCACATAGTCGTTGAGTTCGGACAGCACCTCCGGCCCGACCAGATCGCCCAAGGCGGTGGCGACCGCGGCGCGCCGGTCATTGGGCGTCAGCTCCAGCAGGTCGGCGATGTCGGCGGGATGGAGCGGCTGGACCAGGTCGCGCGCGCGGCCGCTGTCACCATCTCCGACCGCATCGAGCACGGCCGAGACGAATTCGGGCATCAGCCGGTCATCTTCGTCCAGCGTGGCGCCGGTGGCCGCCTTTTCCTCCTCGGCGAATGCAGTCATCCTGTCTTCGCTCATGCCGGCTCCTTCGCACTGCACAACCTGCGCCTAGGTCCGCTTTTGCCCAGTCGGTGCACAAAAGCAATCATGCGGGGGTTCCATCGCGCGCCCTCATGCGTATAGGTCGCCTAGCTTTTCAAGAAAGGACCCCCCGCCGTGGCCGACCAGACCCTGACCTTCACCCTCGAGACCGGCGATGTCGTGATCGCGCTGCGCCCGGACCTCGCGCCTGGCCATGTCGAGCGAATCGCGACACTTGCGAAGCAGGGCTTTTACGACGGCGTCGTTTTCCACCGCGTGATCCCCGGCTTCATGGCGCAGGGCGGCGATCCCACCGGCACCGGCATGGGCGGATCGGACCTGCCCGACCTCAAGGCCGAGTTCAACGCAGAGCCGCATGTGCGCGGCGTCTGCTCCATGGCGCGCTCCAGCAATCCCAACAGCGCCAACAGCCAGTTCTTCATCTGCTTCGACGACGCGACCTTCCTCGACCGGCAGTATACCGTGTGGGGCGTGGTGACGTCGGGCATGGAGCATGTCGACGCGCTGCCGGTCGGCGAGCCGCCGCGCAGCCCCGGCAAGATCCTGAAAGCCACCGTGAGCTGAGCGCCCGGCCGGCATCATATGGCGGCTGAGGCGGGCCTGTTCGGCTGACCGGGCGATGGATGACGCGGCCCTCGTCACCGCCAGTGCGGGCCCTCGGCTGACGCTGATCGCACAAAGCTTTGCCCGCCTCATCGGCCAGGCGCTGGTGGATCCGATTTCGGCTCACGCGCTGTGGACCGCGCCGCGCGTGATCCTGGCGCATGGGACAGAGGACGATCCCATATTCTTCTATGCCAACCGCATGGCGCTCGACCTGTTCGAGATGCCCGCGGCCGATTTCCTGAAGCTACCTTCCCGGCTCTCCGCCGAGGCGCCCAGCCGCGCGGAGCGGGCAAGGCTGCTCGATCGGGTGCGGCGGGACGGGTT
>DATJLC010000124.1:0-3492 GCA_035490755.1 Sphingobium sp.
CTCGCCCTGCCACAGCTGCGCCGCGGCGACGGCCGGCCGTTCGACCGACCGTGCGCCGGCATCGTGGAGCGCCGCCCTCAGCCCGCCGACGATCATGCCCCGAATCATCGCCGGATCGTGGAAGCGCACCTCCGTCTTGGCGGGATGGACATTGACGTCCACCGCGTCGGTGGGGATGGTCAGGAACAAGGCGAGGACCGGATGTCTGTCCCGCGCGAGCAGGTCGGCATAGGCGCCCCGCACCGCGCCGATCATCAGCCGGTCGCGCACCGGGCGGCCGTTGACGAACAGATATTGATGGTCGGCGACGCCGCGATGGAAGGTCGGCAGGGACGCAACCCCGGCCAGCGTCACATCGCCGCGATCGAGCGCGACGATGACGTGGTTGGACGCCAGGTCGCGGTCGATCAGGGCCGCGACACGGTCCTCCCGGCTCTCGCCCGCCGGGACCGAGAGGACGCGGCGGCCGTCATGCTCCAGCGAGAAGCCGATGTCCGGCCGCGCCATGGCGAGGCGCCGCACAACGTCCAGGCAGGCGGCATATTCGGACCGGGCCGAGCGCAGGAACTTGCGCCGGGCGGGCACCCGCGCGAACAGTTGCTCGACCCGTACCCGCGTGCCGGGCGGGATCGCGGCCGGGCCGTCTGTTGCCACCGCTCCATTGTCGACCACGATGCCCCAGCCGTCCGCGCCCGCGGGGCGGCTTTCCAGCGTCAGGCGCGACACGCTGGCGATCGACGGCAGGGCCTCCCCCCGGAAGCCGAGGGTCGAGACCGCCTCGATCCGGTCGTCGGCGAGCTTTGAGGTGGCATGGCGTTCCAGCGCCAGCGGCAATTCGTCGCGTGCCAGCCCCACTCCGTCGTCGATCACTTCGACAAGGTCGGTGCCGCCAGCCGCGAGGCGGATCGCGATACGCCCGGCGCGCGCGTCGATACTGTTCTCGACGAGCTCCTTGAGCGCGCTGGCGGGCCGCTCAACCACTTCACCCGCGGCGATGCGGTTGACCAGAGCTTCGGGCAATCGGCGTATTGACATATGTAGGGGACTAGCCCAAGCGAGCGACTTCCGCGAGCCAGCCACCGCTAAATTTTTCACGAATCGTCTGGCGTACGTGGCGAGATGCGGACAAAACATCCCTCACGCGCATCGTTCGTCTTGCGCGCACGCTGAACAGGACCCGGAATGTCTTTCCTCACCCGTTTGCTCAAATTTTCCTCGCACGACATGGCCATCGACCTCGGCACCGCCAATACCGTGGTCTATGTGCGCGGGCGCGGCATCGTGCTGAACGAGCCTTCTGTGGTGGCAGTGGAGACACTGAACGGCATCAAGCGCGTCAAGGCGGTCGGTGACGACGCCAAGCTGATGATGGGCAAGACGCCGGACAGCATCGAGGCGATCCGGCCGCTGCGCGACGGCGTCATCGCCGACATCGACGTCGCCGAGCAGATGATCAAGCACTTCATCACCAAGGTGCACGGCAGCCGCCGGATGCTGCGCTTCCCGGAGATCGTGATCTGCGTGCCCTCCGGCTCGACCAGCGTCGAGCGGCGCGCGATCCGCGACGCGGCGAGCAATGCGGGCGCGAGCCAGGTGTTCCTGATCGAGGAGCCGATGGCGGCCGCGATCGGCGCCGACATGCCGGTGACGGAACCGATCGGATCGATGGTGGTCGACATTGGCGGCGGCACGACCGAGGTCGCCGTTCTGTCCCTGCGCGGCCTTGCCTACACCACCTCCGTGCGCGTGGGTGGCGACAAGATGGACGAGGCGATCGTCTCCTTCGTGCGGCGCCACCATAATCTCCTGATCGGCGAGGCCACGGCGGAGCGGATCAAGAAGGAATTCGGCATCGCCCAGAAGCCGGCGGACGGCATCGGCCAGATCATCCACATCAAGGGCCGCGACCTGGTGAACGGCGTGCCCAAGGAAATCTCGATCAACCAGGGCCAGATCGCCGAGGCCTTGTCCGAGCCGATCGGCACGATCGTTGAGGGCGTGCGCATCGCGCTCGAGAACACGGCGCCGGAACTGGCCGCCGACATCGTCGACCAGGGCATCGTCCTGACCGGCGGCGGCGCCCTTCTCAAGGGCCTGGACGATGAGCTGCGCGACGAGACCGGCCTGCCGGTGACGGTCGCGGAGGATCCGCTGACCTGCGTCGCCATCGGCACCGGACGCGCGATGGAAGATCCGATTTTCCGCGGCGTTCTGCAAACCGCCTAATCGGACAGGGGGTGGCGATGGCGCCTCCACGCAAACGGCGCCCCGGATATGACCGGAAGGCGCAATACGGGCTGTTCGCAAGCTATGTGGTCGCGATCGCCGGTGCGCTCGCCGCCCTGTTCGTCGTCATCGTGTCGGCCGCCGACCCGGCCGGCTTCTCGGTGTTGCGCGGCGCGGTCGCCGAGATCACGCGGCCTGTTTCCGCGACCCTGCGGTCGATGGTGGTGACGGTCGGCAATATCGACGAGATCGTCAGCGCCTATTTCAATGCCGGGCGGCAGAATGTGGTCCTGCGCCGTCAGGTGGATGCCAACCGCACCAAGCTGATCGAGGCCGAGGCCATTCTGCAGGAGAATATCCGGCTGAAGAAGCTGCTCCGGCTGGTCGATGCCGATGATGGTGTAGTCGCGACCGGGCGGCTGATCTCCTCCACCAGCAGCAACAGCCGGCGCATCGCCCGGCTCGACATCGGCTCGCGCCACGGTGTCGCCGCCGGGATGCCGGTGCGCGCGCCAGAGGGGCTGGTGGGCCGGGTGCTGTGGACCAGTCCCAACACCGCCGACGTGCTGCTGCTGGTCGACAGCGAGAATGTCGTGCCGGTGCGCCGCACGCGCGACAACATTCCGGGCATTTCCCGCGGCCTCGACGACGGCACCATCGAGATCCGGCCGCTCAATGCGGACCGCAACCCGTTCCGGCCGGGCGATGTGTTCGTGACGTCGGGCATCGGCGGCATCTATCGCCCGAATATTCCGGTCGCCATCACCGCCAGAGTCGACGGCGACCGCGCGGTCGCGATACCGCTCGCCAATCCCGGCCGTGCCGAGATCGTGGCGGTGCAGAGCAGCTTCCAGCCAGCGGAAGCCATGTCGCCCCGCAGTGCCGAAGGCGACGCGGGCCCCGACGCGCGACCCCAACACTGATGCCACAGAGTCATCATGCCCGCCTGGCCCGCCAGCGCAGTCCGCTGCGCATCCGCGGCACGCCGATCGCGACGGTGATGCTGGGTTCGCTGATTCCCTCCATCATTCCGCTGATCGCGGTTTCCCCCGCCCTGCCGCCGCTCGGCCTCATGATGCTCCTCGGCTGGCGGCTGATGCGCCCGGAAATCTGGCCGCTGTGGATCGGCCTGCCGCTGGGATTGTTCGACGATCTTGCCACCGGCCACCCGGTCGGCACGGCGATGTGCCTGTGGACCCTGGCCCTTGTCGGGATCGACAGCGTGAGCATCCGTCTTCTGTGGCGGGACTATGTGCAGGACTGGCT
>DATJLC010000125.1:0-7159 GCA_035490755.1 Sphingobium sp.
GTGCAGCAGGGCCTCCCTGAGGGCCGTTCGCGTTCGCCGCAGCCGCGCGTCAAGCTGCCCCGTCATTCGCTGTCCCGCCTCTGGCCCGATCGGAGACTCTGCAGCCATGATATGGTCCCCACGGCCTTGCCCTCTTCACGCCGGGGCTGCCCCGCACCGCCGGCGTCGACAATGCACGATCCGGTACGGTTTGGGAAGACGCAAGGCCGCCGCCGCGCCGCCGCTGGATTGCGCATGACCGGTTCTGGGATTCAGGCGTAAATAGACACTTATCACACTTCTGGAGGTTTGGCTGGACGCTCCGATGTTCGGCGCATAGCGTGTTCGAGGTATCAGAATAATGCACAGATGATTGTTGAGGATTGCCTGGTGAGTGGCAGGGTATTGGCCCAATGGCGGCGTATCGATCGCGTCGTCACCGGCCCAACTGCGCCATGTGGCGGAAACCTCCGGATTGCTGGCATTGACGGTCGTGAAGGTTGGCGGATGCTCTCCGCCGGATCATGGCACGGCATGAGGCACAGATGCCAATGACTGAAGAATTCAGCGCGAAAGGATCCTTAATATGAACGCTCCCATCAAGGAGTGCCGCAATCTCATTGGTGGCGAGCTGGTCCCGGCCGCCTCCGGCCAGCTGCTGGACTCTATCAATCCGGCGACGGGTGAGGTCTGGGCCCGGATCCCGGCCAGCGACCAGCGGGATGTGGACGCGGCGGTGGCGGCGGCCAAGGCTGCCTTCCCCGCCTGGTCGGCCCTGCCGTCGGCCGCGCGGACGCACTATCTGAAGCTGGTCGCCCAGATTTTCATGCAGCATGGCGAGGAAATCTCGCAGCTGGAAACCTATGACAATGGCCGCCTGCTGAGCGAGAATGCGCAGCGCGCGGGCATCGGCATGGCCTTTGTCTGGGACCGGGCGAGCGGCCTGACGCTGGACGGCATCATCGGCCGCAGCGCTGTCCTCGACCCCAACACCATGGGCTATACCCGCCGCGAGCCCTATGGCGTGATCGGCTGCATCATCCCGTGGAACGCGCCTGTCGCGATGACCTGCAACAAGGCCTCGCTGGCGCTGGCGGCGGGCAACACCGTCGTCATCAAGCCGCCAGAGCAGGCGGGCGTTGCCGTCCTGCGTTTCGCGGAGCTGGTGGCGAGCGTGCTGCCGCCGGGCGTCATCAACTTCGTGTCCGGGCTGGGGCCGGAAGTCGGCGAGCCGCTGGTGCGCCATCCCGACGTGCGCAAGATCACGATGACCGGCTCGACCGAAACCGGCAAGCGTATCCAGCGCGCCGCCGCCGACACGCTGACCCCGTCGATCTTCGAGCTTGGCGGCAAGTCGCCGGTGATCGTTCTCGCCGATGCCGATCTCGACAAGGCGGCGGAGGGGGTCACGACCGGCTCCGTCTACACCGGCAATGCCGGCCAGGTCTGTGTGGCCGGATCGCGCATCCTCGTGCAGCGCCCGATCCTTGACGAGATGCTGGACCGGATGCGGGCCATTGCGGGGAAAGTCGTGCTCGGCGATCCGCTCGACCCGGCGACGACCATGGGCCCCATCATCTCGCAGGCGCAGTTCGAGCGCGTCACCGGCTATATCGAGATCGGCAAGCGCGAGACCGACCTCGTCTTCGGCGGCCGGTCGGGTGCCGAGCTGGTGCCGTCCATGCCAGGCGGATATTGGGTCGAGCCGACCCTGTTCATGACCACGGACAATTCGACGCGGATCTGCCAGGAGGAGATCTTCGGCCCGGTCGCGACACTTATCCCGTTCGATACGGACGAGGAAGCCATCGCCATCGCCAATGACAGCCAATATGGCCTGGCGGCAGGCGTGTGGACCCGCGACCTGTCGCGCGCCCACCGGTTCATGCGTGACATCCAGTCGGGCAATGTATGGGTCAACATCTATCGCCAGCCACGCTACGAGCTGCCCTTCGCCGGGATCAAGGACAGTGGCTATGGCCATGACGACATTCTCGAATTCACCCGGGAGAAGTCGATCGTCATCGCGACCTGAAACTGGAAGGCCGGCCGGCGGGAATGCCGGCCAGTGCCGCCACGCATGATCTGAAAGGAAGCAATTTCATGAGCATCGCACCGACCGAGGGCCTCGCCCACGACGTCGACATCAAGAGCAAGACGGCCGCCCTCACCGCGGCGGAGGCCCGTCCGCAGAATGGCGGCGAGATCGTCACCGATTTCATGCTCGCCAAGGAAATATTGCGCAGCCCCGATGTGGTGCAGGCCGCGCGCGGCGCTGACCAGATCCGCAAGATCACGCCGCCGGAACATCTGTCCGTGTTCTTCCTCGACGGCGAGATGCACAAGAAGCGGCGGGGCCAGATCGCCCGTTTCTTTACGCCCAAGGCGATGAAGACGCGCTATCGGGCGGTGATGGATTCGAGCACGGAAAAGCTCGTCGCGCGCCTGCGCAAGAGCGGCCGCGAGCAGCTCGACCAGCTGAGCTTCGAGCTTGCCTGCGACGTCGCGTCGATGATCGTCGGACTGACCAACAGCAATTCGCGCAAGATGGCGCTGCGGATCAGGGCAAGCTTCGTCACCTTGAACGCTGTGCCGAAAAACCCCATCAGCCTCTTCTTCTTCCGGCTCGACAAGGTTTTCCGGCAGCTGCTGGTGCTGTGGCTCGACGTGCTGCCCGCCATCAAGGCGCGCAAGAAGGAGCGCCAGGACGACGTGATCTCGCTCCTCCTGGACGAGGGGTTTTCGACCAAGTCCATCTTCATCGAATGCCAGACCTACGCATCGGCGGGCATGATGACGACGCGCGAGTTCATCGTGCTGGCTTGCTGGCAGCTTCTCGAAAATCCCGAGCTCAAGGAACGGTTCCTGAACGGCGACGAGCGGACCCAGTTCGCCATCCTGGAAGAGTTCATCCGGCTTGATCCGGTTGTGACCTTTGTCCATCGCCGCGCGGAGAATGACTTCACCGTGCCGACCGGGGAGGAAATCAAGGGGGGCGAGTTCTACACGGTGGACCTGCGCGCCGCCAATCGCGACGTGGGCGTCGTTGGCGAAGACCCCGAACATTTCGACATCAACCGGGCCGCGCGCCAGAACATGTCGAGCTCATGGATGATCTTCGGCGACGGGCCGCATCGCTGCCCCGGCGCGCAGGTCGCCCTGCATGAAACGCGCGTTTTTCTCGACGGGCTGCTGCGCGTGCCCGGCATCCGGCTGGCCAATCCGCCCAAGCCGACCTGGACCGGGACGACCTATGAGCTGCACGGCGCCTTTATCGAGTGCGACAAGGCCTGAGCGGACGCCAAAGGCCGGGCGCTTGGCGGCGCATCGACGCCGCCCACCCGCAGCAAGATTCAGACGTCCCGGGCCGTTTCGGCTCGGGACGTCAATGATTCAATCGAACAGTTCTTCCAGAAACGACTTGCGGCGCTTGTAAGGGGCCGGACTGTAGTGGCCGTGCCCCTGGCCGCCCGGATAGGGCTGCGTTGGCGGCGACGCGGCGGGCGCGGCGTCCCTGCCGCTGCGCTCGATGATCTTGTCGAGCTCGCCACGGTCCAGCCAGACGCCCCGGCACTGCGGGCAATAGTCGATCTCCACGCCTTGCCGCTCGCTCATCGTCAGGGGGACGTTGCAGACCGGGCAGGGCATGCCATGCGGAATGTTGCTCATTGCGCGTTCTCCGATTTGATTGTCGATCAGCCTTCCCGCTCGCCGGTGAGGCTGAGGAGAAGCTGGAAGATATTGACGAAATTGAGATAGAGCGAGAGCGCGCCGAAGACCGCGATCTTGCCCAGCGCCTCATGGCCGCGATTTTCCAGATATTGCGACTTGATGTTCTGCGTGTCCCACGCCGTCAGGCCCGTGAAGACCAGCACGCCGACGATCGACACGATCATCTGCAGCATGGTCGATCCCAGGAAGATGTTGACCAGGCTGGCGATCAGCACGCCGACCAGGCCCATGATCAGGAAGCTGCCGAATTTCGACAGGTCGCGCTTGGTGGTATAGCCCCACAGGCTCATCGCCGCGAACATCGACGCCGCGATGAAGAAGGTGCGCGCGATGCTCATACCGGTGAAGACGAGGAATATCGATGCGAGCGAAAGGCCCATGATCGCCGCGAACGCCCAGTAGCTGGCCTGCGCGGCGGAGGTCGACATGCGATCGATCCGGAACGAGAAAAAGAAGACAAAGGCGAGCGGCGCGAACATCACCACCCATTTGAGCGGCGTGCCGAAAATCGGCTGGTAGAGCGCGGGTGTCGACGCGACGATCATGGCGACGATGCCGGTCAGCAGCACGCCGGACGCCATGTAATTATAGACGCGCAGCATGTGCTGGCGCAGGCCTTCGTCATGCAGCGCCGCATCCTGCGCGCCGGCATAAGTGGAGTTGAAATAAGGGTCAGCCACGTACAGCTCCTCGATTGATCTGTGTTTCGAGATGTACTGGTGCTGGATGTGAGGAATATCGACCGGCACCGAGTACACTCGATGCGGTCCGACATCACGACCTGAAGGAGGTCGCCAGAGGGGCCCGGCCCGCTGCAAGGCGCGCTAACGCAAAAGGCTGAATCGGTCAATGCTCCCCTTGGAAAGCCACGCCCGATTAACCCTGATTTCTGGCGGCAGCGCGACGCCGGGGCTATTCTGCCGCCCATATCCGAATCGTCCCGGCACGCGGGTAATTGCACCATGACCTACAGTGCGTTCGCGACCAGCAAATCCCTGCCGCAACGGCAAGGCGGCCTGTTCCTCACCGATGGTGGCCTGGAGACCACGCTCGTCTTTCTCGACGGCATCGATCTGCCCTACTTCGCGGCCATCGACATGCTGCGGCGCGAAGGCGGGCGCGAGCGGCTGAACCGCTATTTCGAGAGCTATCTGGCGATCGCCCGGGAGGCCAAGGCGGGTTTTGTCCTGGAAAGCGCGACATGGCGGGCAAGTCCCGACTGGGCGGAACCGCTGGGTCTTTCGCGCGAGGCGCTGGCGGACCTCAATCGTGCGGCAATCGCGATACTGCATGAACTGCGGGCCGAACATCAGGCGTCCGGTATCCCGATCGTCGTCAGCGGCTGCATCGGGCCGCGCGGCGACGGCTATGATCCGGGCCGGATCATGTCTGCCGGCGAGGCCGAGAGCTATCATGGCTGGCAGGTCGGCCTGTTCCTGGAAAGCGGCGTCGATATGGTGACCGCGATCACCATGACGAACGTGCCGGAGGCGATCGGCATCGCGCGGGCGGCGCGGGCGGCGGGCCTGCCAGCGGCGATATCTTTCACCGTCGAGACCGATGGACGGTTGCCGACCGGCGACGCGCTCGGTGCAGCGATCGAGGCGGTCGACCAGGCAACGGCATCCGGCCCGGCCTACTACATGATCAATTGCGCCCATCCGACCCACTTCGCACCGATGCTGGCGGAAGGCGGCGGCTGGGTGTCCCGGATCGGAGGCATCCGTGCCAACGCGTCGCGGCGCAGCCATGCCGAGCTGGACGCGGCGAGCGAACTCGACAGCTGCAATCCGGACGAGCTGGCCATGCAATATCGCGCGTTGCTGGCACAATGTCCCGCTATCAATGTGCTGGGCGGCTGTTGCGGCACGGACCCCCGCCATGTCGGCGCCATTGCGAGGGCGGCAAGAAGATAGCCACTTGTCTCGCTGCATGGACAAAGCGACATTTTGGCCCGAGACTTGCCGGCAGATTGCTAAACAGGCGGCACGGGGGGCGGGATGAGGACTGACTTTAACAGCATCGCGGTCGTCCAGGAGGAAGGGATCGTTCAGCTCGTCCTGGACCGCCCGCAGGCGCGGAACGCCTTCTCGCACGAGATGATGGCGGAACTCGACGCCGCCCTCGATGCGGCGGAGGCCGATCCGCAGGTGCTGGCCGTCGTCCTGCGCGGCGAGGGCAAGCTGTTTTCCGCCGGACACGACCTGCAGGACCAGATGGGCGACCGGCCTTTTCACATGCAGCAATTTCCGAACGCCAGTCCGTCGGTTCCGCCACAGCTGCCGAGGGCCTGGTATTTTCGAAAGCCGCTGATCGGCGCCGTACACAATTATGTCGGCCCCTATGCGTTCGCGATCATCGCCTGCTGCGACTTCAATATCGCCGCCGCGGGCACCCGGTTCAGTTGCGAGGTATTCAAGGGCTCCTATCCGGCAATGGAATGGCTGCCGCTCTATCTCCAGCTGCCGATGCGGGTCATCGAGAAGCTGTGGCTGATGGGCGGATGGATGGACGCGGAGCAGGCACTGCAGTTCCAGCTGGTCCAGCGCGTCCTGCCCGAGGACGCCGTGGTCGCGGAGGCGCTGCGCTGGGCACGGCAGGCGGCCCTGATCCCGAGCGAATCCTTCGCCCAAGGCAAGGACAGGATCCGGCGCTCGATCGAGCTGCTCGGTCTCAATGACCTGCCCGCCGCGCTTGAGCGCCGCTTGCCCCAGGGCCATGACGGCAAGGTCGACCTGGCCGCCGTGCGCGCCAAAAACGCCCTGTTCGATCCCGAAGTGACAAAGGTATGACGGTGGTCGGTCGCCATGTCGACACGCTTGAGCGCGAGGACGGCCGCTGGCGCTTCGCGATGCGGCGCGGGCCGGTCACGTCGGCGCGGTCGGCTGAACGAGGCGCAAAGACGTAAGCCAATTTCTGAACGGAACTCCCGGAGAGGAGCAACCGGAGCAACGGGAGGGGAGCAAGATGACGGAGCGGAATCATAGCCGGGGGTGCGCGCGTCCATGACCCGGCCTCTCGATCAGGGGCTGGAGCCCAGCCCGTCATCCGGTGCCGCCATTTTGTCTGCCACGGCGATCGGTGAAGGCGTTCCCGGCCGGGGCATCGCCTATCGCCTTTCCGGCCTTGCCATCCTGCTGATCGCCAATGTGCTGAACTATGCCGACCGGGCGCTGCTGAGCGGGCTGGCGCGTCCCCTGCAGCGCGATTTCAGCATCAGCAATGCCGAGCTTGGCTTTCTGTTCGGCACCAGCTTCGTTCTGTTCAACTCGCTGTTCGGGCTGGCGCTTGGCCGGCTCGCCGACCGCTGGTGGCGCAACCGACTGCTGCTGATCGGCGTGGGCACCTGGTCCGCGATGACGGTCCTGTCCGCCTTTGCCACCAGCTATAATGAGTTGGTCATGGCCCGGATTGGCGTCGGCATCGGTGAGGCGGCGATCGGCGGGGG
>DATJLC010000126.1:0-9067 GCA_035490755.1 Sphingobium sp.
GTCCTGCACCATGGTCGCGAACAGGCCGATCCGCTCCGGTTTGATCTGGCTTGTCACGGCCAGATAGCCGCCCTTGGCGAAGGTCAGCGGCCAATAGTTGGAAACACTGGGACTATAGGCCGCCCCGTCCAGCGACCGGAGACGCTCGAACAGCCGGTCATTGATGATCTGCGCGACGGTCTCCAGCTGGCGGCTGTCGCGAATATCCTTATATCCCGCGCCGGTGGGCCAGGCGATGACGGCGGCGGCCTGTTCGGCGGCGCCGTCGTGGCGCAGGACGACCGGCGACTTCACATGGCGCGGAAAGCGCAGCTTGCGGTTGCGGGAGGGCGGCGTCACGGCCTGGCGCGGGGGCAGCGCGCCAAAGGTCTGCGCCACGGCCTGGACCGCCTCCTCCGTCTTCACGTCGCCGAAAATCTGCACCTCGATCGGCCCGGTAGCCAGCAACGGCTCCCAGATCGCGCGGAACCGCTCCGGCGTCAGCGCCTTGATCCGTTCCGGCGAGGGCGGCGCGGATCGGGGCTCCCGATTGCGCAGCAGCCAGTTCAGGTCGCGGTTCAGTAAAGCGTCGGGCGAACTCCTGCCGGCGCTGTCGGCGGCGAGCAAGACCGCCTTGATCCGGGCGAGCGGCGCCGGATCCCAGCGCGGAAAGGCGAGCTTGGCCGCATAGAGCCGCAGCTGGTCCTTATAGTCAGCCGGCCGGCTCACCGCCGAAAGCTTGAAGGCATTCTCCGCGACGCTGAACTTGAATTCCATCCGCCGCCCGTTGGTGAGGTCGTCCAGCTCCCGCTGCCCGAGATCGCCGATGCCATTGGCCGCCAGCACATAGGGCGCCGCCCAGAGCGCCGCGTCCGTCTTGGGCGCGAAGGCCTGGTAGCCGTTGCCGAAGCGCACATTGATGCGCACCTTTTCCTGCTCCGCGCGATTGGCAAAGAGGAGCAGGGTCACACCATTGTCGAACATGATCTTCTCGATGCGCAGCGACGTCATCGCCGCGCGCGAGGCGATCTTGCCGGGCGGCGGCAGCTTGGGCAGCGAGTCCATCGTGACCGATCCGGCCGCCAGGCGCTTGTCCGTCGCCGGCGCGACCGGCGCGGCGAGCGCGGCCGCCAGCGCCTGATCCGAGCCCGCTTCGGGCGCGCGCAGCGTCAGCAGAGCGCGCTGGGCATCGCCGCTGAACATGCGGCGGGTGGAAGCGAGCATGCTGGCGGGCGTCATCATCGCACGCGCCGACCGGAAGATGTCGAGCGCCGCTTGGGGCGTCACGGTGGTCTCGCGGATGTCGACGGCGCCGATCAGCGTTTCCGCCTGCGCCGAACTCGCCTCCGTGTCCGCATTCTCGGCCGAGATGGCGAAGGCGGTTTCGAGCTGCGCATATTCGCGGTCGATATCGATCTGGCTCGGCGGCTCCGCCATGGCGTCGGCGATGATCGCGCGTACATCCGCCAGTGCCCGCTGCCAGTCATTCTCCAGCGGCGTGATCGTGACAAAGGTGCCGTCCACGGACCGGCTCACATCCTGCTGGTTGACGGACGCCTGCAAATAGCTGGCTCCGCGCTGCGCGGCCTGTTCGAGGCGGCGGTTGATGAGCTGCAGCGCCAGCATGTCGGTGAGCTTGCCCTGATTATAGGCGATGGTGTCCGCCTTGGGATGCCAGGACCGCAGCCAGGTGAGGCCAATGGAGACGGGCGATTGCGCCTCGACCAGCACGCGCGTCCTCGGCGCCTTGGGATCGGGCCGCCCGAAATCGGGGAGCGACATGGCCGGGCCTTCGGCCTTCCACCCGGAAAAATGGCGCTTCACATAGACTTCCATTTCCCTGGGATCGATGTCCCCGGAAATGGCGATCACGGTTCTGTCGGGCCTGTACCAGCGCCGATGAAAGGCCCGCAAGGCGTCGGCCGTCGCGGCGGTGAGCGAGGCGGTCGTGCCGATGGGATTGCTGGTCGCGAGCGGCTGGCCGGCGAAGTAGAACTCCCGCGCGGCATTGCCGACCACCACCGCCGGACCATAGGATTCGCGCATCTCGGCCAGCACCACGGCGCGCTCCGCCTCAACCGCCTTTGGCACGATATTGGGCTCGGCCATCATCCCGGCGAGGATTTTCATGCTCTCGTCGAGCCCGGCCGCGTCCGCCTGCGGCAGGTCCAGCGCAAAACTGGTTCCGGTCGGCGTGGTCTGGGCGTTGCTGTCGCTGCCGAATGTCGCGCCCAGCCGCTGCCAGATCCGCTTGGTCTCGCCGTCCGGCACCTCGCGCGAGCCACGGAAGGTCAGATGCTCAATGAAATGGGCAAAGCCGCGCTCGTCGGGGCGCTCCATCAGCGAGCCGACATCGGCCCGCACCCGGATGGAGACCTGGCCGGGCGGCACGCCATTGCGCCGGATGGCATAACGCAGCCCATTGTCGAGCGTGCCGAAAAGCCAGGCGGGATCGATCGGGACGTCGCTGTTCTCATAGAGCCAGGGACGCGGGGTCGCGACCGGCTTGGCGACCTTGACCGCCGGTGCGGGCCGCGCGGGGGCTGCGATGGCAAGTTGCGAGCCCGGCAGGGCAGCAAGCAGGAAAAAGGCGGCGGCGCGCCATCGGAACAACATGGGTGCGGACACTATTGATATTTTCCTGAATGACCACTGACAAATGCGGCCTGCCTATCTGGAAACAGATGTCGTGTTCCTGCGAAGGCAGGAACCCAGGGTGGCGAGGCGCGGCGCCAAGGTTCCCTGGACTCCTGCTTTCGCAGGAGCACGACTTGATGCTTTATCGCGCCAGCTCCATCGCGCGCTGCCGCCATGCCTCGGCCAGCACCGGCAGCACGGCCAGCGCCGCCAGCCCCTCGGGATCGCGTTTGTGACCGCCCGCCACCACTAGGTCGAACACTTTGCCTATGTCCCATTGCGGCAGCGGCCGGTCCACCAGCACCAGCCGGTCGCCCGCTTCCGCCTCGCCCTGCCGGATCACGCGCAGATAGATACCGGCGCGGCCCGAGTGGACGACATCGGCGACCATCGCCTGGGTTCCGAAACGATGGTTGAGCTTGCTGCACGGGCTGCGGCCATGGCTCACCTCCAGCAGCGCGCTGCCCAAGGTGAAGCGATCGCCCAGGCAGAAATCGGCATCGACGGCGCCCCGGACCGAGATATTCTCGCCAAATGCACCCGGCTGGTCCAGCAGCGGATGATCGCCCAGCCGCGTCCGCCACCAGGCATAATGGTCGAGGGGATAAAGGTGGATCGCCTTGTCATGCCCGCCATGGTGGACAGGATCGGCCTGATGGTCGCCCTCCAGCCCGAGCCAGCCGATCCGCACCGGACCCACGACAGGCGCCTTGCCCATCGCGCTCATCACGCCGGGCGCGATCGGGCGCGGCGCGCCGGTGAGCAGGGCTTGGACGACAAGATCGAGGGACTGCAAGGCAGGCTTTCAGTTTCAAAATGGCTTGTGCTCCTGCGCAAGCAGGAGCCCAGGGTTATCCGGCACGCCCGACCAACCTGGACTCCTGCTTCCGCAGGAGCACGGTTTCATAAAGCCTGTTCTGGAGATTTGAAACCTTCCCGCCCCGTCCCTTTGTCTTTTGCACCACCCCCGCTATAGGGCGCGCGATGGACGCCAGTGACCTTCGCATCGCGCTCTTCAGCGGCAACTATAATTATGTCCGGGACGGCGCGAACCGGGCGCTGAACGCACTGGTCGGCTATCTGCTCCGCCAGGGCGCGCAGGTGCGCGTCTATGCGCCGACCATAGCCAAGCCCGCTTTCCCGCCCACCGGCGACCTTGTCAGCCTGCCCAGCATTTCGATACCGGGCCGCGCCGAATATCGCATTCCCCTGGGACTGTTCCCGACGGTGCGGCGCGACATTGCCCGTTTCCGGCCCAACATCGTCCATGTCTCCAGTCCCGATCCCGGCGCCCATCGCGCGGTGAGCTGGGCGCGGTCGCGCGGCCTGCCGGTGCTGGCCAGCGTCCACACCCATTTCGAGACCTATTTCCGCTATTATAATCTCTCTGTCCTGGAACCGGCGGCGGTCGCCCTGCTGCGGCGCCTCTACCGGCGCTGCGACGCGCTGGTCGCGCCATCGGAAAGCTTTGCCCAGGTGCTGCGGGAACAGCGGATGAACTACGACATCTCGATCTGGTCGCGCGGAATCGATCGCGAGATGTTCCATCCCGGCCGCCGCGACATGGCCTGGCGCCGCGCCATGGGCATCGCCGATGAGGATGTGGTGGTCGGCTTTCTCGGCCGGCTCGTCATGGAAAAGGGCCTCGATGTATTCTCCGACACGATCGACGCGCTCAAGCGGCGCGGCGTGCCGCACCGGGTGCTGGTGGTCGGTGACGGGCCGGCGGGCGACTGGTTCAGGCGCCGGGTGCCGGACGCGGTCTTCGCGGGCTTTCAGGCGGGCACGGACCTGGCGCGCGCGGTCGCGGCCATGGACGTGCTCTTCAACCCGTCCGAGACCGAGACCTTCGGGAACGTCACGCTGGAGGCGATGGCCTGCGCCGTCCCTGCCCTGGGCGCGCGCGCGACCGGCAGCGCCAGCATCATCCATCATGGCGAGACCGGCTTCCTGTGCGAGCCTGGCGCCGTCACCGCCTTTGCCAATCATCTCGAAAGCTATGTGCGCGACCCGGCCATGCGCGCCGGCCATGCCGAGGCCGCGGCGAAGGAAGCGGCCCGCTATGAATGGGACCCGATCAACCGGGCCGTGCTCGACACTTATCTGCGCCTGATCGCGGCGAAACGCGCGGGCCTGAAGCTCGGCGCGCCGGCTGCGGCCGTTTAGCACTCCTCTGTCATTCCCGCGAAAGCGAGAATTCAGAGCCGAGAGCGCAGTTTCCCGTGGCCCTGGATCCCCGCTTCCGCGGGGATGACGGCAGAGAGTTCGTTCACAAGGGGCTAGCAGAGTCACTGGCGTTCCCCATCCGTTCTGCTATGAGGCGGTCATGGCGAAAGCGAAACGCAACTATGTGTGCCAGCAATGCGGCGGCGTCTCGCCGCGCTGGCAGGGGCAATGCGACGATTGCGGGTCCTGGAACAGCCTGGTCGAGGAGGCGCCCGTCACCGCCTTTGCCGCGCGGCACGACCTCGGCTCGGGCGGGCGCGCCATATCGCTTGTCGCGCTCGACAGCGACGTGGCGCTGCCGGAGCGGCTTTCGACCGGCATAGCGGAGTTCGACCGGGCGCTGGGCGGGGGCCTTGTCAGCGGGTCGGCGACCCTGATCGGCGGCGATCCCGGCATCGGCAAGTCGACCCTGCTCCTCCAGGCCGCCGCCGCCATCGCCCGCACCGGCCGGCCTGTGGTCTATGTGAGCGGCGAGGAAGCGGCGGACCAGGTGCGGCTGCGCGCCAGGCGGCTCGGCCTTGGCGACGCGCCGGTCCAGCTCGCCAGCGCCACATCGGTGCGCGACATCCTCACCACCTTTTCCGGCGGCACGGGAACGCCCGCCCTCCTCATCATCGATTCGATCCAGACGATGCACAGCGACGTCATCGATTCGGCCCCCGGCACCGTCAGCCAGGTGCGCGAGAGCGCGCATGAGCTGATCCGTTTCGCCAAGGGCCAGGGATCGGCGCTGATCCTGGTCGGGCATGTGACCAAGGACGGCAGCCTCGCCGGCCCTCGCGTGCTGGAGCATATGGTCGACACCGTGCTCAGCTTCGAGGGCGAACGCAGCCATCAGTATCGCATCCTGCGCGCGGTCAAGAACCGCTTTGGCGGCACGGACGAGATCGGGGTTTTCGCGATGGGCGAGCTTGGCCTCAGCGAGGTGCGCAACCCCTCCGCCCTGTTCCTCACCAATCGCGAGGAGATGGTGACGGGCGCGACTGTCTTTCCCGCCATCGAGGGCACCCGCCCGGTGCTGGTCGAGATCCAGGCGCTGACCGTCCGACTCGCCAGCGGCGCCACCCCGCGCCGCGCTGTGGTCGGCTGGGACAGCGGGCGGCTGGCCATGATCCTGGCGGTGCTGGAGGCGCGCTGCGGCCTCAGCTTCTCCGCCTGCGAGGTCTATCTCAATGTCGCGGGCGGCTATCGGCTGCAGGATCCGGCGGCGGATCTGGCGGTGGCGGGCGCGCTGGTGTCGGCGCTTGCCGAACGGCCGGTCCAAGCCGATGCCGTGCTGATGGGGGAGATCGCCCTGTCCGGCGAGATTCGCCCGGTCGCCCATGCCGCCCTGCGCCTGCGCGAGGCGCACAAGCTCGGCTTCGCGCGCGCCTTTGTCCCTGCCTCCGCCGCCGATTCGCCGGACGGGCTGGCGCTCGGCGGCTATGCGACGCTCGGCGCGCTTGTTGACGAGCTGCTGGGGCGGAACTAGATAATGGCGGCTCTGGTTCAACCCAATTCCGTTCGTGCTGAGTAGGGGCTGAGCGAAGCCGAAGACCCGTATCGAAGCACAGTGGCACCAAGCATCTGTCCTTCGATACGCCACTTCGACGGGCCTGTCCTGAGCGCCTGCCTTGGCAGGCAGTCGAAGGGCTCAGTGGCTACTCAGGACGAACGGTGTTTTCTTCTCAAAGTCGTCACGCTCCAATCGATTCATGACCGCGATGGACATCATGGTGCTGCTGCTGATCGGCGGCAATGGCCTGCTCGGCTTTGGGCGCGGCTTCGTGTCGGAGGCGCTGTCGATGGTCGCGCTGGCGCTGGCGATCATCGCGGTCCGGCTGTTCCATGCGCCCGCCACCAGCCTTTTGACCGGGATCATCGGCACCGAAGGCGGCGCGGCGACGCTGGCCCTGGCGCTCGTGTTCGGCGTCACCTGGTTTGTCGGTCGCTATCTGGCCCGGAATATCGGCACCAGGACCCGCAAGTCAGCGCTCGGCCCGGTGGACCGTGTGCTGGGCTTCGGCTTTGGCGCGCTCAAGGGCCTGCTGATCGCGACGGTCGCCTTCGTCGGCTTCGCCATGCTCTACGACACCCTCTACGGCCAGGACACTCCGCGGCCGGATTGGATGCGCGAGTCCCGCACCTATCCGCTCCTCAACGCGAGCGGCAAGGCGATGAGCGAGTGGCTGGCCGAGCGGCGCAAGCAAGGCGGCATCTTCGCCGGCGCCGGGGACTAGGGCGAGTATATTCCGTCATTCCCGCAAAAGCGGGATCCGAGGTTGCAGGCGCAGTTTTGCGTGGCTCTGGATCCCCGCTTCCCCGGGAATGACGATGAGGTACGATTATTTTAACCACGTTGCTCCAAGTCGTTCCGGCACGGCGCGCCTTCCGTTCCGCCGCACATGGGCCTACATGGTTGCCATGGCCGAAACGCTCTACACCATCGACATATTGCGGCTGGCCGCTTCGGTCGGCGACTGGCCGCCGCTCGCTGAACCGCAGGGCACGGCCGAATGCCGTTCGCCCACCTGCGGGAGCCGGGTGCGCGCCGACGTGAAGCTGGCGCCGGACGGAAGCCTGTCCGCCCTCGGCCTTGCGGTGAGCGCCTGTGCCCTTGGCCAGGCGTCGGCGGCGATCATGGCGGGCGATGCGGCCGGCAAGCCGGCGGAGGCCTTCGCCGCCGCGCGGGTGGGCCTGGCGGACTATCTGGCGGGCCGGAGCGATGCGCTGCCGCCATGGCCGGGCCTGATTCAGCTTGCGCCCGCGCGGACCTATCCGGCGCGCCATGCCTCGATCCTGCTCGCCTTCGACGCCGTGCTGGCGGCAATCGACGCGGCGACCGGCACGGCGACGCCGGCAAGCGGACGCGCCCATGGCTGACGAATCGGGTGCGATCAACCTCCTGCTGCGTGACGGCGTCATCCTGCTGGCGGCGGCGCTTGCCTGCGTCATCCCGTTTCGGCGGCTGGGGCTGGGCGCCGTGCTCGGCTATCTGGTCGCGGGCGTCGCGGTCGGGCCGCACGGCTTTGGCCTCGTTGACGGCGGCGCTGACAAGATGGCGATCGCCGAGATCGGCATCGTCCTCCTCCTCTTCCTGGTCGGTCTCGAACTCAACCCCGCCCGGCTCTGGCGCCTGAAGCGCGACATATTCGGCCTGGGCGTGGCGCAGGTGGTGGTCTGCGGCCTGGCGCTGACCGGCCTCATCTTCCTTACCACCCAATTCTCCTGGGGCGCGGCACTCGCGCTCGGCCTGCCGCTCGCTTTGTCCTCGACGGCACAGGTTCTGCCCAGCCTGAAGTCGAGCGGGCGGATCAATTCCCCGTTCGGGGAAAAGGCCTTTTCCATCCTGCTGTTGCAGGACCTGGCCATCGTGCCGCTCATCACCATCGTCGCCAGCCTGTCGCGCGATCCGGCCGCACAGGCCGGGCCGCCGGGCTGGGTCGTCGCGCTCTATACCGTGGGCGCGATCACGGGGCTGGTGCTGGTCGGCCGCTTCGTACTGCGGCCATTGCTCCAGCTCATCGGGCGCTTCGGGGAGCGCGAGCTGTTCGTGGCGGTGGGGCTGTTCACGGTACTCGCGGCGGCGGCGATCATGCACGCTTTGCACCTGTCGACGGCGCTCGGCGCGTTCATCGCCGGCGTGATGCTGGCCGATTCGCCCTACCGGCACGAGATCGAGGCTGATGTGGAGCCATTCCGCACGATCCTGCTCGGCCTCTTCTTCGTCTCGATCGGCATGCTGCTCGACATCTCGGTCATAGCCGCCAATCCGCTCTTCATCCTGTCTATGGCGATTCTGCTGGTGGCGACCAAGTCGGTGCTGATCGCGGGCATCGCACGGCTGTTCGGCATGAACATGCCCAATGCCTTGGCGCTCGGCCTGCTGTTGAGCCAGGGCGGCGAGTTCGGCTTTGTCCTGTTCGCCCATGCGCGCGACGCGCTGCTGATTGCGCCGGAGGCGGCGACCATGTTCAGCGCCATCGTCACCCTCTCCATGGTCACGACGCCCTTCCTCCTCATGCTGGCGCGCCGCCTCGAATTCGCCCGTTCGGAGGACACCGACCGGCTCGACGGACCGGAGGAGGCGGCGCCCGCCCGCGCGATCGTGGTCGGCTATGGCCGCTTCGGCCAGACGGTCGCGCAGATGCTGGTGGGCACCGGCTTCGCCGTCACCCTCATCGACAAGAAGCCCGCGCAGATCGCCGTTTCCAGCCGCTTCGACACAAAGGTCTATTATGGCGAC
>DATJLC010000127.1:0-3385 GCA_035490755.1 Sphingobium sp.
CCATTCTCGCGCGCTGGCTGGATTGTGGCCTGCCGCCGCACCTTGTCCATGTCTCCGACCCGAGCGGCCGCGAGGTGGCGCCGGGCGTCGCGACCAGCACTGCTCTGCCGGAGCGGGTGGCACCGGGCACGCTGGTGCTGCTTGGCTTCAAACCGCAGCAATTTGCCGATGTCGCGCCCCAGATCGACGCGCGGCTTGCGCCTGGTTGCGCGATCGTCTCCATGCTGGCGGGCTTGCCGCTGCCGCTGCTGAAGGGGAGGCTGCCATCGGCCGCCACGATCGTGCGGATCATGCCCAACCTGCCGGTTCGTACCGGTGACGGCACCGTGCTGATGCATGCGTTGGCGGGCGGCGCGCCGGAGATGCTGGCGACGATTAACCGGCTGCTTGCGCCCCTTGGACTGGTGGAACCACTGGTTGACGAGGGCGATTTCGATCTTGCGACGGCGGTCAGCGGTTGCGGGCCGGCCTATGTCTATCGCTTTGTCGACGCTTTGGCGGGGGCCGCCGTGCGCCTCGGCATGGGGCAGGACCAGGCGCTTCGCCTCGCATTGCAGACGGTGGCGGGCGCTGGAACGTCGGCGCTCAATGCCGCGCAGAGCCCGGCGGCGATGGCCGATGCCGTCGCGAGTCCCGGCGGCATGACGCGGCTTGGCCTTGATGTCCTCGATGCCGATGAACGCCTGCTGAACCTGCTGACCGATACGTTGCGGGCGGCACGCGACAGGGGCGCCGAGCTAGCGGCCGGTGCGGCCTAACGCTTGATCTGAAAGCCGATTACCCGGCGCAGATCTTCCGGTTCGAGCAGCCCTTCGAGAACCCGCCAGAAGCCCGTGACCGGACCCTGGCCCGCCTGCGCATAGGCTGCGGACATGCGCTCGCGCAGCCGGGCGAACAGCTCCGTTTCAATCTGGCGTCCCTTGGGCGTGAGGCGCAGCAGCTTTTGTCGGCGGTCCCGCAGGCCGGGCCGCGCCTCGACCAAGTCCCGGTCGACGAGATCCTGCAACACGCGGCCGAACGACTGTTTGGTGATCCCCAATATCGCCAGCATGGCGCCCACCGTCTGGTCATTTTGACGGCCGATGAAGTAGAGCGCCCGGTGATGCGCCTGGCCGAGGCCATGGCTGTCCAGCAGGTCGTCTATCCCGCCCATCAAGGCGGCATGGCCGAAATGCAGCAGCTCGATGCCCCGCCGCACCTCGTCCTCGCGCAGGAACAGGGGGGAGGCGGAGGGAAAGCTGTTCTTCATGGCACCAGCGTTGTGAAGGGGGCACGGCCCCAAAATGCAATGAGCCTGTCCTTACGGCTTTTCATCCCGCGCATCCACGCTATATGAGCGCTCGGCCGATGGGGCGTAGCCAAGCGGTAAGGCAGCGGTTTTTGGTACCGCCATGCGGAGGTTCGAATCCTCCCGCCCCAGCCACAGATCGCGGCGAAGACTTGCCGCCTCGCCCGAGCGAGCTCAATCAGCCTTGTACAACGGCTCGTGCCGCAATGAGCCGAGAACAACCCGAACCGTTTTTTCGCAGAGCGCAGTCGCCTCGTCCAGCGGGACCTCGCGGACCGAACTTTCCGCAAGATACCATCCCCCGATGGAATTGACGATCATGATGGCATAAGCCTGCCAGTCGATCTTTTCCCGGTCCGGTCCATCAAAGGATGCGCTCATGTCCCCGGCCAGAAACTTCACGGTCGCCTCGGCACCAATCTCATAGCGCAGCTGTGCCATGTCCGGAAAAGTAGTGCTTGCGGAATTGATGAGGGCGCAGAAAATCTTGTATTCCGGCCACAGCGCAGAGTTCACCAATGTGCCAGCATGCCAGCGTAGACGCCGCTCGAAATCGACTGGCAAGCGGTGGTTTTCCTGGCTCGCACGCTTGTCCAGCGCAGCGAACTGAGACTTCACGACACTGCGGAACAAAGCCTCCTTGGTGGCATAACGGGCGTAGAGCGTCCCCTTTGAAACTGCGGCGGTGGCGGCAATGGAGTCCATAGTGGCCGCCTCGTACCCCGCCTGAAGGAACTGAATCTGCGCGGCTTCCTGAAGCGCCTCGTCAATGGCGGCCACATCATCAGCGGTTGGGCGGCCCCTTCGTCGCGCTCGGCGGGGAGCGGCTGCTTTGGCGCTTCCTGCCTTCACGGATCTGTCCTTCCTTAATCGTGCCGAGCTTCAGGAAAGCGCCGGCTGATGCGCTGCCCTGCCCATATAGGCTTCCCCACCCTTTTTGGGCAGGCTTTTATGTGCATCCCCCATTTAATCGAACTGGAATGTATTTTTTAATATCATTAGGGTGGAGTCAAGCAGAGCGGGTCAGTGCTGTCGTGCTGTTGCCCGTCGAAACCAGTGCGAGGATCTCGCAAGATTATCCACATTCCAGCTCGGAAAGATCGAGGGCATCGAGCAGCGCCCTGCGCGCGGCACCGATATGCGACCAAAGGGCAGGTTTGCCGAGGTCTCTTGGATCGATGTTCTTCGGCCAATAGGCCCTAATCACGGCTTCGATCAGCGCCAGCCTGGCATCATCAACGAGAAAGCGCGGGTCGATCGTCGCTGGGTCGGCCACGACGCGCAGGCGTAGGCAGGCGGGGCCGCCACCATTGGCCATGGACTGGCGAACCTCGACGGGCACCAGCCGGCGGATCGGGCCATTGCCGATCACGACCTGCTCTAGCCACGCCCATATGCGCGCATTGGCCCGCGCCTCCATCGGCAGAATGAGCGCCATGCCGCCCTCGGGCAATGTCACAAGCTGGGCATTGAATAGATAGGTGGCGATGGCGTCCGCAAGGCTGATGACGCTGGCCGGCACCGTGATGATCTCGACTGAGGGGAGGCTTGCCCGCAACTGGGCATGGACAGCATCGGCATCGGCCAGGGCCTGTTCATGGGTGAAGAGCAAATGCGCGTTCGCCACCGCGACCACGTCATTGTGGAAGGCACCGGCGGCTATGGCCTCGGTCGATTGCGCCGCGAAGATGACCCGATCCGGATCCAACCCGTGCAGACGCGCGACCGCCCGGCTCGCCTCGACATGCTGCCGTGCGGGGAAGGGGCCGCCCGCCTGGCCATAGACGAACAGCTCCACGCCCGGCTGGTCATGGGCGACGCATAGCCGCATGTGATTGGCCGCGCCCTCGTCGCCGAAGGGCGCGGGCACGCGGCCGTGGACGACGAAATGGCGCCGGTCGGCAAAGGCGATGCGGAGCTGGGCGAGCGTGCCTGGCCATTCATGGCTGCGGTGAGCCATGGTGATGAGGTTCGCGACCGTGACGTGGCAGCGGCCGTCTGCGGTGTCGGGCGCTGGCGAGACGGTCGCGGCATTGGCGGCCCACATCGGCGAGGCGGAAAGGGCGTTCGCGCGCAGGGAGGGGCTGGCCTGTGACG
>DATJLC010000128.1:0-13682 GCA_035490755.1 Sphingobium sp.
CATTGACGTCCCGTTTTGACGAGATCGTTTCGCAGGGAACCATTCGTGCCAGCACAGATTTGAGGCGAGGGGTCGCGCCTGCCGCGAATTAACCCCGGAAGTTAAAACATCATTAATGCTAACGGGAAAGATTAGGGCTGGTTGGGTCGAAAAATGTGGATGAGAGGTTAACATGAGAAAATCACTACTGTTGGGTACTGCTGTGCTCATCGGTTCCATTTCCGCGCTGGCCATTGCCCAGGAGACCGCCGAGAATGGAACGGCCCCGCCGGAGCCAGTCACCACCACCACTACCGAAACGCTCGCGACGCCGACGGCCAATGGCAATGGCGCCTCCGTCGTTCGCACGCGCGAGACTACGGCCACCACAACGACAAATGCGGATGGCAGCACGACGACCAGCACAGACCTGGTCAGGAATATCCAGACGGTGACGACGCCGAGCGGCAACATAAACACGATCACCAGGAGCATCGATGCGGACGGCAACCGGACGACCTCGGTCACGCATGAGCGCGCGGAACGCCCATCGGCCGCCGACCGTGCCGACAGGGCGGAACGTCCGGAACGTCAGGAGCGCGCGGAACTGGCTGAGCGGCCCGATCGTCCCGAGCGTCCCGACCGACCGGATCGACCGGATCGCCCTGAACGGCCCGACCGGCCGGGTCTAGGTGGCTGATCCAACGATCAGGAAACCTGATTTCATGAGCAGCAGGATGGCGACGGTCATTCTGCTGCTCTGTCGTGCTTACATGAAAGAAAACTGGTTACGGGGAGTGAGATTATGGCCTATCTGAATCATACCGCGGCGCTGACGGCTGCCTTCAGCGCATTGGTCCTGTCGGTTCCCGCACATGCCGAGGATTATGTCCAGTTCGGCATGGGCGTAGACTATTCGAACGGGGACTATGGCAACGCACAAGACACCGAAATTTTCGCTGTCCCCTTCTCGGTCAAGGTCAGGAAGGGCGACGTCTTCGTTCGCGCCTCCATACCCTATCTGTACATCAGGGGACCGGGGGGCGTTGTCCCGGGGGACAATGGCCCTGTGCCGGGAGGATCCGCCGGCGCGGTGACCAGCAATGACGGCATTGGCGATCTTGGTCTGGCGGCGGGCTTCACCCTGCCCGTCGCCGAGCGGACCTACCTGGACCTGTCGGGCCGAGTCAAAATCCCGACGGCATCCGAATCGCGCAATCTCGGCACCGGCACGACGGATTTCACTGTCGAGGGGGCGCTGACCCAGCAATTCGGACAGTTCAGCCTGTCAGCCCGGGGTGGTCGCCGCTTCAATGGCTCTTCAGCGAGTTTCCCGCTGAACGACGTCTGGCAAGCGGGCGCGGGCGCCTATTACCAGGCGGGCGACATGACATTCGGGCTGGATTATGACTGGCGCGAGGCTTCCCTCAGTACCGCGTCGGACCGCAGCGAATTGACCGGCTCGCTCACCTACAAACTGACGTCGCAGCTGCGCCTGCAAGGCTATGCCTATACCGGATTCAGCGACGGCAGCCCGGATGCAGGCGGCGGGCTGCAATTGCTGTACCGCCTGGGCATCTAGAACTCCCTATCCTATCGCCCGCTCGATGAGCGCCATGGTCGACGGGTCGAAACCGTGCGCGCCTTCGCGTTCGATGCTTTTCGCGATCTCCTTGCCCAGCTCAACGCCGAACTGGTCGAAGCTGTTGATGCCCATCAGCACGCCATTAGCAAAGGTGCGGTGCTCATAAAGGGCGATGAGGGCGCCAAGTGCATGGGGCGTCAGGCTATCGAGCAGAATCGTCGTCGAGGGACGATTGCCCGGATAGGCGCGCGCGGGGTCGCCGGGGCTCTCCTTGCCCCGCATCAGTGCCGCCCCTTGTGCGAAGCAGTTGACGAGGAGGGCATCGTGATGGGCGGGATCGAGCTTGTCCCCTGCCTCGACCACGGCAATGAACTCGACGGGGATGATGTGCGAGCCCTGGTGGAGGAGCTGGAACACGGCATGCTGCGCGTCGGTGCCGACGCCGCCCCAGGTGACAGGCGCGGTGGGGCCGTCGACGGGTGAACCGTCCAGCTTCACCGACTTGCCATTGCTCTCCATCTCCAGCTGCTGGAGATAGCTCGGCAGCAACCGCAGCCGCTCGTCATAGGCGAACACCGCGCGGGTCTGGCAGCCCATCAGGCGGGCATAATATTGGTCGACAAAGGCGGCGCGCAACGGGGCGTTGTCGCGGGGTTCCGCCTGGCGGAAGTGGCGGTCCATGGCGGCCGCGCCCTCCAGCAGTTCCTCAAAACCGCCCCAGCCGAGCGCCATCGCGGCTGGGAAGCCGATCGACGACCAGAGGGAATAGCGGCCGCCAATGCTTTCGGGGAAAGGCAGGACGCGGGTCTCGTCCACGCCCCACTCGATGGCCTTTTCCGGCGAGGCGGTGAGCGCGATGACTCGGCCATAGGGATCGTCCACGCCCGCGCTCATCAGCCATTGCAGGGCGCTCGCGGCGTTCAGCATAGTCTCGCTGGTGGTGAAGGTCTTTGACGCAATGGCGATGATCGTCGCCTGCGGATCGAAGCGCGCTGTGGCTTCCTCCAGCGCGCAGCCGTCGACATTGCTGACCACCGCCACATCATAGCGGTGGCTGGTCCGTGCCAGCGCGTCGACCAGCAGGTTCGGGCCGAGCGCCGACCCGCCGATGCCGATGTGGAGGACATGCCGGATTTCGCCGAGCGCCCCCGCCTCGATCGCGTCGATGAGGGTGCGCATCCTGATCCGGAGCGCCTTGGCATCGGCAACCGTGTCCGCCTTGCCAACGCCGCGCAGCGCGCTGTGCTCGACCGATCGGTCCTCCGTCACATTGATCACCGCGCCGTCGAACATCGCCGCACGCGCGGCAGTCAGCCCGGCGGCCTCGGTCAAGGCGAGGAAGGAGTCGATCGCGGGATCGGTGAGGTGCGTCTTGCTGAAATCGAAGCGCAAACCCGAAACTTCGATGACATGCTTGGTCAGCCGGTCGGGATCGGCCGTGAAAATGGTCTTGAGCTCCGGCGGCGGGGCCGATGCCAGGTCCTGCCAGATGGCCGCCATGCGTGCCGCGTCAACCATGCCTGCTTCTCCATTCCGAACAACAGCATGCCTCTAGCCCATGTGGCGCGATTCTGCATCCGCCCAACGTGCTGGATGGCGAGACATTCCGGCTGGCTTGACGCGGCCCGGCTCTGCCCGCAAAGACGGCGACATGCAGCGAACCAAGACAAGCTCCGAAACCCGCGACTTCTTCGGGTTCCTGATCAAGCTCGCGCTGGCGGTGTTCATCCTGCGCAGTTTCATTGTATCGCCTTTCAACATCCCATCCGAGTCCATGCAGCCGCGGCTCTTGATCGGCGACTATCTGCTGGTGGCAAAATGGCCTTATGGCTATTCGCGCTACAGCCTGCCGTTCAGCATGCCGCTGATCCAGGGACGCATCCTGCCCGACGTGCCGGAGCGGGGCGACGTGGTGGTCTTCAAGGCGCCGGCCAACCTCAGCGAGGACTGGATCAAACGGGTTGTGGCTATTCCGGGCGACATGGTGCAGATGCGCGACGGCGTCCTTTATCTGAACGGAACGGCCGTGCCCAAGGAACCAATCGAGGACCTCGTCATACCGGTGACGCCCAATATGATGGCGGCGACGCGCACGGAGAGTGGAGCCTCGCCCTGCTATCGCGCCAAATATGAGGTGCGTGGGCCCGATGGCTCGTTCGAGTGCCATTATCCCCAGTTCCGGGAAACCCTGCCTGGCGGCAAAAGCTATAATGTGCTCGACCTCGCCGATGGGCCGGAGGACAATACGCCCGTCATGGTCGTGCCGCAGGACCATGTCTATGTGATGGGTGACAATCGCGACCGCAGCGCGGACAGCCGCGTGCCGGTCAGCCAGGGGGGCGTCGGCTTTCTGCCGATGATCAACCTGGAAGGACGCGCGATGATATCGGTGTTCGCAACCGACGGGTCGGCGAACTGGCTGCTGCCCTGGACCTGGTTCACCGCCGCGCGGCCCGAACGCATCGGGGAACGGTTCTGATCGCTCCGGCGACACTCGACTGGCTGACCCGCCTGACCGGCTGTACCATTGCCGATCCGGCACTGTACGAGCGCGCGCTGACCCATGGCAGCGCCGGGGCGGACAATTATGAGCGCCTCGAATTCCTGGGCGACAGGGTGCTGGGCATGGTACTGGCCGACCGGCTGTACGACCTTTATCCCGACGAGAAGGAAGGCCAGCTCTCGCGCCGCCTCAACGCCCTGGTCGCCGGGTCGGTCTGTGCCGCGATCGCGCGGGAAACCGGGCTGGGCGCCCATATCCAGCTCGGCAAGCAGGCGCGCGACGACGGTGCGGTCGACAGCGATAATGTGTTGGGTGACGTCATGGAGGCGGTGATCGGCGCTCTCTATCGCGAACAGGGGATGGAACCTGTCCGTGCATTCATTCTGCGGCTGTGGGGCAGCCGCATATCGGGCACGGCAAGCGCGCCCCGGCATCCCAAGTCGGCCCTCCAGGAATGGGCGGCCGCCAATCGCCGCAAGCCGCCCGCTTACGCGCTGGTGTCGCGGTCCGGCCCGGACCATGCCCTGCGCTTCCGGGTGAAGGTCGCCATAGCCGGGGTCGGCGAGACCGAGGCCGAGGGCTCGTCAAAGCAGGAAGCGGAGACCGCCGCAGCCGCCGCGCTACTGGAGCAGATTTCATGACTACACGCTGCGGCGTCATCGCCATTGTCGGCGCGCCCAATGCGGGCAAGTCGACCCTCGTCAACGCGCTGGTCGGGCAGAAGGTCGCGATCACCAGCGCCAAGGCCCAGACGACCCGCACCAGGGTCATGGGCATCGCCATCGAAGGCGAGTCGCAGATGGTGCTGGTCGACACCCCCGGCATTTTCGCGCCCGGACGGCGGCTCGACCGCGCCATGGTGGCGGCGGCCTGGGGCGGCACCCAGCATGCGGACCTCATCGCCCTGATCGTCGACGGCCGCGCGGGGCTCGGACCCAAGATGGAGCCGATCATCGAGGGCCTGACCCACAGGCCGGAGGCGAAGTGGCTGATACTCAACAAGGTCGATGTCGCGGACAAGGCCAAGCTGCTCGTCCTGGCCCAGAAGCTCAATGAGCGGCTTGGCTTCGTCGAGACATTCTTCGTCAGCGCGGCGACAGGCGATGGCCTGGGCGAACTGAAGGCGGCGATGGCCGGCGTCATGCCGGAATCGCCCTGGCATTTTCCCGCCGACCAGGTATCCGACGCCACCGACCGCCTGCTTGCCGCCGAAATCACCCGCGAACAGCTCTACCACCAGCTCCATGAGGAACTGCCCTATCAGAGCGCGGTCGAGACGGAGCGCTACACCGAGCGGCCCGATGGTTCGGTCGAGATCCACCAGCAGATCCTCGTCGCCCGGCCCACCCAGCGCGCCATCGTCCTCGGCAAGGGCGGCGCCCGGCTCAAGGAGATCGGTTCACGCGCCCGCGCGGAGCTGGGCAAGCTGCTGGGCTGCCCCGTGCATCTCTACCTCCACGTCAAGGTGAAGGAAGGCTGGGACGAGGACCGGTCCGTCTATCGCGACATCGGCCTCGACTGGGTGGAATAGGGCTGTGCCGTCAGTGCCCCTGCGAAGGCAGGAGCCCAGGGTATCGCCCACGCCATACTGTCCTAGGGCTTTCGCAGGAGCACGATTTCCCTTTGGCCCTCAAACTACCACAGGCGGCGGTGGTGGAGTGCGACCCGGCGGTCGCGGATGATCTTCTCGCGCTCCGCGGGCGTTACATGGGGCGTGTCCGCAGGGATGTGATTGCGCACCTCGTCGATCTTCACCTTCAGGGCATCAGGGATCGGATTTGAGTCACATTCCATCCAGCGCCCCTGGACCAGGCCGCGCCGGTGCCCGGCGGTAGCGAGCCAATTGGGCACGCCGGGATCGCGCTTGGACACGACAAACCTCAAAACGCCGTCCGAGTCCGGCTTGGACTGGCTGTCGTTCAGGCTGGAATGATTATTGTACCAGTCGATGGTGTCATAGGTCTCGTTGGTGACCATGATAGAACGGTAGAGGCAACGGGTGGGCGCCTTGGCCGAAATGATCAGCGCCTCGTCATCCTTCAGGTCGAACGGCCCTTCATAATAGGACTGGCCGGAAAGACCGCCCATGCCCGAAACATCGAATATCTTGAGCCGGTTCACATAGCCTTCGCGGCGAAGCCGCTCGACCTTGTCGACGAACAGCGTCGCCATGAAACGGGTTTGCGCAGCCAGGTCCCTGAGGCGCTGCTCCAGCAGCGCGGCGGCGGGCCGTGGCATGGAGGCCGGGGCATCGACGCGTTCAATGGCGATCGTCGGTTCGCGTTCGTTCGGCCAATCCGAGCTGACCAGCCGCAGCAGAAGGCGGTTGGTCGCTGGCTCCAGCTGCCACCAGTCGCCCGCATAGCCCTCCGGCCGCACGGGGCTCAGCAGCACGTCGAAACGCCCCTGCGCATCGGTCTTGAGTGCGTTGATGTCATGATAGGATTTGATCGGGCTTGGGGTAAGCACGCCGTTGACCGTTCGATAAGGCGGCATCTCGCCGATCGTGGCGATCCGCATCGCGCCCTTCTCGCCGCGAAGCCGGTATGTGCCCCCCGGGGTGATGTGGGTGTAACGGTAAATGGTGTCGGGATTGGGCTGCCCGGCAAATGTGAGCATGTTGAGCTGCGGCAGGAAGAAGGGATGATCCCCGTCGGCGCTGAGGGTGTCGAAGGCGGCGCCAGTGACGGATGCGAGCGCCAGGCGCCCGACATCCTGCCGGAGCTGAGGATCATTCCGCATCTCCGGCGGCAGCATGGCGAGCATGCGCGCGGGAAGTCCCTGCAAGGTTTCGACAAGATCGGCCCACCCCTCGACGCTTTCATAGACGGCACCATGGCCATTGCTCGCATCCGCCTTTTCCGGCGGCCTGCCCTGCGCCGATGCGCCGCCGCTTCCCGTCATTGCCAGGATCGCCACTGCTGTCTTGCGAAGAAAGCCCTTCATTCTCATCCTCCAGCCTCTGCTCGCCCGTGGGCAAGGACCTGCAATTTGCAATTGCCATCGATCGCAGGTCGGTTCAAATATTATAATTCATTTAGATGTTTATCGAAGTGTGGGAGCTCGGGCAATGATTGCCTATCAATATACCCTTTTGGCGGCAGAGGGACGCGCAGAAGAATTGCAGGCGGCCCTGCAGGCGCTTGCAAGGGCTCTCCGTAGCATCGGTAGCTGCCATGGCGTGGCGCTGTATCGCGACCAGGCCAATCCGGGCCGCTTTGTCTTCCGGGAAGAATGGGAATCAATCGAGGCCCATGACGCCGGCGCGGCCGATATCGACAAGGCGACCATGGCGGCTGTCTTTGGCGCCGTCGCGGGAAAGCCGGAACGCTTGATCCTCGACGCGCTCGACGCCTGACCCCCTTAGGTCGCTTCCCTGCGCAACATGTCGCGCAGGTCCACCTTCCGGATCTTGCCCGAAGGCGTCCGGCTGAAATCGTCGACTACGCGGATCTGCTCGGGCCATTTCTGCTTGGCCAGTCCCACCGCCGCCAGATGGGCGCGCATTTCGGCCATGCCAGGGGCGGCATGGCCTTCCCGGCAGCGCAGGAAGGCGCAGACCTGCTCGCCCAGCCGCTCGTCGGGCGCCGCCACGGCGGCAACCTCCATCACCGCAGGCATCTTGCTCAACGCTTCCTCGACCTCGGCGGCGCTGATATTCTCGCCCCCGCGAATGATGATATCCTTGGTCCGATCGGTGAGGGTGTAATAGCCGTCCTCGTCCATCACACCGACATCGCCGGTGCAGAACCACCCCTCATCGTCGAAGGCTGTCGCGTTCAGCGTGGCATCGGTATAGCCGGCGAACATGTCCGGACCCCGGCTGAAAATCTCGCCGGGCACGCCGGGCGGAACGGGATTGCCGTCGGCGTCACGCAGCTCGACCTCCGCCCCGGCGACCAGGCGGCCGTCGGTGCCAATGCGCTTTTCAACCGGATCGTCAAATGCGCAGCCAAAGACGGTCGGATGCTCGGTCGAGCCATAGCCTCGTACCAGCTTGATCCCCTTTGCCTCGCACATTTCGCCGAAAGCACGCGGGACAGGGGCGCCACCGGAGACCACATATTTCATGTGATGGATATGCTCGGGCCGAAAAGAGGGATGGGCCAGCATGGCGTTGAAGAAGAAGGTCGCCGCCGCCGCGAGGAACAGATTGCCTTCGGTCAGCGCCTCCAGCACGGCCTCCACGTCCCAACGGTCGATCAGGGCAGCGCGGCGATCCAGCAGGATCGGCAGCAGTACCGCCGTCTGCAGGCCGGTGACATGGGCAACCGGGGAAGCGGTAAGCCAGGCATCGAAACCCTTTGGCGGGTTCAACGGCGCCATGCGCGGGTCGCCAGGCGCGGCGACGTGACGCTGACGGATTTCGGCCAGCACGCTGCGATGGGTGTGGATCGCGCCCTTCGGATCGGCGGTGGTGCCCGACGTGAATGCGATGATCGCCGGATCATCGGGACTGCCTTCATGGATTTTCGCGAGCGGCTCATGGGCCAGGAGCCCGTCCCAATGCTCGTCGATGTAGAGCAGATGCTGCAGTTCCGGCAAATGCGGGCGCATCTCCTCCATCATCGGGCGATAGTGCAGGCTGCGAAACGCATGTGTCGTCACGTGCAGCCGCGCGCCGGTATGGGCGAGCACGAAGCGCGTTTCCTTCGGGCCATAGATCTGCACGACAGGCATGGAAATCGCGCCGATGAACATGGTGGCGAGAAATGTCTCGACCGCCTCGATCCAGTTGGGCAGCTGAAAGCTGACGACGTCCCCGGGCCCGATGCCGAGCGCGAGGAAACCGCTGGCGATCCGGCGGGCGCGGTCGTGAATGCCGGCCATGGTCGTCTCGCAAGGGCGCAGGTCCGACCAGACGCGATAATCCGTCGCGGCGTTGCGGATCAGGCCCGCCTCCAGCTCCTTGGCGAGCGTGCTGTCGATCCACAGGCCTGTGGCGCGATAGCGCTCGATCTGCCCGGCCGACGGAAAACGCAGGTCAAAGCGCCGGGCCATCACTGCCCTCTCCACAAGCGTATGGAGCCACTCGCATGGCCCTTCTTGTAAGCCTCGATGCTGGTTTCGACCACGGCACACCAGAGCTCCTCGTCCGTGGCGCCAACGGCGCAGCTCACCGCCCATAGGCCCGGAACGGTCACGATCCGGTCCACCTGCCCTGCCGGATCGAGGCGGACGAACTCCGATGTGAAGGGGCTCGACACCCACAGGCGCCCCTGGCTGTCCAGCGCGATGCCATCGGGGCTACGCACGCCCAGTTCCGCGAAGGTCTCGGCCGTGCCGAGCGATCCGTCCGCCGCGACCGGGAAGGAGAGGATGCGGCAGGCCATGGTCTCCGCGACGAACAGGCGGCTGCCGTCGGCGCTCAGGGCCATGCCATTGGGTATCTTCAGCCCCTCGGCCACGATCCGCACCGTTCCGTCGGTGTCTATGAGAAACAGCGGGATATCGCCGCCATCGGCCGGTACGTCCGGCGTCACCTGCCCAATGAGCGGCGGCGCGAAAGCCGAGACATAGCTGCGTCCTGCCGGCGTGGTCAGCATGTCGTTCAGTCCGCCGCGGTAGATGGCGCCAATGTCGGCGACCACGAGGTGCGATGCCGCGTCGTAACGCAGCACATGGCCTTCATGCACGGACACGACCAGCAACGCGCCGTCGGGCGTAAAGCCAAGGCCGGAGGGCTGTCCGGGCACCCAGGCTTCCTCGCGGCGTTCGCCCGAAGGCGAAAGGGAATAGACCCTGCGGTTGCCGAAGTCCGAAAACCAGACCCTGCCGTCGCGCCAGCGGATGCCTTCCACGAAGCCGAATCCCTCTGCGATGATTGCAGGCTGGTCCGACATCACATCTCCCCAAAATATGCCCGTCCTCGGGGTCTTGTCGCCTTCAGGATTCCGGAATTGTCACTTCCAGGCCGTCAAGTGTCTCGTCCAGAATGATCTGGCAGGAAAGCCGGCTGGTGGGCCGCGGCTCGTCGACGCATTCCAGCATGGCCTGCTCCTCGGACGACATGGCCGACAGCTTGCCGGACCAGTCCTCGTCGACATAGACATGGCAGGTCGCGCAGGAACAAGCGCCCCCGCAATCGGCCGGAATTCCGTCCACCCTGTTGTTCAGGGCCGCTTCCATGAGCGAAACGCCAGGTTCAGCCTCGATTGTACGTGTTTCGCCATCCGGCTGGAGGAATTTGATTTTGAGATTTGTCATCGCTGCTTTCTGGTCGTGTTGAACGTGTCACCCATTGGCGGATTTCATCGCCGCAGCGTCAAGTCCGCCTACCGAGTCACCGGCATATAGGATCTGCGACTGAGCGTGCGCCAGATGGTGGAGATCAAAGATCGCCGCCATCGCGGTGCGCTGGCCCATGGTGTCAAGGGTGCGATTGACCGCGAGCTTGGCCATGCGCAGGCCGAAGGAACCCATCTTGGCGATGCGGTTGGCTAGTTCCATGGCGCGGGATTCAAGCTCCTCACGGGGCACGACATGATTGACCATGCCCAGCTTTTCCGCCTCGGCGGCACTCATGAAGCCGCCGGTAAACAGCAACTCCTTGGCCTTGCGATGGCCAAGCTCCCAGGTATGGGCATGATATTCCACGCCGCCGATCCCCATGCGGACGACCGGATCGCAGAATTCGGCGTCTTCCGAAGCGATGATGATGTCGCAGGGCCAGACCAGCATGAGGCCCCCGGCGATGCACTTGCCATGGACCGCCGCGATCGTCGGCTTGGGCAGGTCGCGCCAGCGTTGGGTAAGCTCGAGATAGTTTTCGCGCTCCCAGTCCCATTGGGGTGTGATCCCGGGTCGCCCCCGGCGAACATCCTTTTCGAACCGCTCGATCTCCGACTGGCCCATGTCATGGCCTGAGGAGAAATGCTTGCCATTAGCCTTGAGAATGATGACGCGCACATCGTCATCCTGTTCGGCGCGGCGATAGGCGGCGTCGATTTCGAGCAGCATCTGCGCATTCTGCGCATTCCGAGTCTCGGGGCGATTGAGCGTGATGACCGCGACCGGTCCGCACGTCTCGTAGATGATCGTCTCTTCGGTCATGCCCGTTCCTTCCTTATTCCGCCGCCATCCTTGCCGCGCCGGATTTTTCGCGTTCATTGAGGATGGGGATGACGTTTTTGCCGATGAGTTCGATGGAGTGCATGACCTTGTCGTGGGGGATTTCCCAGGTGTTCATGAGGCAGAACAGCAGGTCGGTGCCGGCCGCTTCGAACCGCAGCGCCAGTTCCGTCCAGCGGTCGACGCCGGCGATGGTGTGGCCGCCCATCTCGAAGATCGCGTCCATGTCGAACTTGGGCGCGCCGCCGCCCTCGTCGACCTGCGCCTGGATGTCCTTGGCATAGCTGAACGTGCCAAGCCCCTTGTCCTTGCTCCACTGCGCCGCATATTGCGTCATCTCGCCATAAAGCGGGAAGCTGTAGTTCAGATATTTGAGCATCGACGGCTCGCCGATCGCCCGCGCCATTTCGTCGGTATCGTCGCAATGCCCGATCGCCAGCGCCGCCTTGCGGTTGAAGATCCTGTAGCCCACCGGATCCGTGCAGTCGCGCAGCCCTTCCTCATAGCGGGCATATTTGACCGCCATCTCCTCGGGCGGCGTGCAGGTCGCAAAGGACAACAGCCCCGTGCCCAGCTTGCCCACCTCATAATGCCCGTCCAGGCTGCCGGTCGCGCACCACAAGGGCGGATGCGGCTCCTGCACCACCCGCGGCACCACCGTGCGCTTGGGCATCGACCAAAATTGCCCCTCGAACGCGAACTCCTCATTCTGCCAGATGCCGGTCATCATCCGGAAGGCCTCTTCCTGCATCGGCCGCGTCTCGTGCGGGTTGATGCCAAAGCCCGCCAGCTCGCGCGCCGTGCCCGAGCGCCCGCCGGCAAACTCCACCCGGCCGCCCGACACGCAGTCCAGCGTCGCCACGCTCTCCGCCGAGCGGATCGGATGATTATAGGGCTTGGGCAGCAGCCGCACCCCATAGCCCAGCCGCAGCGTCTTCGTGCGCGCCGCGATCGCCCCGTACAGAACCTCCGGATTGGTCGCGTGCGACATCTCCGACAGAAAATGATGCTCCACCGACCAGAAGCTGTGAAACCCCATCTCCTCGGCAAACACCGCCTGCTCGATCTGCTCCTTGAACAGACGCTGCTCCTTGCCCTTCGTCCAGGGCTTGGGCACCGGCAACTCGGCAAACAGGGCAAGCTTCATCGCATCCTCTCCTTCAATCCCCTAACCGGCGCTCCACCGACCCGCAGGCCGGCACCAGCGCCCCCGGCCCTCAGGCCGGCACCAGTGCACGCCCCCTCCGGCCGTCAGGCCGGCACCAGTGCACGCCCATTATCGCGCATCACCTTGCGAATGTCCGCGTCCGACAGCGTCCGCATCTGCTGCACGAACTCCTCGGGCCGCTCCAGACCCTCGGCATGCGGGAAATCCGACCCCAGCACCAGGCAGTCCACCCCGCCGATCAGGCCCGCGATCTTGTCGACATCATCCTCCGGGAAGGGCGTCACCGCGATGTGCCGCTTGAAGATCTCGCTCGGCCGCTCCTTCAAGGGACCGCCCAGCCACTTCCCGCCCCGGCCCATGCCGCGCATCTTGTCCAGCCGCTTCAGGAAATAGGGCAGCCATTCCGCGCCATGCTCCACCGAAATCACCTTCAGCCGCGGAAAACGCCCGAACAGATTGTGATAGACCAAGGCCGACAGCGTATCCATGATCGCCCGGTCGCAATACATGTTCATCCACTGCCAGGCCGACTGCTGCCAGAACTTGGCGTCGCCCTGCTCGCTCCAGTTGATCGAAATGTCGCGATTATAGCCGCAGTCGGTCAGATGATAGGCAATCACCGCGCCTGCCTCGTTCAGCCGCGACCACACCGGATCGAAATAAGGATCCGCCGGCGAACGGCCAAAGGCATGGCCCGTCGTCATGTTGAACACCCGCGCGCCCCTGGCCAGCGCCCACTCCACCTCGGCCACCGCCGCGTCCAGATCGCGCAGCGTGATGAACGGCGCCCCGTAGATCCGGTCCTTATAGGCAAAGCCCCAGTCTTCCTCGAGCCAGCGGTTGAACGCCTTCAGGTTCGCGATCGCGACCCCATGATCCTCCACCACCCCGTCAACCCACACCAGGGTGTTCGGGAAAATGATCGAGCCCTCGATATTCTGCTCGTCCATCCAGCGCAGCCGCGCGTCCCGGTCCAGATGCCAGTCCGCCCAGTCCATATAGTCATACTGCGTCTCGCCTTCCGCCGAGCTCATCTTGGCGAACAGCTCCTTCAGCGAGCCAGGCCGCACCGTCTTGCCCTTCGGCAAATGCGTCCCCTCGTCAAACGACATCCCGTGCAGCCGCGCATCATGCAGAAAACCCGGCACGAACGTGATCGCATCGTCCCGAAACTTCGGATCAATATGCCGCGTGAACGCGTCCTCGCGCTCCGTCACATGCGTGTCGCAATCAAACAAACGATATGGCAGATGACCAGACATCACCCTGCTCCCATCCTGTCGCCAGGCGCACCATCCAACCACGGACTCACGCCATCCATCTCCAACAAACCTGCCTCACACTTTTCGTATTGTCAATTTATGTTTCCTATAGGC
>DATJLC010000129.1:0-5269 GCA_035490755.1 Sphingobium sp.
ACGCGCGCCGGCCATGGCTCCGGCAAGCCCGTCGACAAGATGATCGCGGAATATGCCGACATCTATGCCTTCGCCGCGCGATGGACGGGCCTCGAGATCAAGGCGCGATAACGGCGGCGCAACGTTCAGCACCCGGACAGCATTGCCGGCCTATCCATTCCCGCCTGTAGGGTCTGAGGGAAAAGGACAAGAGCAATGCGCAGGGCGTCTCGTTTGGTCGGTGGCCTGGCTCTGGCGGCGATACTGGCCACGTCGGCGACCCCGGCGATGGCGGGGCGCGGCTGGCATGGCGGCTGGCATGGCGGCCATCATCAGCACCGCCATCACCGGCATGACGACGGCTTCGCCGCATTTCTGGGCTTGGCGGCGGTGGTCGGCGCCGCCGCCGTCATCGCCTCCTCCGCCGACAGCAAGGCGAAGACCGCGCCCCAGGCCCAGGCCGAGGATGTCTATCCCCAGGATTCCTATCCGGAGGATGCCAGCCCGCCGGAAAGCGCCGAGGCGGCCGGCGAGGAGGATGCGGCGGTGGACGGCTGCGTGATCGCGGCGCGGGAGGAGGCTTCCCGCGACGGTCATTATGCCGAGGTGCGCGACATCACCGGCGCCCGGCCGACCGACGACGGCGGCTGGGAGGTCGATGGCACCGTCGACCAGCGGCAGGGCTATCGCGGCGAAAGCCGGATGCGCAGCTTCAGCTGCAGCTGGCGCGACGGCCAGGTCGCGGACGTGGTGCTGGAACGGGATGACATCGCGGGGCACAGGCCCTCCGGATCGGATCATTCCGGTATCAGCAGTTAAGCCTTTGATATCCCTTATTCGCTAATGCTTCGGCCCATGCGGCTGGCGACCATCACGAACTGGGCCTACGGGGCGACAGTCATCCTCACCCTGATGTCCGGCACCACCATGCTGTTTGCCTCCGCCGCCCAGCAGCGCGAACGCGCGGCCGTGGCGCAGCGCTATGAGCTCGACAAGGCCACCTCCTACATGCTCGAGGAGGTGGAGATGCTGAGCGGACTGGCGCGCCAATATGCGGTCAATGCAAGCCCCGCCGACCTCGCCGCCTATCAGCGCGAACTGAAGGAGTTGCGCGCGATCGAGGAGCGCACCCGGCATATTCGCGACATCGGCGCCTCGACCGACGAGCTGCGCGCCCTGCACGACGCGATGCGCTGGGCCGATGCGCTTCAGGACGAACAGCAGGCTGCGATCACGGCTGCCCGGAAGGGCGATCGGCCGACCGCGATCCATATCCTCTTCTCGCCGGAATATGAGCGTGAGCTGGATCGCGCCCGGACCAATGTCGAGCGGTTCCAGTACCGCCTCGACGAACGGACGGAAGCCGCGCTGCGATCAGCGACCGAAGTCGCCCGGCTTTGGCGAGGCCTATCCGAGCTCATGCTCGGCGTCACCGCCTTCCTGTTCCTGTTCGTGTTGTACTTCGTGTTCCGCCGGCGCGTGCTCCATCCGGTCGTCAAGCTGAGCGACGTGATCTCCCGGCTGGCCGCGCAGGACTATGCGGCCGAGGCGCCCAAATATGATCAGATCGACGAGATCGGCGACATGGCGCAGGCCCTGCGGGTCTTCCGCGAGAACGGTCTCGAGCGCCAGCGGCTGGAACAGGAACGCGACAGCGACCGGGCCGTGCGCGACCTGTTGTCGCGGATGACGCAGCGCATGCAGGGCTGCGACACGCTGGAGGAACTCAAGAGCGTCATCAGGCGGTTCATTCCGGAGGTCGCGCCGCAATTGTCCGGCCGCCTTTATCTGCTCGACGCCAGCCGCAATGTGATGGTCGAGGCCTGCGCCTGGTCGAACCCCGTTCATTCCCGCGCCGAATTCCCGGTGGCCGCCTGCTGGGGGCTGCGCCGCGGCAGCGCGCATCGCGCGACGGGCGAGGCCATCGACGTGCCCTGCGACCATCTTCGCGTGGAGGGCGGGGACGTACCGGACGTCATCTGCCTGCCCCTGACCTCGCAGCACGGGACGCTGGGCCTGCTCTATTTCGAGCCGCAGCCAGGCATTCCCTCGTCCGGCATCTCCGATGTCTACCTCACCATGCTGACCGAGAATATCGGCCTGGCGCTCGACAATCTGCGGCTTCGCGACGCATTGCGGGATCTGGCCATGGCCGACCCGCTGACCACGCTCGCCAACCGGCGCCAGCTCGACGAGGCGCTGGAGCACCATCTTTCCCAATCCCGGCAGCAAGGCACGCCGATCAGCTGCGTCATGATCGACGTCGACCACTTCAAGCGCTTCAACGACGAATATGGCCATGATGCCGGCGACACGGTGCTGAAAGTCGTGGCAGATACGCTCAAGAAATCCGTCCGGCAGGAGGATCTCGTCTTTCGCTATGGCGGCGAGGAATTCCTGTTGCTGATGCCGGGGATGGAGGTGGAGGGCGCCGCCCATCGGGCCGAGGAGATCCGGGCCGCCGTCTCGGCACTCCATGTCCACCACGAAGGCGTGAAGCTGGGATCGGTAACGGTCTCGCTAGGCGTCGCCAGCGCACCGCTGCTGTGCGGGCAGGACCGCCTCGTCCAGACCGCCGACGCCGCCCTGCTGCGGGCCAAGCGCGAGGGACGCAACCGCGTCGTCGTCGCCGAGGCGCGGCGGCGCAACCGCTCCGCCGCCTGATCCCATCCTGGCCGCCCGCAATCGGTCAGCCAGGCATGACCTGCAGCTGGCGCGTTGTCCGGCGGCGCAGGGCCGCGCCGGTCATGCCGAAGCCGGCGATCATCATCGCCCAGGTCGCGGGCTCGGGAATGGCGGGCGTAGCGCTGGCCAGCGTGCCGAACTGGATATCATAGGCACCGCACGCGAAATCGCCGTTGAAATCGCAGGTCAGTTGGATCGAACGGATCGCGCTGTCACTTATCAGGCCGCCAAATGCACCCGAGCCGACATTGCCAGTGCCGATCTGCGTTCCGCCCAGATCAACATCGCTGTACGCGATGACCCGGCCGCCATCGCCATTGTTGGACCGCCAGCCGACACCGTTCACCGGCGTGGCGAAATTGATCGTCAACTGACCGCCAAAGAACTTGCCGAACAGGATCAGCCGGTCACGGCCCGGTGTCGCGATCTGATAATCCTGACCGCCGGCGACGGTGGCGTTGAAGCCCGCAAAGCTCATGCCGAGCGCCGAAAAGGCGGCGGCGGCCGCGGACGACTGGACCGTATATGGTGCAGCAAGCGCACCAAGCGCGCCGGCATCCAGATTGGCAAGCGTATAGGAGCCGTCCAACGCCGATGCGAACGCGCCGCTGTCCGTATAGACCGTCACGGCGGCCGATGCCGGCGTCGTACTGAACAGCGCAAGCGTTACCGCCGCAATCCGCAATGCCTTCATGAGATAGGCCCCCTTTTATACCCCGATCCAATATTCAGCGCCTTATGAATGACCGCAGCGCCTGGTCAACCAGCTCCGAGGCCAGACTGTACTGATTTGATACAGCTTGTTTCAAAATGCTGCTTTGCGTTCGAGGCTGGCGGTTGGCAGCCAGCCGCTGGACAGTTCGCACGCGGCGCATTATCCGCTCGCCATGACGAGCCCCCGCACCGACTCCATCCTCATCGTCGATTTCGGCAGCCAGGTGACGCAGCTCATCGCGCGGCGTGTGCGCGAGGCCGGCGTCTATAGCGAGATCGCGCCCTTCAGCATGGCCGAGGCCGCGTTCGAGCGCCTCAAGCCCAAGGGTATCATCCTGTCCGGCTCCCCCGCCTCCGTGCCGGAGGAAGGCAGCCCGCGCGCACCCCAGATCCTGTTCGACAGCGGCCTGCCGATCCTCGGCATCTGCTATGGCCAGCAGGTCATGAGCGCGCAGCTCGGCGGCAAGGTCGAGGCTGGCGGCGTCGATGGAGAGCGATCAGGCGAATTCGGCCGCGCCTTCCTGACCGTGACCGAGCCCTGCGTGCTGTTCGACGGCCTCTGGCATGTCGGCGAGCGGCATCAGGTGTGGATGAGCCATGGCGACAAGGTCACGGACTTCGCCCCCGGCTTTCGCATTGTCGCGGTGTCGGACGGCGCGCCCTTCGCGCTCATCGCCGATGACGAGCGGCGCTATTACGGAACGCAGTTCCACCCCGAAGTCGTCCACACGCCGGACGGCGGCAAGCTGATCGCCAATTTCGTGCGTCATGTCTGCGGCCTGGCCGGCGACTGGACGATGGCGGAGTTCCGCGCGACCAAGATCGCGGAGATTCGCGCCCAGGTCGGCGCAGGGCGGGTCATCTGCGGCCTGTCGGGCGGTGTCGATTCAGCCGTCGCGGCGGTCCTTATCCACGAGGCGATCGGCGACCAGCTGACCTGCGTCTTCGTCGACCATGGCCTGATGCGTCTTGGCGAAGCCGAGCAGGTGGTGAGCCTGTTCCGTGAATATTACCACATCCCGCTGGTCCATGTGGATGCGCGGCATTTGTTCCTGCAGGGCCTGTCCGGCGTCACCGATCCGGAGGTGAAGCGCAAGTTCATCGGCAAGACCTTCATCGACATCTTCGAAGCGGAAGCGCAGAAGATCGGCGGCGCCGACTTCCTGGCGCAGGGCACGCTCTATCCCGACGTCATCGAAAGCGTCTCCTTCACCGGCGGCCCCAGCGTCACGATCAAGAGCCACCATAATGTCGGCGGCCTGCCCGAGCGCATGAACATGAAGCTGGTCGAACCGCTGCGCGAGTTGTTCAAGGACGAGGTGCGCCTGCTCGGCAAGGAGCTTGGCCTGCCCGACATCTTCGTCGGCCGCCACCCCTTCCCCGGCCCGGGCCTTGCCATCCGCATCCCTGGCGAGGTGACGGAGGAGCGCTGCGACATATTGCGCAAGGCCGACGCCATCTATCTGGAGGAGATCCGCACGGCGGGCCTCTATGACGCGATCTGGCAGGCTTTCGCGGTGCTGCTCCCGGTCAGGAGCGTCGGCGTGATGGGCGATGGGCGCACCTATGACAATGTGCTGGCCCTGCGCGCCGTCACCTCAACCGACGGCATGACGGCCGACATCTACCCCTTCGATTCCGCCTTCCTCTCCCGCGTGTCGACCCGGATCATCAACGAGGTGAAGGGCATTAACCGCGTGGTCTACGACTATACCTCAAAGCCGCCCGGCACGATCGAGTGGGAGTAAACAGCGTCACGCTCTAATGCCAAAACCCCCGTTTGGGCAGGAAAAATGGGACCTACAGGGGTGGTGTTCCATACCGCCGCAACCGAGAGAGAGACAGACATGGCCGCGATCAGCCTGCCCAGAGTGATCCATATCGGCGGGGG
>DATJLC010000130.1:0-1714 GCA_035490755.1 Sphingobium sp.
AGACAGCTCTGAGCCTTTAGAACCGGCTCCGGCGTCACTGAAACTCCCCATCCCGCCATTATCCTAGTGAGGAGAAAATTGACGATCGCGAGACCCGACAGCTCCGGGTGCGACCGCAATAGTCGCAGTGCGCCGAACGGGTTGGCCCGCGCCCAGGAGAAAGCCATGCGTCTTTCGGGAGGCAGCGACTCGGGCAAAAACAGCACGCCGTAGCAAAAGGCCACCGCGGACAGTGCAGCGGCCGCCCAGAAGGGAACGCGCGGGCCGAACTCGCCCAGCAGCCCGCCGACAAGCGGCCCGGCGACAAAGCCCGCGCTGAACGCTGCGCCGATCAGGCCATAGGCGCGCGACCGCTTCTCGGGCGCGGTAATATCGGCCATATAGGCATAGATCGTGGTAAAGCTCGATGAGGTGATCCCTCCAAGGATCCGGCCGAGCGCGAGCCACCACAGATTGGGCGCCAACGCCATCAGCGTCCAGTCGATCGCCAGGCCAACCGTTGAGATCAGGATCGTCGGACGACGGCCGTAACGATCGGAGAGCGAACCTATGATCGGCGAGCAGAGAAACTGCATTCCGGCCCACAGCGCCACCATGATGCCATTCCAAAGGCCGGCGCCAGCGTTCGAGCCGGTGAATTCCTCGATCAACGCCGGCAGAACGGGAACGACGATCCCCATAGCCATGATGTCGAGCACCGCCGTCACGAAGATGAACGCGATCGCGGGCTGGAAGCGCCTGTTCGTCAACATGGCGAGACAAGTAGAGGCAACACGCGCCAGCGTCATCCGCCGTTTTCACAGAGCTGGAACCAGATTGATGAGAGCCGTTGTCCTATTGCCCAGCATAGCTCTGGTCGCTTGCCTGCCGGCCGGTCCCGAAGGAGAGTCTCAGACCACGACGGCGCAGAGCCCGCTTCGCAAGCCCGATGTACGCTATGAGCCCAGCCCCTGGCCGGTCGTACACGCCATGCTCGAGCTTGCGGCCATTGGACCGCAAGACGTCGTCTATGATCTCGGCTCCGGTGACGGGCGGATCCCGATCACTGCCGCGCGCCTCTATGGCGCGCGGGGCATCGGCATTGACATCGACCCGCGTCGCATTGCCGAGTCAGTTGCCAACGCGCGCAAGGCGGCCGTCGCCGATCGCGTTCGCTTTCGCAATGAGGACCTGTTGGAGGCGGATTTTCGTGACGCCACCGTGGTGACGCTTTTCCTCTCCCCCAGGCTGAACCGGGAGCTGCGACCGCGGCTGTTGCGCGAGCTCAAACCCGGAACCCGGATCGTCAGCTATTACCATGACATGGGCGACTGGAAGCCTGAGCGGAGAGTGCCGGCGGGCGAGGCTCATATCTATCTCTGGACAATCCCGGCGCGGTAGGCAGGCTCTTGAAGAGCAGCGCAGTGCCACGTGTAGTTCAGCGGCTTTCAAAGGCATTCTATGCTATAGTGCGCGCCTCCACATTTGCGGCGGATCCACGCGATGGGCCCAAGGCTGCTCAGTCTGATTTCCCTGATGTCTTGCAGCGGCATCGCGGCCGCCGCTCAGCAGTCCTTCGCCGAGCAGCGTGCGCAGATGATCGCAACGATCCGCAGTATCGCGGCGGCCAGTCTGGATCATCGGCGGATCGATTCCCGCGTGCTCCAGGCGATGAACGAGGTTCCCCGCCATCTGTTTGTCCCTGAAGAGCAGCAGTCAAGCGCCTACCAGAACC
>DATJLC010000131.1:0-6237 GCA_035490755.1 Sphingobium sp.
TGGATCGCGGCCTTGCCGTAGAAGCCGAGCGCCCGGACCTTGCGGCATTCGGCGGCGAGGTCCTCGGGCTTGTCGATCGCGAAGAAGGGCGAATCGATCGCGGCGATTCCGCCCGCCGCAGCGGCGTTCACCACAGAGGCGCGGGCAAAGTCGGGCTGGTAGGCGCCGACCTGCTGGCCGAGGTCGGCGGCATAGTCGGCGGCGCCGAACAGGAGCGCCGCCATGCCCGGCACCCGGGCGATCTGTGCCGCGCCGGCAATGCCGCGTGCGGACTCCACCAGCGCCACCAGCCGGGCGCTGGAGCCCGATTCCGCCAGGACGCGCGCCGCCAGCGCCAGTTCGGCGGGTTCCTCGGCCTTGGGCACCATCACGAAATCGGGGCCATTGCCAAGGCGGGCGAGCCCGGCGAGATCCTCCATCCCCACGGCGCGGCCGAGCGGATTGATCCTGACCGCGATCTTCTGGCGGATGTCGGGCCGGCTTTCGAGAAAGGCGGTGACATGACCGCGCGCCTCGGCCTTGTTCTCCTCCGCCACCGCATCCTCAAGGTCGAGGATCAGGGCGTCGGCCGCGCTGGCCGCCGCCTTGGCGAAACGATCAGGCCGCGATCCCGGCGTGAACAGCCAGCTGCGCGGAAAGCCGCTCAAGCCGCGTCCCCGCAGGTGACGGTCGCGACCATGTTCTTGCCGCCGCTCTGCTCGGTCCAGACGCTGGCGCCGGTCTCGGTGGGCTCGCCGCAGACGTTGAGCATGACGCCGTCGAACGCCGGAACCTGGCCACGGAAATCGAAGCCGGTGATGGGCTTGTCCAGATGCCTGGCGGCGAGGCCGGCGAGCAGCGTCGCCTGGAGGGGCCCATGCACGACGAGGGCCGGATAGGCTTCCTCGCCCATCGCATAGGGCCGGTCATAATGGATGCGGTGGCCGTTCATGGTGAGTGCGGAATAGCGGAACAGGAGCACGGTGTCGGGCATGATGTCCTGCCGCCAGGGCGCGGTCGGGGCGGGGCCCTCGGCCGCCGGCGCGGCGATCGAACCGGGCGCCGCGGCGTCGCGATAGACGATGTCCTGTTCCTCCACGACGGCGACGCCCTGCTTGCCGGAAAGCTGGTGCTCGACCGTCACGAAGACCAGATTGCCGCTGCGCCCGCTCTTGGCCTCGACCTTGAGGATGGTGGACGTGCGGGTGACGCGCTCGCCGACCAGCAGCGGCTGCAGGAACTTGAGCCGGCCGCCGGCCCACATGCGGCGCGGCAGCGGCACGGGGGGCAGGAAGCCGCCGCGCGCGGGGTGGCCGTCAACGCCCAGGCCCTCGGGCGCGCGCACGTCCCAGAAATAGAGCCAGTGGTGGAGGAGCGGCAGCGGCGCGCCATGGGCCAGCGGGGTTTCCCCGATCGCGGCACGCAAGGCATTGGTGCGGGCGGGCTCCAGCACATCGGAAACCTGCTCGCGCCGGCCAACCCAGGCGGAAAACTCCTCACTCATGCTCTTATCCCAATCTTGTGAATGTTGCGGTCCCAGGCCGGGAAACCATGGCGGACTCCATTAGCGGGGCGCCGGAACATGCACAATGCATTTTGTTTGGTTTCACGCGGAGACGCGGAGGCGCGGAGGCGTGACCGGCGCCGCAGGCGCATTTGAAGCCAGGCAGCCAAATGCGGGAAAGCGGGTTGAGAAATGCGGCTTCGCCGCAGGCGCGACCGCTCCGCGTATCCAGTGCGGTGGAATCAGGTGCCGCAGAAGGTCCTGAGCACCCGCTCCTCCGGCAAGGGCGGAGCGGCGAGGTCCTGATGCTCGGGCTGGTCCTCGAACGGCCGGGCGAGCACCGTCATCAGCCGTTCGAACGGCCGAAAATCATCCTGCTCGGCCGCCTGGATCGCGGCCTCTACGCGGTGGTTGCGCGGGATGAAGGCGGGGTTGACAGCGTCCATGGCCGCGCGGCGCTCGGTGGCCGGCACGGGCTCGCGGGCAAGGCGCGCGCGCCACTGGCCGAGCCAGGCATCGCAGCGGGTCGGATCGATGAACAGGCCGCGCAGCGGCTCGTCCCCTGTCCCAGCCTCGATCGCCGCGCCGAGCCGCCGGAAGAACAGGGTGAAATCCACCTCATTCTGGCGCATGGCGGTGAGGAGGTCGCTGATCAGCGCCTCGTCGCCGTCCTCGCTGGCGGAAAAGCCGACCTTGCGGCGCAGGCCATCGGCATAGGCGGTCTGGAAGCGCGGTCCGAACAGGCCGAGCGCCTCCTGGGCCTTTGCTATCGCTGCCTCCTCGTCGGCATCGATCAGCGGCAGCAGCGTCTCGGCGAAGCGGGTCAGGTTCCACAGGCCGATATTGGGCTGGTTGCCATAGGCATAGCGCCCGCCGACATCGATCGAGCTGAACACGGCGGCGGCGTCATAGACGTCCATGAAGGCGCAGGGGCCATAGTCGATGGTCTCGCCCGCGATCGACATATTGTCGGTGTTCATGACGCCATGGATGAAGCCGATATGGAGCCAGCGCGCGATGAGGTCCGCCTGGGCGGCGATCACCCCGTCGAGCAGGGCGCTATAAGGGTTCGCCGCCCCGGCCGCGTCGGGATAATGGCGCGCGATCACATGGTCGGCGAGCAGGCGCAGCGCCTCTTCGTCGCCGCGCGCCGCGAAATACTGGAAGGTGCCGATGCGGATGTGGCTCGCCGCGACGCGGGTCAGGATCGCGCCGGGCAGGGCGCGGTCGCGGAACACCTCGTCGCCGGTAGTCACGGCCGCGAGCGAGCGGGTAGTGGGGACGCCCATCGCCGCCATCGCCTCGCTGACGATATATTCGCGCAGCACCGGGCCGATCGCCGCGCGGCCGTCGCCGCCGCGCGAGAAGGGGGTGCGGCCCGATCCCTTGAGCTGGATGTCGCGGCGCCGGCCGTTGCGGTCGACCACCTCGCCGAGCAGGATGGCCCGGCCGTCGCCCAGCTGCGGCACGAAATTGCCGAACTGATGTCCGGCATAGGCCTGGGCGATCGGATCGGAACCCTCCGCGACCACCCGGCCGGAGAGCCATTGCAGTCCTTCGTCGCCCGCCAGCCAACCGGCGTCGAGGCCAAGCTCCGCCGCCAGCCCTGTGTTCAGCGCCACCAGGCGCGGCTGCGGCGGGCGCATCGGCTCGACGCGCGCGAAGAAGCGCTCGGGCAGCCGGGCATAGCTGTTGTCGAAGGGAGGACTATAGGCCACGTGCATCCATATGGGGGCTGGCGGGCGCGAGTCCAGCGCCACTGGTATGACGGCATCGAAGTTCGATACCTAGGAAGGCCGTTCTCCTCCAGCGCCGCATCTGGCGGCACCATGGATGCTGAAAACAAGTTCAGCATGACGGCGGTGATTGTTGCCTCAGCGCCGTCCCAGCAGTCGCCCCACCAGGCCCACGGCCAACAGGCCGATGGCGACCGCGCCCATGTCGGCGAACCAGTCCTGGATGTCGCAGTCGCGGTTGAGCGCGGGGATCGCCTGGACGAACTCGATGAGCGCGCCCAGCACGCCCATCCAGATCAGCGGCCAGCGCCAGCCGAGCCGGGGGAAGCCCGTGCGGAACAGGATGGTCAGCACCGTGAAGGCCAGCATGTGCTGCGACTTGTCATTGCCGATCAGGTCGGGCGGGGCCGGCATCCAGGCGAAATAGAGGACGCTGGCCAGTGCCGCGAAGAACAGCAGCCGCGCCGCGCGGACGAGTTCCGGCGAGAACAGGATCGCGCCTTTCGATCGGGCTGTCGTCTTGGGAGCCTGCGGCACGGTTTCACCTCCTCATCGGCGGTCAGGGAGCGTGCTCCTCTACCGCAGGCCAGCTTGGCAAGCTACCGGTCACGGCGCTTTCCCTTCAACGGGACAGTCTCTATACTGGCTTTGGAAAATTCTGTTTTTTGCGCCGGAAGGCTGTTCGCCCCATGCCGATTGCCCGCCATCCCCTGCTTTTCCGATCCCTTGCCCTTGCCGGGGCGATCGCCCTTGTGCCGGCGACCACGGCGGCCATCGCCGAGGGCGAGAGCGCGACCTACAAGCAGCTCGACCTGTTCATGGACGTGTTCCAGCGGGTGAAGGCCGACTATGTCGACAAGGTCGACGACGAAAAGCTGATCGAGGGCGCGATCGAGGGGATGCTGTCCAGCCTCGACCCGCACAGCTCCTATCTCGACGCGCGCGATTTCCAGCAGCTTCGGACGCAGACCGACGGCAATTATGGCGGCATCGGCCTTGCCGTCACCATGGAGGAGGGCGCGGTCAAGGTCATCGCGCCGACCGATGACACGCCGGCCTGGCGCGCCGGCATCAAGGCGGGCGACTTCATCACCCATATCGATGGGCAGCTCGTCTATGGGGGCACGCTCGACGATGCGGTCGACAAGATGCGCGGCCAGGCCGGCACCCAGGTCAAGCTGACCATCGCGCGCGAGGGCCGCGACGCGCCGTTCGACGTCACCATCACCCGCGCCGTCATCGAGCTGAAGCCGGTGAAGTGGAAGGTGAAGGGCAATGTCGGCATCATCCATATCGTGAGCTTCTCCGCCAATACCGGCAATGACGTGCGCATGGCGATCCGCGCGATCGACAAGTCGCTCGGCCGCCGCCCGATCGGCTATGTCCTCGACATGCGCTCCAATCCGGGCGGCCTGCTCGACGAGGCGGTGTCGGTGTCCGACGCCTTTCTGGACAAGGGCGTGATCGTGTCGCAGCGCGGCCGGGCGCGCGAGGATACGCAGACCTATTTCGCCCGGCCGGGTGACGATACCGGCGGCCTGCCGGTGATCGTGCTGGTCGATGCGGGTTCGGCCTCGGCCTCGGAGATCGTCGCGGGCGCGCTCCAGGACCACCATCGCGGCCTCGTCATGGGCGAGCGCAGCTTTGGCAAGGGCAGCGTCCAGACGCTGCTCCCGATGTCTTCGACCACCGCGCTCCGGCTGACGACCGCGCGTTATTACACGCCGTCGGGCCGGTCGGTGCAGGAAGGCGGCATCCAGCCGGACATATTGGTGCCCCAGATCTCCGACCCCGACTACGCGAAAAAGCCGAAATATCGCGAAAGCGACCTGCGCCGCCACCTGATCGGCGAGGCCAAGGTCAGCAATGCCGAGCTGCAGAAGGACAGCAAGGAGGATCCGCGCTTTTCGATGACCGCCGAGGAGTTGAAGAAGCGCGGTATCGAGGATTTCCAGATGAACTATGCGCTGCAGACGCTTGAGCGCATCGGCACCGGCCCGCTGCTGGCGGGCAAGGTCAAGGCGGGCCGCGACTGATGCGCTCCTATGGCACCGTCTGGCCGGACCGCCATCTGTCGCACGCGCGGCTGGTGGCGATCCTGACGCCGACGGCCCTGCTGGGCGGGGCCATCGCCTTCCAGTATCTGGGCGGCCTTGCTCCGTGCGAGATGTGCTACTGGCAGCGCTGGCCGCATCTGGCGGCGATTGTCCTGGCTCTGGGCGCCATCATGATGCGTGACCGGAGCGGGACGAGCGCCTTTGCCACGCTGCTGGCGGGCATCGCCATATTGACGAGCGGCGCGATCGGCGTTTTTCACGCGGGCGTGGAACTCAAATGGTGGCAGGGGCTGACCACCTGCGCCGCGGCGGTCGGCGGCACGGGCGGTCTGTCGAGCCTCGATGCGATCATGAACGCGCCTTTGGTGCGCTGCGATGTGCCGGCCTGGTCCCTCTTCGGCATTTCCATGGCGGGTTGGAACGCCATATTTTCGGTGAGCGCGGCGCTGGTCATATTCGGCCTGCTCGCGCGGTGGAGGCAGGGCCCATGGCGGAGGTGACGGCGCGGCGCCGGCCCGGCGAGAAGGGCGAGGATCGCGCGGCGATGCTGCGGGTCGACCAGGCCGGGGAATATGGCGCGACCCGCATCTATGCGGGGCAGCTCCGGGTTTTGGGCGACCGGCATCCCGCCGGCCGGCAGATCGCCGCCATGGCCGCCGAGGAGGAACGGCACCGCGTCGCCTTCGACGCCATGATGGCGCGGCGCGGCGTCCGCCCGACCCTGCTCCAGCCGGTCTGGAATGTCGCGGGCTATGCGCTGGGCGCGGCCACCGCCCTCATCGGCCCGGAGGCGGCGATGGCCTGCACCAGCGCGATCGAGACCGAGATCGACCGCCATTATGGCCGCCAGCTCGAGGCGATCGGCGATGACGATCCGGAACTCGCCGGCGCCATCGCTGAATTCAGGGAGGACGAGGTCGCGCACCGCAAGATCGCCCTCGCGGCAGGCGCGGAACAGGCG
>DATJLC010000132.1:0-2279 GCA_035490755.1 Sphingobium sp.
GCTTGACACGAGCGCCGTGGAGCGCCTGTTCGCCGACCGCATCGCCGAACGCCGGACGGTGCGCTATCGGCCCGACATTGCCGGCGTCGAGGCGCTCCGGGAGCGGATGCTCGGCGCCATCCGCCTCTCCTCCGGCACTGATGATGCGCCGGAACGAGAGGCGGTCCTCGCGGCCCTGGCCGAGGGTATCCGGAGCAGCGGCCTTGATGCGCTGCCCTGGCCGGACAGCGCCCGCGCGCTGCGGATGCGCGCGGAATATGCGGGCGAAGAGGCGTTGTCCGACACAGCCTTGCTGGACAGCATCGCCGAATGGCTGCCCGAAGTCCTGCCCGATGGCGCCCGCCGGTTGTGGGCGATCCCGGCCGGCGCGTTGTCGCAGATGCTGGAAAACAGGCTCGGATGGGACTCGCTGCGCCGCATCGACCGCATCGCGCCGCGCCAGTTCGTCAGCCCCGCCGGCAGCCACCACGACATCGACTATGCCGCAGAAGGCGGCCCCCGTGTGGAGCTGCGGGTCCAGGCGCTCTTTGGTCTTGCCGAGCATCCGCTGGTGGGGGAGGGGCGTGTGCCTCTCGTCTTCAGCCTTACCTCGCCCGCCGGTCGGCCGATTCAGACGACGCGCGACCTCCCCGCCTTCTGGAAGGGAAGCTGGGCCGATGTCGCCAAGGAGATGCGGGGGCGTTACCCCCGGCATCCCTGGCCCGACGATCCGGCAGCGGCGTCGGCGACCCTGCGCACCAAGAAGGCGGACGCGCGGGTCAAATCTTGACTTGTGCCGCCGTATCGGCGAGCGCGCTTTGACGGTCCGGAAGGAAACACATGCTCGCGCGAATCTATCAGTTGCCCAAAAACGCCATGCAGTCAGGCCGTGCACGGACCTCCACCTGGATGCTGGAGTTCGAGCCCGCCGAGGCGAAGCGTCACGACCCCCTGATGGGCTGGGCGGGCTCCGGCGATACGCTGGAACAGGTGAAGCTCAGCTTTCCGTCTGAAGCGGCCGCGCGCGCTTATGCGGAGCGCTATGGCATCGCCTATAATGTGGTGCCCACGCCGCCCCGGACGCTGAAGATCCAGGCATACGCTGACAACTTCCGCTAAATCTCGCAGCCTATTCCACGATCCGCGCCGCCAGCAGCAGCAAGGTCTTGACGTCGATCGCATAGCCTTCCGCCCGGCGGTCGGCGATCCAGTTGTCGATCCGCTCGAGCGGGACGCGGTGGACGGTGATGTCCTCGCCCGGCGTGCCGCCGCCATCACCCACCCTTGTCAGGCCACGTGCACGGAACAGGGTAAAGCTCTCCGACACCATGCCCGGTGACGAGAAGAAGCGGCCAAGATCCTCCATCTCGGCAGCATGATAGCCGGGCTCCTCCTCCAGCTCGCGGGTGGCGGCGAGCGCGGGGGGCTCCTCCTGCCCATTGTCGCCGACGAGACCGGCGGGCAGCTCAATGCAGCGGCAGCCCAGGGGCACACGATATTGGTCGACGAGGATCACATGCCTGCCGTCGGACGCCTCCTCGATCGCCAGGATCACCGCCGCGCCAATGCCGCGCAATCGGCTGACATATTCCCATCGCCCCCGGCGCCTGGCTGTGATGAAGCGGCCCTCCCACATGATCTCCTCGGGGCTATTCCGGTCGTCGTCGGCTCCGTCACTCACAATTCGATCACCCGGTCTGGCAGTTCATTGGGATTGCTCTCGCTTCTCGGCAGATGCTCCGCCAGCACCGCGCCGACGCGCTCGACCGCGCGGGCCATGCCGGCACCGATACGGCCTGCGTGCACCTCCTCGAGCATGGCGGCCATGGCTTCGCCCCAGATGGCGGGATCGACCTCGTCCGATATGGCGCGGTCGGCGACGATCTCGGCACGGTGCTCGTCAAGCGACAGGTAGATGAGGATGCCTGTGCGCCGGACCGTGCGAGACTCCGCCGCGGCGCGGAACAGCGTGATTGCGCGGCGATGGACGCGCCGGCTGCGGGTGGAGGCCGGCGTCAACGCCATGCGCAAGGCAGGAATGGCGAGAATGTAGCGCACAGCCAGGAACTTGGCGATCGCATGCCCGAGCAGCAGGGTCAGGAATAGGCGCAAGGGAAGTTCGTGCCACCAGCCGCCCAGCAGCCACATATAGATGCGCTCGTACAGTTCGGGCCAGGTGGCCGCCGCCGCGATGACCAGGAAGGCGCAGGCGATCGCCCAATGCAGGCCGACATCATGATAGGCATCCGACCGGCGGGCGACGATGGTCACGATCTCGCCATCGGTATGCGCCTCTGCCT
>DATJLC010000133.1:0-6992 GCA_035490755.1 Sphingobium sp.
GTGGGCTTGGTGGCAGATGTGGCTCAGCGGCCTTGGTGTTATAGGTCTTGGAATAACGCTTTGGTTCAATTTCAGGGCGCTTGTTCTCGCTGAAAAGGAATCGCAAGAAACCAAAGGCGCTTTGGCTATTGCCGAAAAAAACGCCAACGCTGCTTTGCGCGCTGCCAAGGCCGGAATGATCGCTAACGAGATTGCTCAGGCCACACAGATTGCCCAACTCCGACCCTATGTTTATCTGACGAATGTTCGGATAAATTTTTGCTATACCGTTGAAGGCGAAGGCAGAAGTGCTCCAAGCGCAGAGTTGGAATTAACGGTTGAAAATTTTGGCAGAACGCCCGCAAAATACACCACTGTGCGGTGCCTCACTTTCAAAGGAGGTTTCTGGAACGAGAGCTTCTCCACTGACATCGCGCCCGCGGCGGAAATCCCCCTTGGGGATCTGACTGAGAAACACCCTCGGTACCGAGATGGATTCTTTGTCGTTGGGATCAGGTCGAACGACGAGGATATTCTCAATGGAATTTGCAGCGTGTTTGTCGTCGGGCGAATTAAATATTCAGACGGCTTTGGTAGAGATTACATTACAGATTTCCGGTGGGCTTCCACTGGAGATGATTTTCGACAGGCTAAGTTCACCGTTTGCCCACAGGGAAACGACGCCAGCTAGAGTAATCTAATCAGTTTTCTCTGCGTGAAAACGCAGAAGCGGCCCCCGCTCTGGCTTGGTGCGTTCGCTACATAATGTCGGGCTTAGGCCGCCAAGCTTCACTATCCTCTCCCCCAAGGGGGCGAGGATTATTGGAGCGCCGTCTTCCACTCCCAGCGGAGGGGGTCGCCGTCCATGACTTCCACGCCCCTGGCGAGGAGTTCGTCGCGGATGGCGTCGGAGGCGGCGAAATCCTTGTTGGCGCGGGCCTGTTGGCGGCGGTCGAGTTCGGCCTCGACCTCGGCCTCGCTGATGGCGGCGTCCCTGGGGCGCACGCGCAGGTCGGCGCGCGTGATCGTCGCCAGTTTGAGGCCGAGCGCGGCGTCCATGCTGAGCGCCGCCGCCAGCTTGTCCGCGACCGGCACCTTCTTCATCGCGACGACCGCCTCCAGATGGGTGAGGGCCTTTACCGTGTTGAGGTCGTCCCTGAGCGCCGCGTCAAAGGCGTCCAGCTCCGCCTGCAATCGGGGGTGGACGGGCGCCTGCGAAGGCTGGACGGCGGGATCGGCGCGCAGGGCCTCCACTGCCATCACCAGCCGCTTCAGCCGGGTCAGCGCGGTGGCGACGATCTCGCCCGAGAACTCCAGCTCGCTGCGGTAGTGCGCGGACAGGCACAGCAGACGGTAAGCAAGCGGATGCACGCCCGCGTCGATGAGCGAGAAGAGCGTGGTGAAGCCGCCCTTGGACTTGGACATCTTGCCCGAGCGGTCGACCAGGAAATTATTGTGCATCCACCAGCGCGCGCCGGTGAAGCCCTCGCCCACCCCCTCGCACCCGCAATAGGCCTGGTTCTGGGCGATCTCGTTGGGATGGTGGATCTCGCGATGGTCGATGCCGCCGGTGTGAATGTCAAAGGGGTGACCGAGCCGGTCGAGGCTCATCACCGAGCATTCGAGGTGCCAGCCGGGCGCGCCCCGGCCCCAAGGCGAGTCCCATTCCATCTGGCGCTGCTCGCCGGGCGGGGACTTGCGCCAGATCGCGAAGTCGGACGGATGGCGCTTGCCCTCGACCGGATCGATCCGCGCATTGGCGGCGTCGTCGCGGCCGCCGGCGAGCGCGCCATAGTCCGGCACCGTGGTCGAATCGAAATAGAGGCCGGTCGGCAGCTCGTAGCAGTGCCTGGCCGCGATCTTCTCCGCAAAGGCGATCATCTGCGGCACATATTGGGTCGCGACCGTCCATTCCGACGGCTCGCGGATGTTGAGGTCGGCGATGTTGCGCTTGAACGCATCGGTATAGTGCGCGGCGATGTCCCAGATGGACCTCGCCTCCTTGCGCGCCGCCGCCTCCATCTTGTCGTCGCCCGCATCGGCATCGGAGGTGAGATGGCCGACATCGGTGATGTTGATGACATGGGTGACGTCATAGCCCGCCCATTCGAGCGTACGGCGCAGCGTGTCGGTGAACACATAGGCGCGCAGATTGCCGAGATGCGCGTAATTATAGACGGTCGGCCCGCAGCTATAGACGCGGACCTTGCCCGGCGTGATCGGCGCGAACGGCTCGACGCGGCGGGTCAGGCTGTTGAAGAGGCGCAGGCTGCTGTTCTGGTTGCTGTCGGACATGGGCCGTGCATGGTTGCGGCGGGCACGGGCGTCAACCTTGAATCCGCCTGGGAGGGAACGCCCTTGGTTCAAGCCAACCCCGTTCGTGCTGAGTAGGGGCTGAGCGAAGTCGAAGACCCGTATCGAAGCATCGGCGCCAAGCCTTGAAACGAGTCACGTGCCTCGTTTCAACCTTCGATACGCCACTTCGACTTCGCTCAGCGGCACTCAGGACGAACGGGGATGCTGAACGTTCTAGGGCCGGCGCGCCTGATCCGGCGTCATCAGCTTCGGCTCTTGCAGGCGAGGCCGCCGGCCCAGCTCGCGGGTCAGCATGGCGATCATCCACTGGCGATGGCGTTGCAGATAGGCGTCGAAGCCTTCAGGCCGGGCGGGGTCGAATGAGGGCACGTCCCAGTCGGCCTGCGGCGGTTCATAGTCGGCCTGCCATTTCCCCTCGGCATCCTCTGGCGAGTCGACATGGCGGCCGAGAAAGGCGTTGCCGGCGAAACTTATGTTGCGGGCGGGGCCGAAGCCGCCATCCATCAGATAATGCCCGCCGTTGCGGCCGACTTCATAACCGTAACGGGCGGTGCCGGCGACGGCGAAGACATTGTCGCGGAACATGATGTCGCTCGACCAGCCCGACCATTGCGTCGCGACCGCCATCTGCACATCGTCCCCGGCCGCCACATGGACGACATTGCCCTCGATCAGCGCGTTGGTGGCACCTGCGAGCTGGAAGATGCGGGTCTTGTCATGGCGGCTGACGTTAAAGCGGGCCACGGTGCCTGTATTCCCCAGATTCTCCGCATCATTGCGCGCAACCGGCGTGCAGAGCAGCAGGAAACCGCCGGCATTGTCGTGGCTGTAATTGTACATCAGGACGGTGTCGCGCGAGTTGAAGTCGGAATCGAAGCCCTGGCCGTCGAGCAGGCTGCGGGTAAAGCCGGCCTCGTTCAGCTGTATGAGCGTGTTGTCCGTGCTCCAGGGCCAGATGGCGGCATTATAGCCGGGCGCACGGGCGGCGGCGTGGCGGACGATATTGTGCTCGATCAGGGCGCCGTCCGTGCCCCGCACGACAATGCCGTCGCCGCCGACATCCTCGACATGATTGTCGCGGATGACGACGAAGCGGCTGGGGAACCAGCGCGCGCGGCTGACCTGATCGCTGGTCCCGGATATGCCCGTCCGGTCGACCCGCCAGATGATGTTGCGCTCGATCGTCAGCCCCTCGAACCGGCTCGGCACCCTCGTCGAGGTCGCCCGGAACAGGATGCCGCCATTGTCCTTGCGCGCATTGGTGCCGCTGACGTCATGGATATAGAGGTCGCTGACCGTTATGCCCCGAACGACGCCCACGTCGTCGGCGGCGATCAGCACGCCCCGGCGGATGGCCGGCTCGCTCGCGCTATTGGTGATTTCGAGCCCGCTTACCGACACATATTCGGCATTGACGATCTCGATCGCATTTTCCGCGACGCCGCCCGCATCGATGCGCGGCCGGGGCCCGTCACCCATGGGGGAAAAGCTGATCGGCGCGCCCTCAACGCCGGATCGGCGAATCACCAGCGGCTCGCGCCAGACCGACCCCGTGGCCAGCAGCACCCTGTCGCCGGGCATCAGCGCCTGGTCGCGCAGCCGCGCCAGGCTCTTCCAGGCTGTTTCTCCGGAAAGCCCGTCATTACCATCATCACCGCGCGTGGCATCGACATGGTAGCTGGCCGCTGTCGCCGGCGCAGAAAGGATTGCGCAGAGCAAGCCGCCAAGGCCCAGGGTCAATCTTCGAAGCAGGCGATGCATGGTCTTCCACTGGCGCCTTCTCCGCTGTATCGCAAGTTAACGGAAAGGCAGCGGATGGGCCGCAATAATTCTACCCCGCTGATTTTTGGCCATTTCTTTCCGCCCAGCCGCAGGTGAATGCCAGCCCATGATCGCCGCTTCCGTCCTCGATTACCGCGACATCGCGAGGCGGCGACTGCCCGCCTTCCTGTTCGAATATATCGATGGCGGCTCCTATGGCGAGGTCACATTGCGCCGGAACCTGACCGACCTTGAGGAAGTCACGCTACGCCAGCGGGTGCTGCGCGATGTATCACATATCGATCTGGCCACCGAGCTGTTCGGCCAGAAGCTGGCCCTGCCGCTGGCGCTGGGGCCGATCGGACTCGCGGGATTGGTCGCGCGCCGGGGCGAGGTGCAGGCCGCCCGGGCGGCGGAGGCGGCGGGTGTGCCCTTCACGCTCTCGACGGTTTCAGCCTGCCCGATTGGGGAGGTTCGCAAGGGCACCACCCGACCCTTCTGGTTCCAGCTTTACGTGATGCGCGACCGTGGCGCACTGCGCGACCTGCTCGCTCAGGCGGCCGAAGCGGGCTGCTCAGCCCTGATGTTCACCGTCGACATGCCGGTGGCGGGCGCGCGCTATCGCGATCATCGCAGTGGCCTCGTTACGCCGCCCGGCTCGTGCGCGGCGTTGCGCCGGATCTGGCAGGCCGTGCGGCGCCCTGGCTGGACATGGGATGTCGGCGTCATGGGCCGGCCGCTCGCCCTGGGCAATCTCGTGCCGATGCTCGACAGCCAGGCCAGGATCGCGGACTTTTTCGGCTGGGTAAGCAAAAATTTCGACCCCTCGATCAGCTGGCGCGACCTCGAATTCCTGCGCGCGGAATGGCAGGGACCGCTTGTCATCAAAGGCATATTGGAGCCGGAGGACGCGCGGGAGGCGGCAAGGCTGGGCGCGGACGCCATCGTCGTGTCGAACCATGGCGGCCGGCAGCTGGACGGGGTGTTGTCTACCGCGCGCGCCCTGCCCCCGATCGCCGATGCTGTGGGCGACAGTCTTACGGTGCTCGCGGACGGCGGCATCCGGTCCGGCCTTGATGTCCTGCGGATGCTGGCGTTGGGCGCGAAGGGCATTCTGCTTGGCCGCGCCTGGGCCTATGCCCTCGCCGCCAATGGCGAGAAAGGCGTCGCCCGTGCACTGGCGCTGATCGAGGCGGAAATGCGGGTCGCCATGGCCCTGACAGGGGTCAACCGCATCGATCAGATCGACCGGACCATCCTGGCCAATAGCTGAATCGCCGCAACCGCAGTGACTTCAGAATGTCACGGCACCGTCACGCTTTGCGATTACGGGACCGGCGACACCACGGCGATCAGGAACATTCATGGCCACATATAATGCGCGCACCATCGACAGGGCCGTGATCCAGCATGACGGTGCGACCCGGCAGGGCCTGTTGGAGCGGGCCTTTGCGTTCGCCTTCCGGGGCCTGGTCTATGCGCAGATCTGGGAAGACCCGGTGGTCGACATGGAGGCGCTGGCGATCACGCCCGATTGCCACATCGTGACCATAGCGAGCGGCGGCTGCAATGTCCTGAGCTATCTGACCGCCAATCCCCGCCAGATCACTGCCGTCGATCTCAACACCGCGCATGTGGCGCTCAACCGGCTCAAGCTGGCCGCGGCACGGCATCTGCCCGATCACGCCCGATTCCGCCGCTTCTTCGGCGACGCGGACTGCCGCGAGAATATCGAGGCCTATGACCGGCATATCCGGCCGCATCTCGACGAGGTCTCGCGCCGTTACTGGGAGAGGCGCCATCTGGTTGGCCGCCGCCGCATCGGTATGTTCGGACGGGGCGCCTACAAGAAGGGGCTGCTGGGCGGCTTCATCGGCACGGCGCATATCATCGCGAGGCTCCATGGCATCGATCCGCGCGCCTTGCTCGAGGCGCGGACGCTGCAGGAGCAGCGGGTGCTGTTCGACGAGAAGCTGGCGCCGCTGTTCGACCGCAAGTTCATCCGCTGGCTCACCGAACAACCCGCCTCGCTGTTCGGCCTCGGCATTCCGCCGGCGCAATATACTGCGCTTGCCGGCGACAGCGACATGGCGAGCGTCCTGCGGGCGCGGCTGGAGCGCCTGGCCTGTGCCCATGAGCTCAACGAGAACTATTTCGCCTGGCAGGCTTTCGGGCGCGGTTATGCCAAGGGTCCGCAGGCGCCGCTGCCGCCTTATCTGCAGGAACAGAACCACGCCATGGTCGCCGCGCGCGCCAAGCGGGTCGACGTGGTGCACGCCAATATGACCGACTGGCTCGCCCAGCAGGCGGACGGTAGCCTTGACCGCTATATCCTGCTCGATGCGCAGGACTGGATGACCGATGCGCAGCTGAACGCGTTGTGGAGCGAGATCACGCGCACGGCACGGCCCGATGCCCGCGTCCTGTTTCGCACCGCCGCCGAACCCAGCCTGCTGCCCGGCCGGGTGGCCGATGCGCTGCTCGCCCGCTGGCACTATCGCGCGGACGAATCGCTGGACTTCACTGCGCGCGACCGCTCATCCATCTATGGCGGCGTGCATCTCTACGCGCTGCGGGGCTGACCCCCCATGGCCGTGATGGCGGATGATGCCCATGCTGCGCGCATGGAAGCGATCTATCGCGTCCAGCGCCACGTCTATGACCTGACGCGCAAATATTATCTGCTCGGGCGCGACCGGCTGATCGGCGGGCTCGGGGTGCCGTATGGCGGCGGCGTGCTGGAGGTCGGCTGCGGGACCGGGCGTAATCTGGCCCTTGTCGGCCGGCGCTATCGGAGCGCATCGCTATACGGTCTCGACATATCCGCCGAGATGCTGAAATCCGCCCGCCGCAATCTGGCGCACGCGGGCGTGGATGGCCGGGCGATATTGGCCCAGGCCGATGCCACGGCCTTTGATCCCCTGATACTGTTCGGC
>DATJLC010000134.1:0-4493 GCA_035490755.1 Sphingobium sp.
CATTTGAGGAGGCGCCACAGATGAACGACGGGAGCAGTCAAATCTTCCAGCCGCTATGAATGGCGACCAGCCCGCCCAGGATCGGCTCGACCCGGGTCTGGGTGAAGCCCGCGGCGCGGATCATCGCCTCGAACTCGCGCATCGGCGGGAAGCGGCGGATCGATTCGATCAGATAACGATAGCTTTCGGCGTCCTTGGCGAGGAGCTGGCCGACGCGCGGCACGATATGATGGGAGTAGGCGTCATAGACCTCCGCGAAGCCCGGCCACAGGGTGCGCGAGAATTCGAGGCAGAAGAAGCGACCGCCGAATTTCAGCACCCGGTGCGCCTCGCGGAGCGCCGCCGGGATGTCGGTGACGTTCCGGATCCCGAAGGCGATGGTGTAGGCATCGAAGGCGCGGTCCTGGAAGGTCAGCGTCTCGGCATTCTCCTCGGCCCAGATCAGGCCCTGGAGCCCGCGCTTTTCCGCCCGTTCCATGCCGACCGCCAGCATGTCGGCGTTAATGTCCGCGACCGTGACGTGCGCGCCGGCGCGAGCAAGGCGGAAGGCGATGTCGCCAGTGCCGCCCGCCATGTCGAGGATCGTCTCGCCGCCCCGGGGCTTCACCCGACGCACGAAGCGGTCCTTCCACAGGCGATGCGCGCCACCCGACATGGCGTCGTTCATGAGGTCGTAGCGGCGCGCGACGCTGGAGAAGACGGCGCCCACCATGCCGGCCTTCTCGTCCGCCGGGACATCGCGATAGCCAAAGGATGCTGTTTCGGTCATGGCGCACGCTCTAGCCAACTGTTGCCCTGCCCGCAAAGGCTGATAACGAGAGGCCGCATGCCCGAGCTTCCGGAAGTCGAAACCACTGTCGCCGGCCTGCGCGCGCCCCTGGAGGGACGCTGCCTGGTCCGGGTCGAGCCGCGCCGCGCCGACATGCGCCGCCCTTTTCCCATTGACCTGCGCCAGCGGCTGACCGGGGCGCGTGTGGTTGGGCTTGGCCGCCGTGCCAAATATGGGCTGGTCGAGACCGACCGGGGCGATCTGATGATCTTCCATCTCGGCATGTCGGGGCGCTGGGTGATCGACCCGGCCGAAATCGAGCGCCACGACCATCTCGTCCTCGAAACCGAGGAGGGCCGCGTGCTGAGCCTGCGCGATCCGCGCCGCTTTGGCTTTGTCGATATCCTGCCCCTGAGCGAGATTGGCGCTTACCCGCCCTTCGCGACGATGGGACCGGAGCCGCTGGGGCCGGACTTCACCGCCGCCTATCTCGCCGACGCGCTGGCCGGGCGAATCGCGCCCATCAAGGCGATGCTGCTCGACCAGCGCATCGTCGCGGGGCTCGGCAATATCTATGTCTGTGAGGCGCTGAACAAGGCGGGGATCGCGCCGGGCAGGGCCGCGGGCCGAGTGACGCGGCGACGGCTTGGCCTATTGGTCGAGGCGATTCGCGACGTACTCGCTGCCGCGATCGCGGCGGGCGGCTCCTCGCTGCGCGACTATGTGCGGCCGGATGGCGAACTCGGCTATTTCGCCAAGGCCTGGCGCGTCTATGGTCGCCAGGACGCGCCTTGCCCCTGCGGTGGCACCGTCGCACGGCGCGTCGATGGCGGGCGCTCGACCTTCTGGTGCCCGACCTGCCAACGATAAACGGACGCCGAAACGGTTGACGATCCCATCCGGCGCGGTTATGGGCGCCAGCTTCGCGGGTTGCGCGGGTTCCATCATCCGGCACCCCCATCCGATTTGCACATTTGGGATTTCGAGGACAAGCATGGCCAATACGCCGCAGGCAAAAAAGCGCATTCGCCGCAACGCGCGCAGGGCAGAGATCAACGGTGCGCGCATCAGCCGCATCCGTACCCTGGTGAAGAAGGTCGAAGCGGCGCTGGAGAGCGGTGACAAGGCCGCCGCCCAGAGCGCGCTCTCGGTCGTGCAACCGGAACTGGCGCGGGGCGTCGCGCGCGGCGTGCTCCACCAGAACACCGCATCGCGCAAGTTCGGCCGGCTGACGAAAAAGGTGCAGGCGCTCGCCTGAACTTCCCGTTGCAGGGCTAAGGGCAGGACCCGCCAGGCATATGCCGGGCGGGTTTTTTGCTGCAGGCAAAGGTGACGGCATTGCTATGCTGCACTGCAACAGCGACACATAACTCACATTTTGGGAAAAGCGCACAACTCCACGATTCGTTGCGCTTCAGACTCTATGCACTTGCAAAAAATGCAATAATTCAAAAGGGTTAGAGCATATCGGCCAGATTCCTTGGTCAAGATTTTTATTTCATTTTTTTGACATGGATCAGTCTTGATCGGCCTTGGTGCCGGTGACAAAAAGTCCTTCCACGCACCTCGAATCAAGGTTGCGGAGCAGCGGTGAGAGCATTTGTCATTCGCCGTGACTACTATGGGTGGTCACGGGTGGGACGCTTTTGTCTTCGATTTTCGGAGCCCGCCTGGGCGCCGCACGTACAAAAGAGGGGGTGTTGGCAAGAATGGCGCAGGGGTTGGAGGCAACAAGCACGGAAAGGGGTCGCGGGGGCGTGCCAACGGATAGCTTGAAGACCGCACAGTCGGATTCGTCCGAACAGATGGAATCGGCCTGGGAAAGCGTGCGCGCAGGGCTGCGCCGTGACGTCGGCGCCCGGCTGTTCGACCAGTGGCTGCGGCCGCTGCTGCTGGGGCCGTTCTGCGCCATGACGGGCACGCTCGATCTCGTCGCGCCGAGCGAGTTCGCCGCCAATTATGTCGCAAGCAATTATGGCCTGCGCCTGACCCTAGCCTGGCGAATGCAGAATTTCGGCGTGAAGGAGGTGCGCATCGTGCGCCGGGCCGGTGCGCCGCGCGCGCTGGCGCTGGTTGGGGACAGCAGTGCCGTCGGCCAGGTTCAGGAGGTCGCCGGGTCCGATGCGTTCGCCGAAGGCTTTCGCCCCCGGCATGACTTTGCCTCGTTCGTGGTCGATGACAGCAACCGCCTGGCGCTGACCGCAGCGCAGAGCCTCGCGGCGGAGAAGGCGCCGATGTTCAATCCGCTGTTCATCCATGGCGGGACCGGGCTCGGCAAGACGCATCTCCTGCATGCGATCGCCGCCGCTTATGCCCAGCACGGCACCGGCAGGGCGATCCTCTATATGTCCGCCGAACGCTTCATGACGGAATTCGTGAACGCGATTCGCGCCAATGACACCATGGCCTTCAAGGCAAGGCTGCGCAGCGCGCGTCTCCTGCTGATCGACGACATACAGTTCATCGCCGGCAAGGGACCTACGCAGGAGGAGTTCCTGCACACGATCAACGAACTGGCCGACAGCGGCGCCCGCATCGCCATCGCCGCCGACCGGGCGCCGCAGCAGATCGACGGCGTCGACAAGCGCATCCTGTCGCGCCTGGCGGGCGGCCTGGTCGCGGACATCCAGCCGGCGGGGCTGGAGCTGCGCCTGGCGATCCTGCGCGCGCGGCGGGAGCAGCATGGCTCGGCGGTTGTCGGGGATGAGGTGATAGAGCTGATCGCCCGTTCGATCCGCACCAGCATTCGCGAGCTGGAAGGCGCGTTCAACAAGCTGATCGCTTATTCCCAGCTGATGGGGCGGGCGGTGACGATCGAGATGGCCGAGACCGTCCTGGCCGATTCGTTCAGGGCCAATAGCCGGCGCATCACCATCGACGAGATCCAGCGGGCCTGCGCGGCGCACTACCGGATCGACACGTCGGAAATGCGATCGGCACGGCGCGCGCGCGCGGTCGCCCGGCCCCGGCAGGTCGCCATGTATCTGGCCAAGAAGCTGACGCCCCGTTCGCTGCCGGAAATCGGCCGCATCTTTGGCGGGCGCGACCACAGCACGGTCATCCATGCGGTGCGCACGATTGAGGCGCTGCGCAAGGACAATGCCGACATCGACGCCGACATCCGCACGCTTCAGCGGCAATTGGAGGGCTGAGGCGGCCGCCGGGGGCCGGCCCGTGCATGTCCCCAGCGCGGCTGCTATAGCGTCGCCGTGCCCAGCCTGCTCATCCTATTCCATACGCATACCGGCGGAACGCGGCAGATGGCCGAGGCGGCGGCGGCGGGCGCGGCGCAGGAGGCCGGGCTCGACATTCACCTGATGGCGGCGCCCGATGCCGGGCCGGAGCATGTGCTTGCCGCCGACGGCTATATCTTCGCGACGCCCGAAAACCTTGCCGCCATGGCGGGCATGATGAAGGATTTCTTCGACCGCAGTTATTATCCGGTGCTCGATCGCATAGCGGGCCGGCCTTATGGCACGCTCATCTGCGCGGGCAGCGACGGGGAGAATGCGGCGCGGCAGATCGCGCGCATCGCGACGGGCTGGCGCCTGAGGCCCGTCGCGGACCCCGTCATCGTCCTGACCCATGCCCAGACCCCGGAGGCCATATTGGCGCCCAAGCGGATCGGCGAGGCCGATCTGGCGCGCTGCCGGGAGCTGGGGGCTGTGATGGGGGCGGGACTGGCGATGGGGATATTCTGACGGGGCCGGTCTATCCCCTCGGC
>DATJLC010000135.1:0-16992 GCA_035490755.1 Sphingobium sp.
ATTTTTCGGGCATGCGACTCAAGGGCTGGGCCGATATTCTGTCCACCCACGCGATCATGCCGCATCAGAATTTCGCTTATACTTCGGGCAAAAACGCATCCGACATCGCGCTTGTCATCGATGCCATGGACTTGCTTCACAGTGGTCGGTTCGAAGGCTTTTGCCTCGTGTCGTCCGACAGTGACTTCACCCGGTTGGCCGCACGCATTCGAGAAGAAGGCGTCGACGTCTATGGTTTTGGCGAGCAGAAGACACCGGAGAGCTTCCGCCAAGCCTGCCGGCGTTTCATCTATACCGAAAATCTCCTGCCCGAGGCACCAGCGCCCGATCAGCCCGAAAAGCCGGACGCTCGGCCAGCATCGATCACCCAAAAGCCATCCAAGGCTACGCCGCTGCTGAAAACGGCGATCGCCCAGATGGAAGATGTTGACGGCTGGGTCGCGCTCGGCCCGGTCGGAACCCGGCTGGCCATGCTCAGCTCGGATTTCGATCCGCGCACCTATGGCTGCGCACGACTGAGCGATCTTGTCGTGAAGACGGGTGCGTTCGAAATCGACAGGCGGGACGGAGGCGGCGTATATATCCGCCTCAAGCCCGCGCCGCGCCCCAAGGCCCCCGAATAGTCTCGCACCAACGGGACTGGAGCATCGCGCCCATCACGCCTATATCCTCCCCATGACCGACACGCCCCCCCAGATCCAAGACGTCCGCGGCTTCCTTTACCGGGAGGGCGCGCTCGACCCGGAGGGCGCGCGGCGCCTGACCGCCGAGGCGCTGGGCAAGTGCGACGATGGCGAGCTCTATCTGCAGTATCGCGCCTCGGAGAGCTTCGGTTTTGACGATGGCCGGCTCAAGACCGCCGACTATTCCACCGACGCCGGTTTTGGCCTGCGCGGCGTGTCGGGCGAGATGACCGGCTTTGCCCATGCCAATGACATCAGCGAGCGGGCGATCCGCAAGGCCGCCGAGACGCTGGCCCTGCTTGACCCGGCCCGCCAGCCCCCAGCGCCGCCGCCGGCGCGCACCAATCGCCATCTCTATACCGACGCCAATCCGCTCGAGCTCGTGCCTTTCGCCCGCAAGGTGGAGCTCTGCGCCGCGATCGACGCCGCCGCCCGCGCCCGCGACCCGCGCGTCGTGCAGGTGTCGGCGAGCCTGGCGGGCAGCTGGTCGGTCGTCGAGATCGTCCGCGCCGACGGCTTCGTGGCGTCGGACGTGCGCCCGCTGGTGCGGCTCAACGTCTCCGTCATCATGGAGGAGAATGGCCGGCGCGAGACCGGCGTGTTCGGCATGGGCGGCCGTTATCTCTACGACTCGCTGTTCGAAGAGGCGAGCTGGCGCCGCGCCATTGACGAGGCAATCGCGCAGGCGGAGGTCAATCTGCGCTCGGTCGCGGCGCCGGCGGGCGAGATGACCGTGCTGCTCGGTCCCGGCTGGCCCGGCGTGCTGCTGCACGAGGCGATCGGGCACGGGCTGGAGGGCGACTTCAACCGCAAGGGCACGTCCGCCTTCACCGGCCGCATCGGCCAGCGGGTCGCCGCGCCCGGCGTCACCGTGGTCGACGACGGATCGATCATGGACCGCCGCGGCTCGCTCAGCATCGACGACGAGGGCACGCCGACGCAGGAGAATGTGCTGATCGAGGACGGCATATTGAAGGCCTATATGCAGGACCGGCTGAACGCGCGCTTGATGGGCGTGCCGGCCACCGGCAACGGCCGGCGCGAAAGCTATGCCCATGCGCCGATGCCGCGCATGACCAACACCTTCATGCGCGGCGGTCAGGACGACCCGGCCGAGCTGCTCTCCCGCGTCAAGTCGGGCATCTATGCCCGGAGCTTCGGCGGCGGCCAGGTCGACATCGTGTCGGGCAAGTTCGTCTTCTCCTGCACGGAGGCCTATCGGGTCGAGAACGGGCGCCTGGGCGATCCGATCAAGGGCGCGACCATCATCGGCGACGGCCCCACCGCGCTCACCCGCGTCATCGGCATCGGCAACGACATGGCGCTGGACGAGGGCATCGGCATGTGCGGCAAGGGCGGCCAGAGCGTGCCAGCCGGCGTCGGCCAGCCGACCTTGCTGCTGGAGGGCCTGACGGTGGGCGGAACAGCTGCCTAAAAAACGGGCAGCCCGACGCCCGTGCCTGAAAATTGTGCGCCCTCAGGCACCTGCGCGCCGCGACCTCGCGACCTTTCCCATAAATTAAGCCATTCTTAGGAATTGGCACGGTCCTTGCTGCGGACTCCTGTCGCACACCACGAACAGGGGGCAACATGAAACTAGTCATGGCAATCATAAAGCCGTTCAAGCTGGACGACGTACGCGAGGCGCTCACCGTCCTCGGCGTCGCCGGCATGACGGTCAGTGAAGTTAAGGGCTTCGGCCGGCAAAAGGGTCAGACCGAAATCTATCGCGGCGCGGAATACAGCACCAACATGGTTCCGAAGATCAAGCTCGAGGTCGTCTGCGACGACGCTCTCGCGCCCCGTGTTGTCGAAAGCATCCAGCAGGCGGCAAACAGCGGCGCCATCGGCGATGGCAAGATCTTCGTCCTCGACGTCGAGCAGGCCGTGCGGATCCGCACCGGCGAAACCGGCGAAACCGCGCTTTAATTTGGGGGTACGCATGACAATCACAAGGAAACTATGCGGCATGGCCGCGGCGGCTGCCGCCGCGTTGGCCGTCGCCGCCCCTGCCATGGCGGCAGACTTGATCAAGGCGCCCGACGCCGCCGCCATGGCGGGCATGGTCAACAAGGGCGACACAAGCTGGATGCTGGTCAGCGCCGCGCTGGTGCTGATGATGTCCATTCCGGGCCTGGCCCTGTTCTATGGTGGCCTCGTCCGCTCGAAGAACATGCTGAGCGTGCTCATGCAGGTGTTCATGATCGTCGCGGTCACCGGCATTCTGTGGGTCTGCTGGGGCTACAGCATCGCGTTCACCAGCGGTGGCGACAATCACTTCTTCGGCGGCCTGTCCAAGGCCTTCCTGATGGGCGTCGACGGCACCACCATGGCCGCGACGTTCAGCAACAACGTCTACATCCCGGAGCTCGTGTTCGTCGTCTTCCAGATGACCTTCGCGATGATCACCCCGGCGCTGATCGTCGGCGCGTTCGCGGAGCGGGTGAAGTTCTCCTCGCTCATCGTGTTCGTGGCGATCTGGTCGCTCCTTGTCTATTACCCGATCGCGCACATGGTCTGGTACTGGGCGGGCCCGGATTTCCTGCCTGATGCGCCGACCGATTACGGCCTGCTGTGGGGCTGGGGCGCGCTCGACTTCGCGGGCGGCACCGTCGTTCACATCAATGCGGGCATTGCCGGCCTGATCGGCGCGCTCATGATTGGCAAGCGCATCGGCTTCCCCAAGGAACCCATGCCGCCGCACTCGCTGACCATGACCATGATCGGCGCCAGCCTGCTGTGGGTGGGCTGGTTCGGCTTCAACGCCGGCTCCAACCTCGAAGCGAACGGCGTGACCGCTGTTGCGTTCATCAACACCATGGTCGCGACCTGCGCGGCGGCGGTGAGCTGGGCGCTGATCGAGCAGTTCCACCACGGCAAGGCATCGATGCTGGGCGCGGTGTCCGGCGCGGTCGCGGGCCTCGTTGCGATCACCCCGGCTTCGGGCTTCGCGGCGCCGATGACCTCGATCCTGCTTGGCTTCGTCGTTTCGCCGATCTGCTATCTCTTCGTCACCAAGGTGAAGAGCGCATTCGGCTATGACGACAGCCTCGACGTGTTCGGCATCCACTGCATCGGCGGCATCACGGGCGCCATCGCCACCGCCGTCGTCGCGGATCCGGCGCTGGGCGGCCAGGGCTTCTTCGACTACACCGTCTTCCCGGCGGCGGTCGGCAGCTATGACATGGCGGCCCAGCTCGTCACCCAGGTCAAGGCTGTTGCCCTGACCCTGGTCTGGTCGGGCGTCGGCAGCGCCGTGCTCTTCTTCATCATCGACAAGACGATGGGCCTGCGCCCCTCGGCCGATGCGGAAGTGCAGGGCCTCGACCTCACCAGCCACGGCGAGCGCGCCTACAACTAAGCATTTGGGCAGGGCGGGCCGCACTGACAGGCCCGCCCGCCAACCGATGTTCCTCCTGCGAACAGATGCCTCGGGCCGTCGTACCCTGTACGGCGGCCTCTTTTTTGGCCATGCTACCGCCGAACATACAGGAGGGGGGAACAGATGACCGTCGAACTCACCATATTGGCCTGGGGCTGCATTCTGGCGCTGGTTCATGTCTTCGCGGCAGGCCAGGCAAAGACGAAGCAGTATGGCCCCAAATGGAACATGGGCGCGCGCGACGAGGCGCTGCCGCCGCCGGCGCCCGTGGTCGGGCGGCTGATGCGGGCGCAGGCCAATTATTTCGAGACCTTCCCGATCATGGCGGCCGCGATCCTGATCGTCACCGCCGCCGGCCTCTCGACCCGCTGGACCGAGATCGGCAGCATCGTCTGGATCGCCGCGCGCGCGGCCTATCTGCCGGTCTATGCCATGGGCATCCCGGTCGTGCGCTCCCTGTTGTTCCTGGTCAGCCTCGTTGGCCTGTTGATGACGCTCTGGCCGGCATTGTTCTGAACGGCGGTCTCTCTGCTCACAATCCTCCCCGGCAACGGGGAGGTGCCCCGAAGGGGCGGAGGGGCGGTGCCCAGTGCATAGTCCCCTCCGTCACGCGCTGCGCGCGCCACCTCCCCGTGCCGGGAGGATTGATTCCAACGTCCAACGTATCGCCCTAATCCCGGTGACGGCGCCACTTGCCATGCCCACCCTTGCCGCCATGCCGATCGCGCCAATGCTTGTCCCGGCCGGGCCTTGAGACCCCGTCATGCCGGTGGAAGCGATGGCCGCGAACGTCACCGTCACGGCGATGATGATGATAGCCGTCGCGGCGATGATAATAATGGCCGCCTCTGCCCCAGTAACCGCGATAGGCGGGGGCGTAGTAATAATCGTCATAATAGCGATAGTGGGGATAGCCGGCGGAATAGACCCCGCCATAGCGATAGCCATAATCGTCGCAGGCCGACAGGGACAGGGTGGCGAGCCCCAGGGCCAGCGCAAGCATTGCGCGTTTCATAAGCGTCCTCCTGCATGTTCGCGCAGCAGAATGTGACGGCGCCCTGTCAGCCAATGAGGCTCCCGGTCTGCGGAGCATTCACCGCCATCGGATGAAACGCTTTCCAACCCGCCACGTTCCGCGCACGCGCAAGGCAGCAAAAAGGGAGCAGACCAGCCGGCCGCTCCCCTCTTTTACCTGTACGGGCGCGCTGACGCGTGCCGAATCCGGATCGCTTATTCGGCAGCCTCGGCGAGGCGGTCGACGGACACGAACTTGCGGCCAAGCTTGCCGTCGTGGAAGGTCACGCGGCCCTCGATCAGGGCGAACAGCGTGTGATCCTTGCCGATGCCGACATTGCGGCCGGGATAGAATTTCGTGCCGCGCTGACGGACCAGGATGTTGCCGCCCAGCACCGTCTGGCCGCCGAACTTCTTGACGCCCAGGCGTTTGGATTCCGAATCGCGACCGTTGCGCGATGAACCGCCGGCTTTCTTATGTGCCATTGCTCGTAACTCCTATCAGGCGCCGATCGACACGATCTTGAGGATCGTGTGCTGTTGGCGGTGACCATTGCGGCGGCGGTAGTTGTGCCGGCGACGCTTCTTGAAAACGATGACCTTCTCGCCCTTGGCCTGGGCGATGATCTCGGCCGAAACCGTGAGGCCCTTGCTGTTCTTGATCTCGCTGCCCTCGCCCGCGAGCAGGACATCGTCCAGCGTCACCTTGTCGCCGGCCTCACCCGCCAGCTTCTCGACGACGATCTTGTCTCCGGCGGCTACGCGATACTGCTTGCCGCCCGTGCGCACGACTGCGAACATGGCCTTCTTCTCTTCCGGTCAAATGCATGGCGCGGCCGATTCCGCCAAAACAGCATCGGCGCGCGGGAAAGTGGCCCGTTAGTGGATAGGCCGGGCGGTGTCAACGGTTGGCGGGCCGAATTGCGCGCGATCGCCCGTCGATCGGCCACGCCCTTGCGCGCATGGAGCGCCAGCCCTAAATCGGCCCTGAGATGATGCACCGCCTGATCGCCCTTTTGCTGATTGCCCTGCCCGGCCTTGCCGACACGCAGGCGATCGCGCGCGGCTATCCTTCCCTGACCCGCCGCCCGGTCGAAAGCCGGGATCGCGACGCGGAAATCACCGCCAAGAGGGTCGCCAGGCAGGAGGCGGCACAATCCGCAGGCGAGGACCCCGCTTTGGCCGCCGAGGTCACCGCACTGGGGCAGAAAGCCATGGCGGCATCCAGCGCCTTCGACACCCGGCTCGACTCCAGCCAGCGCGTCGTCGCCGCCGGCCGCGGCGCCGCCATCGGCAGCGAGGCCTGGGTGGTCGCGCAGCAGGCGATCAGCGAGCTCGATTCGGAGCGTTATGAAAGCGTGGCGGCGCTGGCCAGCCTCGACACGCTTTATGTCGAGCGGTCCAATGCGCCCGACCCCGGCCGCGCGATCGCCGATTCCGCGACGATCGACCGCGAACGGCAGCGCGTGCTTGCCATGGTCGACCGGCAGAACGACCGGCTCGACGCGCTCAAGGCCGATCTGGCGCGTCCCTGAACGCTTCCAACGAAGCCCGGTGCATCCGGGCATTCTGCACATAGCCGTCGATCCCTGCGCGAAACGACAGCAGCTCCTCGTCGCTGAGCTCCCGCGCGAACTTGGCCGGGCGGCCCTGCCACATCTGACGCGCCGGGATGTGCTTGCCCGGCGTCAGCATGGCGCCCGCCGCCAGCATCGCATCGCCCTCGATCACGCAGCCGTCCATGACGATCGTGCCCAGGCCCACAAAGGCGCGGTCTTGCAGCGTGCAGCCGTGGATCATCACCATATGGCCGATCAGCACATCCTCGCCGATCAAGGTGGGAAAGCCCTGCGGCCGGCCGGGCTTGGGGCTGTCGCAATGGATGACGGTGCCGTCCTGCACATTGGTGCGCGCGCCGATGCGGATATGGTTGGCATCGCCCCGGACGACGCAATTATACCAGATGCTCGCCTCCGGCCCGATCTCGACATCACCGATGATGACGGCGCCCGGCGCGATGAAGGCACTTTCATGGATCACCGGATATTTGCCGTTGAACGGAAGGATGCTCGGGCCGGTCATGTCAGTTTCCCTGGGCCATCAGCCGCGCCGCATGCAGCGCGTGATAGGTAAGGACGCCGGTGCAGCCCGCGCGCTTGAAGCTCATCAGCGTCTCCAGCACCAGCGCGTCGCGATCCCCCGCGCCGACCGCCACGGCCGCCTCGATCATCGCATATTCGCCCGACACCTGATAGGCGAAGACAGGGATGTTGAAGGCGTCCTTCACCCTTGCCACTACGTCGAGATAGGGCAGGCCCGGCTTTACCATCACGCTGTCCGCGCCCTCGGCGATGTCGAGCGCCACCTCGCGTAGTGCCTCGGCGCCATTGGCCGGGTCCATCTGATAGCTCTTCTTGTCACCCTTGAGCAGCCCGCTCGAGCCCACCGCGTCGCGGAAGGGGCCATAAAAGGCGCTCGCATATTTGGCGGCATAGGCCATGATCTGGACGTTTGCATGACCTTCCGCCTCGAGCGCCTCGCGGATCGCGCCGACCCGGCCGTCCATCATGTCGCTGGGCGCGATGATGTCGGCGCCAGCCGCCGCCTGGTTCAGCGCCTGGCCGACCAGCATGTCCACCGTCGCGTCGTTGAGGACATAGCCGCGCTGGTCGACGAGGCCGTCCTGCCCATGCGCGGTATAGGGGTCGAGCGCCACGTCGGTGAGGAGGCCGATGTCCGGCACCGCATTCTTGATCGCCCGGATCGCCCGGCACATCAGATTGTCGGGATTGAGCGCTTCCACCCCGTCCTCGCTGCGCCGGCCGGGCTGGGTATTGGGAAAGAGGGCGAGGCAGGGAATGCCCGCCGCAACCGCCTCGCGCGCGCGCTCGACGACGCGGTCGACCGACCAGCGCGACACGCCGGGCAGCGATCCGATCGGCTCCTCCACCCCCGCGCCGTCAGTGACGAACAGCGGCCAGATGAGGTCGGCGGGCGACAGGCGATGCTCGGCATGCATCGCCCGGCTCCAGCCGGAGGCGCGGACACGGCGCAGGCGCGTTGCCGGATAAGCGGCGGGAACGGTCATGGTCATGGGCTGACGGGATAAGCCCGCGCCCCAGGTGGATCAACCGCGAACTCGCGAAGCGCGCCTAGCTCAGTTGGGCCAGGAGGTGCGGCAATATGTCAAAGCCGAGCAGGTGCAACAGCGGCAGCAGCAGCGCCGCGCCGGCCGACATGCCGCAGAGCAGATAGCCGATATAGACGAGCATCGGCGGATGCGGCCGCCCCGTCTTGCGGTTGCGCGACGCCGACGAGAGCACGAAGCTCGCCAGCATGCCGTAAATCAGTCCAGCGACCTGTAACATAGATACCCTGCCATCAAGATGGATTGCCCCGCGCCAGCCGCGGCGCGCTCATCATAGGGCGCGGCTGGTTGAAATCCCGTTCACGCGGCGGCCGCCCGGATGCAAGAGGCCGCCGCCGGTCCGGACCCTGAATCGCGCCCGGACGAGGTTGCGCTGCGACTGGCGGCGGACAGCCCTGTTCAAGCGGCAGGGCGGCTGATATTCGCACAAGCCATGTCCGATTTCCGTGATCCGTTCGACGCCATCAAGGACCATCCGTTCGACGAGGCGCTGTCCCAGCGCTATCTCGTCTATGCGCTGTCCACCATCACGGCGCGCTCGCTGCCGGACCTGCGCGACGGGCTGAAGCCGGTCCACCGCCGCCTGCTCTGGGCGATGCGCCTCCTCAGGCTGGAGCCGGCCGGCGCGAATCCGGACGTGCTCGTCGCCAACCCCGCACGCAACACGACCGGCTACAAGAAATGCGCGCGCGTCGTGGGCGACGTGATCGGCAAATATCACCCCCATGGCGACCAGTCCGTCTATGACGCGATGGTGCGCCTCGCCCAGGATTTCGCGCTGCGCACCCCGCTGGTCGACGGGCAGGGCAATTTCGGCAATGTCGACGGCGATAATGCCGCTGCCATGCGCTATACCGAGGCGCGCCTGACCCAGGCCGCCGCCGACCTGATGGCGGGCCTGGAGGAAGGCACAGTCGACTTCCGCCCCACCTATAATGGCGAGGAGGAAGAGCCGGAGGTGTTCCCCGGCCTCTTCCCCAATCTCCTGGCCAATGGCGCCAACGGCATCGCGGTCGGCATGGCGACCAGCATCCCGCCGCATAATGTCGCGGAGATCATCGATGCGGCAAGCCTGCTGATCGACCAGCCGGACGCGCCGCATGAGGCGCTGATGGAGCTGGTGCGCGGGCCCGATTTCCCGACCGGCGGCGTGCTGGTCGACAGCCCGGCCAACATAGCGGAGGCCTATGCCACCGGGCGCGGCTCCTTCCGGGTACGGGCGCGCTGGCATCGGGAGGACGAGGGGCGCGGCACCTGGGTCGCGGTGATCGACGAGATTCCCTTTCAGGTGCCCAAGGCCAAGCTCATCGAGCAGATCGCCCAGCTCATCGCCGACAAGAAGCTGCCGATCCTAGCGGACGTGCGCGACGAATCGGACAGCGTCATCCGCATCGTCCTCGAACCGCGCAGTCGCACCGTCGATCCCGACATATTGATGGACAGCCTGTTCCGCCTGACCGACCTCGAAAACCGCTTCAGCCTCAATCTCAACGTGCTGGACGCCAGCCACACGCCGCGCGTGCTGGGGCTGCACAAGGTGCTGAGCGAATGGCTCCGGCATCAGTTCGAGGTGCTGGTGCGCCGCTCACGCCACCGGCTCGCCAAGATCGCCGATCGGCTGGAGCTGCTCGACGGCTATATCATCGCCTATCTCAACCTGGACCGGGTGATCGAGATCATCCGCACCGAGGATGAGCCCAAACCAATGATGATGGCCGAGTTCCAGCTCACCGACCGCCAGGCCGAGGCGATCCTCAACATGCGCCTGCGCTCGCTGCGCAAGCTCGAGGAGATGGAGCTGAGGCGCGAGCATGACGATCTCGTCAGGGAGCGCGAGGAGCTGACCAAGCTGGTCGAGAGCCCGGCCCGCCAGCGCACCCGCCTCAAACGCGACCTTGCGGACCTCAGGAAGCGCTACGATCCCGAAAGCCCGCTCGGCAAGCGACGCACTTTGGTGGAGGAGGCCGCGCCGGCCCGCGAAATCCCGCTGGAGGCGATGATCGAGCGCGAGCCGATCACCGTCATATTGTCGCAGCGCGGCTGGATCCGCGCGATGAAGGGCCATGCCGACCTCGGCGCGGCGGAGGCGGCCAGGTTCAAGGAAGGCGACGGCCCTGCTTTTGCCTTCCATGCACAGACCACCGACAAGCTGCTGCTCGCCGGATCGGACGGGCGCATCTTCACTTTGGGCGCGGACAAGCTGCCGGGCGGGCGCGGCTTTGGCGAGCCGGTGCGGCTGATGATCGACCTCGCCGACGAGACCGGCATCGTCGCGCTCCTGCCCCATGCCGCCGGCGGGCGCCTGCTGCTGGCCGCGAGCGACGGGCGCGGCTTTGTCGCGGAGATGGACGAGATCCTCGCCGAAACGCGCAAGGGCCGGCAAGTGGTGAACCTGCGCGACCGCGCCGCCCTCAAGATCGTGCGGCAGATCCCGCGCGATGCGGACAGCGTTGCGGTCATCGGCGACAATCGCAAGCTCGTCGTGTTCGCGCTGGCCGAACTGCCGGTGATGGGCCGGGGCCAGGGCGTCCAGCTCCAGCGCTATCGCGACGGCGGCCTGTCGGATGCGATCGCTTTTACCTTGGCGCAAGGGCTGAGCTGGGCGATGGGCGGCGAGAGCGGCCGAACCCGAACCGAAACCGACCTCCTGCCGTGGCGCGCGGCGCGGGGCGCTGCGGGGCGCATGCCGCCCCAGGGGTTCCGCCGCGACAACCGTTTTGGATAGAAGCTGGCGTTTCGGGTAAGCTGGCTGATTTCAGCTAGGTAACGGATTTCACGTAGAAATTCCGCTCATGGTTTAGCGTTCATTTACGACCTGGAACTATTGCGGTGCTGATGGCTGCTCGCAATGTGCCCCCCGATTCTCACGACGAGACCGCGCCCGGCACCCCGGACCCGGTCGCGGAGGCGCATGTCCTGGAGCGGATGCGCGCCCTTGTCGATGCGTTGCCCCATCCGGCCTGCGTCATAGAGGTCATCAACGGCCGAGGTTCCAAGCTGATTCGCAACCGCGCATTCGATGCATTCGTGAACGAAGCGACGGCCGACAGCAGCCATGATCATAAACAGTCGACGCTCATATGGCGCGAGCATGTCCTTGGCGTCGCGGCTGGCACGGAAGAGAGCTATCAGGCGGACCTGACCTTCGCCGGCGGATTTGCGACCCGCGTATTTCGTATCTCGATCAGGCGGATCACGAAGATCCGGTCCAACGGCGTACTGGTATTGATGTCCGCGATTGACCGCACCGATGATCAGATGATCGAGAATGTGCTGCGCCGCGAACTGCTGACCGACACTCTGACCGCCTTGCCCAACCGATCGGGTTTCCTTGAGCAGGTCGAGGCACGCAGCACCGGAGCGGGAAAGGGCCAGGCGATCATCATGGTCGATGTGGTCCGTTTCAGCCGTATCAACGAATCGCTCGGCGCGATCGCCGGTGATGAGCTCATCATTACCGTCGCCCGGCGGATCAAGTCGATCCTGCGGTCAAACGACCTGCTGGCCCGCGTCGGCGGCAATGAATTCGCGATCCACTCCGCCTCCGTGCTCGGAATGGAGGATGCCATGCAGATCGCGCAGCGGGTCCGCGCGGTCTTCGAATCGCCGCTCAAGCTGTCCTCCTACCGCATCAATGTCGAGGTGGCGGTCGGCTGCGCCATTAGCCAGCAGGAGGATGAGGAGCCGGAGGATCTGTTCCGGCGGGCACAGACGGCGGTCAAGCAATCCAAGCAGACCGGCGCGTTCGAGATCTACCGGCCGAGCGTGCTGACCGAGGCGCAGGAACGCTTCACGCTGGAAAGCCGCCTGCGCGAGGCTCTGGCCGCCGACGAGCTGGATATGGAATTCCAGCCCATTTTGTCCCTGTCCAGCGGCGAGGTTGTCGGCTTCGAGGCGCTGGCGCGCTGGACCGACCAGGAACTTGGCCCGGTGTCGCCCAGCCGCTTCATTTCCGTCGCGGAGGAATCGGGGCTTATCGTCCCGCTCGGCCGCTGGGCGCTGCGCCAGTCCGCGCAATGCCTGGCGCGATGGGACCGGATGAGCGGCGGCCGCGTGCCGGTCTCCATCAATGTCAACGTCTCGCCGGTGCAGATCGCCCGCGACGATGTGCCGAACGCGGTGCGCGAAGCGCTGGACGCGGCGGGCCTCGACGGCAGGCGGCTCAGCATAGAGCTGACCGAAAGCGCCCTGATCGCTGACCTTGAACAAACGAAGACGCTGCTCGGCGCGCTCAAGGCCATGGACATCACCATCGCCATGGACGACTTCGGGACCGGCTTTTCGAACCTCGCCAATCTCCAGACCCTGCCAATCGACATATTGAAGATCGACCAGAGCTTCGTCACGGACATGGTCGGCGATCGCGACAAGGTGGCGATCGTGCGCGCGATCCTGTCGCTTGCCCATGCGCTCGGGATGCGCACGGTCGCCGAGGGCATCGAGACGGCGGAGGTCAGCAGCGCGCTGGCCGAAATGGGCTGCGACAGGGGTCAGGGCTATTATTACGCGCGGCCGATGTCCGCCGACGCCGCTTATGCCTTCTGGCTGGATCGCAACCAGTCGGCGACCTGCTGATCGGCGATCCGCAGCGCCGCGTCGATATCGGGAAAGCCGGCCGCCATCCACGCCTCTTCGACCGATTTCAGGACGCGCGCCACATCCGGCCCAGCGGTCAGCCCGCGCGCTATGAGCTCGCCGCCTGATACCGGCAGGCGCGGCACCGCCCAGCCTGCGACCAGCGCGGCATCCTGCGGCCGCGCCGCCCGCCCAAGCGCAATGCGATCCAGCGCGCCGCGCGTGCCAAGGCGATAGGCAAGGCGCCGCACATCCCCCTCCACCCCTTTCCCGAGAGCGGTCGCGATCCGCGCGCGCGCCTTGTTGGACAGCTTGAGCCGTGCCGCGACCCGCTCGGCAATGGCGGCGTCTTCCGGCAGCAGCGCGATCAACCGCAACAGGCCGTCGGGCACCTGGTCCATCACCGCTTCGCGCGCAAGCAACGCCGCGACGCGCTCCACGCCGGCGCCGTCGACCTCCGGCAGGATCGGGCCAAATATGCCCCCCTCAATCATCAGCGCCAAAGCGGGCACGGGATCGCGCGTCGCCAGCAGCTTCAGGAGTTCGTCCGCGACCCGTTCGCGCGACAGTGCCATCAGCGTCGGCGCCTTGTCGACACAGGCCGCGTAGTCGGCGGATTCGCGGTCAGCCTCGCCGAACCGCGCGAGGAAGCGGAAATAGCGCAGGATCCGCAGATGATCCTCGTCGATCCGCGCCCGCGCGTCGCCAATAAAGCGGACATGGCCCGCCAGCAGGTCGACGCGCCCGCCGAAATAATCATGAATGAGGCCGGTGACGGGCTCGGCATAGAGCGCGTTCATGGTGAAGTCGCGCCGCGCCGCATCCTCGCGCCAGTCATTGGCGAAGGCGACCGTGGCGCGGCGGCCGTCGGTCGCCACGTCGCGGCGCAGCGTGGTGATCTCGACCGGCCCGCGATCGAGGATCGCCGTCACCGTGCCATGGTCGATGCCGGTCGGCACGGAGCGGATGCCGGCCTCCTTCAACCTGCGCATGACCTCATGGGGCGGATGGATGGTGGCGATGTCGACATCCTTGACCGGCACGCCGATCAGGCTGTCACGCACGGCTCCGCCGACGAAGCGGGCATGCTCGCCCTGTCCGCCGGAGTCGAGGACTGTGCACAAGGCGAGCAGCGCCGCATCCTGCCACCAGTCCGCAGGCGCCAGCCGGTCGGGCAGCGCGTCGCCGCTCATCGCTCACCCCCACCGATCGCACGCAGCGCGGCAGGATCGAGCCGGTAGGACAGATTGACCAGCATCGCGGCCGTCACGCCCCAGATGCGCCGATCCTCCCACACGATCTCGTGATAATGGCGCACTTCGCCCTCCCACTCGCTCGACTGCCGCGTGCGTCGCGCCGGGTCGAGCGCATAGACAAGCGGCACCTCGAAAATGGCGTCCACCTCGTCGGGATGGGGCACCAGCGGAATGTCGGGCGGGATCACGCCGATCACCGGCACGATCGCATAGCCGCTATGGGTGAAATAGGGGTCGCTCGTGCCGATCACATCGACGAGCCGGGGCGCGAGCGCGATCTCCTCCTGTGCCTCGCGCAGGGCTGCAGCGACGACATCGGCATCGTCGGGGTCCACACGCCCGCCCGGAAAGGCGACCTGGCCCGCATGGTTGCGCAGCCTGTCCGAGCGCTGGGTCAGGATGAGGCCGGGTTCGGGCCGGTCGGTGATCGCCACCAGCACGGCGGAAGGCGCGTGATCATGATCCTCGATCAGCGGCAACATGCCGGGATCAATGTCGGGATGGTCCCGCTTATGCCCCTCGGCAAGGATCCGCGCCAGCTGGTCACGCAGCCGCATGGGCGCTGTCGTCCGTTTCGAGAGAAAAGAAATGGCCATGGCTCCATATGCCCGGCCTGTCGGAGTCCTCGGCAATAGCGATGGCGGCCAGCTCATAATAGACGGCCCGCGCGATCCGCGCCTCCATGCCGCCGCGCACTTGGAGATAGGGCCGCGGCCCCTTGTCGTCGTCGCGCATGATGAGGCGATGTCCGGCGTCGAGCAGCACGATGTCGCCGGTGTCGAGCGCAAAGGCGATCTCGCGGCCCTCGCCCTCGCCCTCGCTGCGCATTTCCACCGCCTGGAACGGTGCGTCCTCGACATCGATGTCGAGCTTTTCGGCGGGCGTCACCAGCACGTGGCGGCCGTCCGGCTCCCGCCGCAGCACGGTCGAGAACAGGCGCACCATGTCCTTGCGAGCGATCGGGCCGCCGTCATGGAACCAGGTGCCGTCGCGCGCGATCCTTATGCCGCTATGGCCGCGATGGGGCGGGTTCCATGTCTCGACGGGCGGCAGCCTGCGCGCGCTGATGTGCTGGACGATCGCGTCGAGGGACAGCGTCGCGAGGTCGGGGGGAGGGTCCATCGGCATGCTCCCCTGCAATACGCAGCCCGAGCGGCGTTGGTAAAGGGCCAAGCGCCTGAATTGGCGGTCAGCCCCGGCCGGACCTCACCGCCACCCTGCGGGGGCCGAGCAGGCCCGCACCCGGCAGGCGCTGGTCCTGGGCGCCGGCGGGACGGGCCAGCAGGCGGGCGCGCTCGACCGGGCCCGGCACTTCCCACTGCCCCGTCGCCGCCGCCGAAAAGCCCCAGAAGCGGCCATAATAGTCCGCATCGCCGATCATCATCAGCGGGTCGCAGCCGATCCGGTCGGCATCCGCCACCAGCCGGTCCATCAGCGCCCGGCCGATGCCCTCGCCCTGCCGATCCGGCAGGACGGCGACCGGGCCGACCATGACCAGCGGCGCCTGGCTGTCGCCGGAGCCATGCAGCGCCACCGGCCAGCTCTGGAGCAGGCCGGCCATGACGCCGGTCGCATCGTCGATCGCCGCATAGGAAAGGTCGGTCAGCCAGGCCATGCCGCGCCGGATCGCATAGGCCGTGCGCCCGCGCCTGTCCGCGCCGAAGGCCGCGTCCAGCAGCGCGTCAATCGCGTCCGCGCCCTGGGTGGCGAGAGGCTCCAACCGTATCACGTCTTGCCGTTCCGACCTTCAGCGGGCAATAGCGCCCAAAGCGGGGCGCTTTAACGGCTCTCCGCAAAATGGAAAGCGTCAATTCTATGAGTGCATTCGGGGACACCGACCCGTCCTGCCCGTCCGGCGAGGACATGCTGGTGCTGGAGGTCGAGGATCTCGATGTCGATGTCCTGACCGGCATCTATTCGGAGGAAACGCACCTGCCGCAGCCCCTGCGGATCAGCGTGCGCGCCATGCTGGCCGTGGCTGATCATTACGATCACGAAACATCGCTCAACGCCTCCAAGAACTACATGGACATCAAGCACGCCGCCACCACCGCCTTGCCGCACGGCGTGCATTTCACTTTGATCGAGGCGGTGGCCGATCACATCATCGACACGATCTTCCTCCAGGACCCTCGGGTACGCCATGTTTACGTAAAGATTGTGAAACTGCTGCTGACCGAGCGGGCCGAGCGGATCGGCATCACCTTGTCCCGCTGGCGCCGCTAGATGACCGGCACGCCTGTCGAAGTCGCCCCGGTGGATGTCGCCATCGTCGGCGGTGGCCTGGCAGGTGGCCTCATCGCTCTCGCCCTCGCCGCCCGCCGCCCGGATCTCAGGCTGCTCCTGATCGAGGAAGGCGCCCGGTTCGGCGGCAACCACATCTGGTCCTTCTTCTCCGGCGACCTGGCCCCGGCCGACCGCTGGCTGGTGGCGCCGCTCGTGTGCCATGCCTGGGACGGGCACAGGGTTTGCTTTGCCGATCATGCACGCGATCTGCCGGGCGGCTATAACAGCATCGAGAGCGAGCGGCTGGACGCGGCGCTGCGCCACGCGCTTCCCCCGCAGGCGCTGCTGACCGAAGCCGCCGCCGAAGTCGTGACCGCCACATCGGTGCACCTCGCGGACGGCCGCACGATTTCGGCGGGCGGGGTCATCGACGCGCGCGGGCCGGCGGACCTGTCGCGCCTCGATCTCGGCTATCAGAAGTTCGCGGGCAGCCTGCTGGAGCTGGACGCCCCCCATGGCCTTGCCCGGCCGATCATCATGGACGCGCGGGTGGATCAGACGGACGGCTACCGATTCGCCTATGTCCTGCCTTTCGGGCCAGGGTCCGTCTTCGTCGAGGACACCTATTACTCCGAATCGCCCGAGCTGGACCTGCCGCTGCTCAAACAACGCATCGCCGCCTATGCCGCCGGACAGGGCTGGCGGGTG
>DATJLC010000136.1:0-6320 GCA_035490755.1 Sphingobium sp.
GGTTCATCGCCGACTATGCCGGCGTGCGCATCGCCGCGACCGGGCGGCGGTTCCGGATCGAACAGGCCGTGGTCTGGACCCTGATCGACGCGGACGGGCGCAGCAATGGCCAGGCGGCGACCTTCGACCGCTGGACGCGGCTGGATTGACCTTCGCAGCCTCTCGGTTGGTGTTTTTCCCAACCCCGTTCGTGCTGAGTAGGGGCTGAGCGAAGTCGAAGACCCGTATCGAAGCATCTGCGCCAAGCCAGGTCCTTCGATACGCCACTTCGACAAGCTCAGTGGCACTCAGGACGTACGGGTAGGCTTTAGACTATTATTATTTCGCTCACCGCGTATTGGTGATTGCCGTCGTGAACAGGCTGTCCGGCGATTGCCAGTCGAGGCGGATGCGGCGGTGGGCGAGCAGCCATCGGTCCTCCACCTTGCGGAAATCATCGAGATAATAGCCGGCATGGTCCGGCCCCATGTCGGTCCAGGCGACCCAGTAGGTGCGGGCCCTGGCGTTGTCCTGTCCGGTCAGCTCGATACGGCTGGTGGTGAGGTGATGGCGCACGAAGCTGGCCTGATGGGTACGCGCCGCGCCTTCAGGCGGGTTGCGCCAGCGGGCGATCCACTGGCGGATCGCCGCCTTGCCCTCGTAGCGGAACAGGTCGGCCTCGGCCACGCCCTCGGATTCCAGCACCGCGTCCTCGGTGAAGACGGCGATGAAATCCTCCTCGCGCAGGCGATCGCCCGCGATCGTATAGGCCGCCATGGTTTCCCGGATCGCCTCGCGGGCGAGCATCTCGTCCAGGGTCATGCCGCCCGCCTCACCCCACCATCACGCCGCCCGCATCGACATTGATCGACTGGCCGGTGATGGTGCGCGCCGCATCGGAGGCCAGGAACAGGGCCATGTTGGCGACATCCTCCGGCGTGCTGATGACGCCCTTCAATGCCACGCCCGACAGCACGGCTTCACGCTTCTGCGCGACTGTGATGCCCTCCTCCTTGGCGGTGCGTTCGAACCAGTTCTTGAGGAGGTCCGTTTCGATCTGCCCCGGCACCAGGCAGTTGCATCGGATGCCATAGGGGCCGACTTCCGTCGCGATCACTTTGGTGAGGATGCGCAGCGCGCCCTTGGCGGCGCTGTAGTGGCTCTTGCGGGGCAGGCCGTTCCAGCCGGCCGTGGAGGAGAAGTTGATGATGGCGCCGCTTTTGCGCTCCATCATCGAGCGGCGGATCACCTCGCGGCTGCACAGCATGGCGGCGGTGACGTCGATGGCGAAGGTGTCGTTCCAGTTCTCCAGCGTCTGCTCCCAGATGTAGAGATCCTTGCCCGGCCCGGCGGCGTTATTCATCAATATGTCGACCTGGCCCCAGCGGGTCATCGCCGCATCGACCATGGCGGCGACGTCCGCCTCGATCGTCACGTCGGCCCGAAGCGCGATCGCCGCATCGCCGATCTCGGCCGCCGCCGCCTCGACCAGTTCGATGCGCCGCGCGGCCATCACGACCCTGGCGCCCTCTGCCGCCAGCATCCTGGCCATGACCGGACCCAGCCCGGTGCTGGCGCCGGTCACGATCGCGACCTTGCCGTCGAAGCGGGCCATCAGCGCAGCACCCGGCGCATGGTGTCGTGGGACTCCTCGGAGCCGTCGAGCGCCCGGTTGTGGCGATCCATGATTCGCCAGCCCTCGGCCGTGCGCACCAGCGTCCAGTGGTTGATCGCCGCCCGCCACAAATACCAGCGCTCGCCCTCCTTGAGGACGACATAGGAATAGGCGACCGCCTCCGCCGTATCGCCCGTGACGGTGATGCGCGGCGTCGCGGTCAGGTGGGAGCAGCCGGTCGCGACCAGGCCCTTGTGCCCCTCGCTCTCGTACATGGCGACCAGATCATCGGGCGCGACGATGCGCGTGCCGCCGCTGAAGCCGCCGCTGAAATTATAGCCGCCGCCCTCGACCCACAGGGCCGCCGCCGCCTTGCTCTCGCCGCTGTCCACCAGCGGGCCATAGCTGTTGAGCAGCCGGAGTATCTCCAACTGATCCTCGGCCGCGCGCAGGCGCGCCTCCAGTGCCTCTAGTCGCTGCTCGATGCCCAATCGTCACTCTCCCCTGGCCGGTGGCGTATGGCCGGCGTCTTGCCCGACGCGGTCTTCAGGTCGAAACCGATGCGATCGACGCCGTCTTCGAGGGGCATGCCGAACGCGGCGATGGCCCAGCTCAGCATGACATAATGGCCGATGGTGAAGACCAGGTCCATGAGCTGATGCCGGTCGAAATGGCTGGCGAGGCTGGCCCAGGTCTCGTCCGTGACGCGCGAATGTTCCCAAAGCTCGTCCACCGCGCGCAACACGGCGCGATCCTGTTCCCGGTCCTGCCAGGCGGGCGCGTCGGGGCCGTCGCGAATGGCGCCGATCTGCTCCAGGGTCATGCCGGCGGCCAGCGCATAGCCGACATGATAATGCCATTCATAGTCCGCCTTGAGGTGCCAGGAGGTGCGCAGCACGACCAGCTCGCGCGGCCAGGTCGGCAGGCTCGACTCGAGCAGCAGATGCTTGCCGAAGCTGTTGAAGGCCATGCCAAGCTTCGGATGGTTGGCCATCAGCATCATGAGGTTGGTCTTCGACCCGTTCTCCCACGCGCCGGGCTCGCCCCAGAACGAAAAGACCGCGCGGGCCTCGTCCGTCCATTCCGCGCGCGGCAGGGAGGGAATGCGAATCGCTGTCCCGGCCATGGCCTCTCCTTTGCTTACGCGGCACCCCTTTCCGGGGCGTCTCACGCCTGGTTCATCAAACTCAGCTGGAGGGGGCTGCCGGGCCGTCGGCTTCGATCGACGCGCGCACGATCTTGGTCGGCTCGGCCGGCGGCTCGCCCCTCGCAATGGTGTCGACACCGGCCATGTTTTCGATCACCCGGCCGAACACGGTATATTTATGGTCCAGCTGGGTGCGCGGCATCAGCATGATGAAGAACTGGCTGTTGGCGCTGTCCTCGCTCGCCGCGCGCGCCATGGACACCGTGCCGCGCATATGGGGCAGCCAGTTGAACTCCTGCTTGAGGTCCGGCAGGCTCGAGCCGCCGGTGCCGTCGCCCTTGGGATCGCCGCCCTGCGCCATGAAGCCGTCGATCACGCGGTGGAACATGAGGCCGTCATAGAAATGCTGGCGGGTCAGCGTCTTGATTCGCTCGACGGTCTGGGGCGCGACGTCGGGGCGCAGCTGGATGCGTACCAGCTGGCCGTTGGACAGCTGCAGCTGCCAGACATTCTGCGGGTCGACGGGAATGCTTGCCTGAAGCTGCTTGTCCTTGTTGCGCGCCGCTTCCTCGCGCAGCATCCTGGCATCAGCCTCCGCCTTGGCGTCGCGCTGCGCCTCGGCGGCAGGGTCCGCCTTCTGTGCATGAGCGGGCCCGGCCCCCGCTATCGCCAATCCTGCCAGCGCCAGCAGGGTCATCAATCTCTTGCGCATGCCTATCCTCATTTCCTGCCAATCCCCATCGCCGCCGTGTAGCGGAAGGATCGGGCCGTCCTATCCCCTAAATCCTGAACCGTCGCTTTCGTTTCAGCCTTCCGCCGCCCGCCCGGCGGCGATCCTGTCCATCACCTCGGTCCGCACGGCCGGGGTCACGAAACGGCTGATATCGCCATCGAACAAAGCAATTTCCTTGACCAGCCGAGACGCGATCGGCTGCAAAGACACATCGGCCATCAGGAACACGGTCTCGACCTTGTCATCGAGCTGCTGGTTCATGCCGGCCATCTGATACTCATATTCAAAGTCGGCGACGGCGCGCAGGCCGCGCAGGATGATAGAGGCACCCTGCTGCTGGGCGAAATGGATGAGCAGCGCGTTGAAGGCCACGACGTCGATCCGGGCATCTATGCCCGCGCATTCGCGGCGCACCATGGCAAGCCGCTCCTCGACCGAGAACATGGGCGATTTACTGGCATTGGTCGTCACCCCGATCACCAGCCTGTCGACCAGCTTCGCCCCCCGCCGGATGATGTCCATGTGACCGAGCGTGATCGGGTCGAACGTGCCCGGATAGATGCCGATGCGTTCCTTGCTTGCCATGGAAATGCCTGTCTGCCTGCCCCTACCGGTTTCTTGATATCGCGAAATCGGCAATCTTCCGCAACAGATCGGCTTCGGGTCCATAGCCGCGCAGATGCGCCTTGGCCTGCTCGATCAGCAGCACTGCCTGCGCCCGTGCGCGCTCCGCTCCCATGACCGACACAAAGGTCGCCTTGCCGGCGGCGGCGTCCTTGCCCAAGGTCTTGCCCGCCAGCTCGGCATCGCCTTCGACGTCGATCAGATCGTCGGCGATCTGGAAAGCAAGGCCCAGATCATGCGCATAGCCGTGCAGGTGCAGCCGCCCCTCCGGCGGCACATGGCCCATGATCGCCCCGGCTTCCACGCAAAAGCCGATCAGTGCGCCCGTCTTGAGCTGCTGCATGCGCGTGACGGCGGCCAGGTCGAAGGATTGCGTCTCGGCAACCAGGTCCATCATCTGCCCGCCGGCCATGCCCCCCGGGCCGCTCGCCTGGGCCAGCGCGCGGACCAGCTCGCAGCGCACGAACGGGTCGGCATGGGTCGCCTCCTCGGCGAGAATCGAAAAGGCGAGATCATGCAGGCAATCACCGGCCAGGATGGCGGTCGCCTCGTCGAAGGCGACATGGGCGCTGGGCCGTCCGCGCCGCATGTTGTCATCGTCCATCGCCGGCAGGTCGTCATGCACCAGGGAATAGACGTGGATGCACTCGACGGCGAGGCCGACCCGATGCGCCGAATGCTCGGACACCGCGAACAGGTCCGCGCTTGCCTTGACGAGCAGCGGACGAAGGCGCTTGCCGCCATCGATCGCGCTGTGCCGCATCGCATGATAGAGGCGCGCGCGCGCATCGTCCGGGACCGTCAGCAGCAGGTCGAACTGCCGGTCCATCGCCGTGCGCATCTCGTCCATTGCGCTGTCCAGGGACAAGGTCGCGCCGCTGTGCATGGCCGCGGTCAATGCGAGTCGAAATTCTTGGTCGAGACCGCCTCGCCGCCGGGGCCGGAGACAATCTGCTCGATGCGCGCCTGCGCCGCTTCCAGCCGTTTCTGGCATTGGGCGCGCAGGCGGTCGCCCTCGGCATAAAGGTCGATCGACCGCTCCAGCGGGACATCGCCACGTTCCAGCTGGTGGACGATCGCTTCAAGCCGTGCAAGCGCCTCCTCGAAAGAAAGCGCGGCAGGATCGTTGGGCTCCGTCATGGTTACTGCATTGGCCGCAGGCCGGGGCGCGGTCAAGGATTATGCGCGCGTCCCGCCCGCCGCATGATTCGTGGAGTTTCCCCAAAAAGGCAATTGACGTGGCCGCTGCGCATGCAAATAAGGGCGCCGCTATGCGACACACCCTCACCCTTTCCCTTTCGCTCCTTTCCCTCGCAACCCTCAGCGCATGCGGTGAGGCCAAGCCGGAAGCGTTCAACGAGACCATCGGCGACCCGATGGAAACGCAGCTGGCCAATGCCGCGCCCGTCGCGCTCCCGCCCGCGCTCAAGGCCAGCAAGACCTATCGCTGCAAGGACAACAGTCTGGTCTATATCGATTTCTTCGCGGACGACGTGAGCGCCAATATCCGCACCGAAAAGGAAGGTGCGCCGGTCAAGCTGGCCGCGCCGGAAAAGGGCAAGGCCTTTGCCGCCGAAGGTTACAGCGTGGAGGGCAGCGGCGACACTGTCCAGGTCTCGCTGCCTGGCAAGGGCAGTCAGTCCTGCAAGGCCTGACGCAACCCTTTCCCACCCCCATTCCACGGTCGGCCGGTTTCGCGACAGCGGAGCCGGCCATTTTCATGATGAGGCCGCTTCCGCTACCTCTGGATGGCTTGTGTGCATTGCGGTGCGGCGATAAAGCGCGCCCATGACCGAAGCCAGCGCACCCTCAGCCGCCATCACGCCCCAGATCGTCGCCGACCATGGCCTCAGCGAAGAGGAATATGATCGCATCCTGGCGGCGCTGGGCCGCGCGCCCAATCTGACCGAACTCGGCATCTTCTCCGTCATGTGGTCGGAGCATTGCAGCTACAAGTCGAGCCGCCTCCATCTCAAGAAGCTGCCGACCACCGCCCCCTGGGTGATCCAGGGTCCGGGCGAGAATGCCGGCGTGATCGACATTGGCGATGGCCAGGCGGCGATCTTCAAGATGGAGAGCCACAACCACCCCAGCTATATCGAGCCCTATCAGGGCGCGGCGACCGGCGTCGGCGGCATATTGCGCGACGTCTTCACCATGGGCGCGCGGCCGGTCGCGAACATGAACGCGCTGCGTTTCGGCCGGCCCGACCATCCCAAGAT
>DATJLC010000137.1:0-3929 GCA_035490755.1 Sphingobium sp.
CCCGGAACGCACGCCGCGCAGCGCCAACCACAGCTGGCATCCAGCCGGCTGGCCGGAGGATTCGCCGTGGCTGCGCATGTTCCGCAACGCGCGGGTGTGGGTGGGGTGAGCGGGCGCTGAGGATTCCCGGTCCGGGCGCTCACGGGCGATCCCGGACCGGACGATACCGACCGTCCTCACCAAACCTGTCGCCTTTCGGGTCGATGTTCGCGCACAGCCTGCCATCGCACAGGGTCACGTCGGCCGCGTCATAGGCTTGCAGCAGTTGCGCCGACACCTGGTGGCGGCGGATTTCCTCGTAATAGTGTCTGGAAAGCCAGCCACCGCCCAGAACGATCAGGGCGAGACTGGCCAGACAGACGCCGACTACCTTCCATAGCAGATGCCGGTAGAGTGCACTGGCGGCGTGGATCTGCGCCGCCAGCGCAAGCGAGGCTTGCCTTGCATCTTGCGTGGCCGTCTCCAGGCGTGCCTGGCAGGTGGAAACGGATTGTCCGAGGCCCGCGTCGACGGTACTCGCGACACTGTCCCGCAGATGCCTCATTTCCGTGTCGGCAGACCGGCGGAGCGTTTCAGGCAGTTGTCGCGAGAGGTCCTGGAGCTGCCGATGCGCAACCTGCAGGCCGCTCTCGATCTGCTGGGTGCGGCGCTCGAAGCGCTCCATGAGGGCTGACACGCTGGCGACGAGGTCGGTGATCTGGTGGGTGTCCATCGCGCTTTCCTTGGCAACGGTACCTTCATAGGGAGCGTGCGATGCCGGGCGACACGGCGGCCCGCTTCTGCTCGGCCAGCTGTTGTTCTATGACCTGTGCCAGCAGCGCTTGCTGCCGCTCTTCGGCATCCACCTGCGCCGCCGCCGTCGCGTTTACCCGCCTCGCATGAGGATCGTTGGCCGCAGCCTGGGTCATGCGGCGAAAGGCGCCCTGATCGCCGGCGTCGTAGGCGGCCACCATGCGGTCGATGTAGGCAAGCGGATCGTCGCGCAGCGAGACCGGCGACGGTATGGAATCGCCGGCGGGCCGCGAGGGCCAGCCACTGCCGCGCTCCGGCGTGCATTGGCTGTCCTTCGGCGTGGGTGCGCGGCGAAGATCCTGTATCCGTCCGTCGATCTGCTCCAAGGGGCTGCCGTCACCATTTCGATGGATCAGCGGTCGATCGGGCGGCACGAAATCGCGATTCTTCTCGTCCGTCGCGCGGTGCGCCGCCAGTCGAAGCTCCCTCAGTTCGTCGTGGACTTCGTTGCCCATCACGCCGTGCCGGAGCTTGTGCATCGCGTATTGGGAACCGATCGCGGACGTGTAAGCAATGCCCGCGCCGGTGAGCTTCGCAGCCAGCGCCACGTCCTCGGCGGCCGAGCGCGTGCTCTCCCGGTAGGCGTCGAACTCGGCTTTGTGCTGTTGGTAGAGCGCGTGGCTTTCGCGATTGATAAGCGAGTTCGGACCGTAGACGGCCAGTTGCTCGGCGGTGCGGTGGCCGCCATGGAACTGCACTGCACCATGGGTCGCGCCCGGGCCGAGAGTGCGCAGGTCAGCGATGAGTTCCCATCGGTTCTGCTGGCTGGGCGCCGGGCCCTGCTTGAGCACTACATCGACATCCTGCTGCGTGGCGTAGACGCGAACTTCGCCGAAATGCCGGTTGGCGGCGCCTACCATGTCGGTGGCGCGAACATGGTTGATCACCTGGGTCCCGCCTTCGGGGACGGCATACAGGCCCGCCGCGCCGTATGCATTGAAGGTCTCGCCACGCAGACCGTACTCGTGGCAAGTGACCTGAGCATGGAATCCACCCAGTGAATGCCCGGTGACAGTGACCTGGCTGCCGTCTCGCTTGGCCATCTCGATGGCTAGTTCCACCAGGTCACGGGCGTCATCCAGTTGCTGGTTCACTTTCAGCAACGCCATCTGGGCATCGGTCAGCAGTCCGTCGCGGAGCTTGTCGGTATCGAACTCGGTGCCGGTGTGGGCTACGACGTAATCTCTTGTCTTGACATTTCGATAGATCACTCCGTGATAACCGGCCGGGGTGCCAAGTTCTTGGACCAGCTCGAAATCCTCGATGTCGATCCGGTCATGGTGGGGCGAGTACGACTTTTCCGACAACCTCGCATGCGATTCCGTGAGCATTGACATGTCACTCCTTCCTTGAAGATATCTTCATCTTGTATGAGATGGGATCAAGTTCCTGGACAAGTCCTTCATCGAATGGAGTGAAGCAGGTGAAGTCGTACTTGTCGCGCATCGATGTTCTGCAATAGCCGACAGTTTCGTCCTTGCCATTGAGTTCAGCGAGACTCAGCCGGGTACTCTGGTGAAAGGTGTTTCCGCGCGCGACAATTACATTCGCATAAGCGAACTTCCACTTGCATAACCCAAGTCCGTAATAGTCTTCGTCGATGGGCCAGTCGAGAAAGATGTGGCCGTTGTAGATGTTGCTTCCGGTCGGAACGAGAGAGAACCTCTTCTCGTAGCGGGAACCAGGGGTATATCCGGCGATACGGTCCGGCGTGGGCATGCAGATGACATCAGGAATACTGAAATAGGCGATACCGGAGATGTTCTTGATGTCGGCCGGCGGGTCGACCAGTTCCACCGTGATCTCGTAGCGCTGCGTGGGATTCGGATGGGTCTTCGCGATGGGCGACTCGGGAGTCTTCGAGCAGGCGCCGAGAAGAAGGGCTGCCCATGCGCAAGAACGCAGCGATCTGGCCTCACGTCCGTTCATGCGCCCCGGTCCCTGATTGCTGTGTCGATTTCTAGCGGTTCGCCGGATGCCATGCAACTAACATTTGAAGGCATGTGATTCCGGGTCTCCGCCAAGAGTCGTACCCCTGTCTCGATAAGACATCGAACGTGTCGCCGCGCAGGCCGTTTTCGTACGAGGCGACCCGGGTCGTGACCCCGTCCAGCGGGTGGCCGCTGTCGATAACGCCGGTTCCCTCCCTCTCACTGACCGGCGCCGTCTCGGGCATGATCCGGCGGGGCCTTCAAAGGCGCGGTTAACCGGGGCCCCGCCCATCGGCTGGCGTCGGGTTGACAGCCGACGGGAGCCATCGCCGCGAGCGACCGGCTGCTGCGGCCCCGGGCGGGATTCCCCGGAACGCCGCTGTCAGGCTGCTGGCGCACGCCGACCTGATAAAGTCGGAAACCTGAAGGAGGCCCCCCCGTGAACGCAGTCGTGTCCGACCCCTCGCTTTCCGCCGACGAACGCATCGTTGCCGCGCTGCTGACGCGTGGGCGGCTGAAGGAAGCCGACCTGGGGCGCGCGCGGCGCCTGCAGGACGAGACCGGGGGCGACCTGCTGGCGCTGCTGTCGCGGTTGGGGCTGGTGTCCGAGCGCGACCATGCCGAGACGGCCGCCGAGGTGCTCGGGCTGCCGCTGGTGACGGCGAAGGACATGCCCGACGTGCCGCCCGAGTCGGTGGCGCTTTCGCTCCGTTTCCTCAAGCAGTTCCATGTCTGCCCGGTCGGCGAGGACGAAGCGCACGTCGACCTGCTGATGGCCGACCCGCAGGACGCCTACGCACTGGAGGCCGTGCGCCTGGCCAGCGGCCGCGACGTGCGTGTCAGGGTGGCGCTGCGTTCGGAGATCAGCGACCTGATCGAGCGCTACTACGGCCAGGGCCGCAGCGCGATGGGCGCCATCGTGGAGAACGCCGACGGCGAAGCCACCGCCGACCTGGACGATGTCGAACACCTGCGCGACCTGGCGTCCGAAGCGCCGGTCATCCGCCTGGTCAACCTGGTCATCCAGCGCGCCGTCGAACTGCGCGCGTCCGACATCCACATCGAACCCTTCGAGAACCGCCTGAAGGTGCGCTACCGCATCGACGGCGTGCTGGAAGAGGGCGAAAGCCCGCCGGCCAACCTCACCGCCGCGGTGATCAGCCGCATCAAGATCATGGCGCGGCTCAACATCGCCGAGCGCCGCCT
>DATJLC010000138.1:0-9744 GCA_035490755.1 Sphingobium sp.
AAAGCCGGGCGGGCGCTTGTCGCGAGCAAGCCCCTCCGCCCCTGCGGGGCACCTCCCCGTTGCGGGGAGGATTGTGAACCTAATTACTGAAGCGTCGCTCCAGTAGTCTCACGCCTCCGTCACACCCGCATCGGCATCAGCACGTAGAGCGCCGGGGACTTGTCATTCTCGCGGATCAGCGTCGGCGCGGCGGCGTCGGCCAGGTGCAGCTCGACTGTCTCGCCCTCGACCTGGCCCAATATGTCGAGCAGGTAGCGGGCGTTGAAGCCGATCTCCAGGCCGTCGGCGGCATAGTCGCCCGGCACTTCCTCTGCGGCGGTGCCGTTTTCGGGGCTGGTGACGGAAAGCGTCACCTTGTCCCGCTCCAGCGCCATCTTGACGGCGCGGGTTTTGTCGGTGGCGATGGTGGCGACGCGGTCCACGCCTTCCTCGAAGCTGCGCGGGTCGATCCGCAGCAGCTTGTCATTGGCGGTCGGGATCACCCGGCTGTAATCCGGGAAGGTGCCGTCGATCAGCTTGCTGGTCAGGACGGCATTGCCGAGGCCGAAGCGGATCTTGGTCGGCGAGAGGTCGATATGGACGCTGCCCTCCACCTCCTCGAGCAGCTTGCGCAGCTCCGCGATGCATTTGCGCGGCACGATGATGTCCGGCATACCTTCCGCGCCGTCCGGCCGGGGCGCGGTGTAGCGGGCGAGCCGGTGGCCGTCCGTCGCGGCGGCTTTCAGCATCGGCGCCGGATCATCCGACACATGGAGGAAGATGCCGTTCAGATAATAGCGCGTCTCCTCGGTGGAAATCGCGAAGCGGGTCTTGTCGATGATCTGGATGAGCGTTGCCGCCGGCAGCTCAAAGGCGGTCGGTAGCGCGCCCTCGGCGATCATCGGGAAATCGTCGCGCGGCAGGGTCTGGAGGTTGAACCGGGCGCGCCCGGCCTGGACCAGCATCTTGCCCTCGGTGGCATCCAGCAGCACCTGGCTGCCCTCGGGCAGCTTGCGCACGATGTCGAAGAAGGTGTGGGCGGGGATGGTGATCGCGCCGGCGCGCTCGACCTGCGCCTGGACGCTCTCGACGATCTGGAGGTCAAGGTCGGTCGCGGTCAGGCGGATGCTGCCGTCGGCCGCCGCCTCAATCAGCACGTTGGACAGGATCGGGATGGTGTTGCGCCGTTCCACCACCGACTGCACATGGCCGAGGCTCTTCAAAAGAGTCGCGCGTTCGATGGTAGCCTTCATCCCTGTTCCCGCTCTTGGCTTCCCGCAAGGATGCCCGGCCGGGCCCCCGCGTCGTTGCTGTGATGCCCCATTCCTTACCGCAAACACGCGGCGTAGCAAGCCTCCACCGGCGCAGAGAACGGCTGTGCTTGCAAATAGGTTGTGGATGGGCTTTGCGGGGGTGATGAGCGGGAGATTGGCACTGGCGGTGGTTGCGGCGGGCCTGGCGGGCGGCTGGGCGCCAGCGGCGGGCGCGCGCGATTCGCTGGGCACGTTCGAAAGCTGGGCGGCGTTCCGCGATCCTGGGGTGCCGCGCTGCTATGCCATTGCCGCCCCTGCCCGGTCCGGCCTTGCGGGACGATGGCGCCCGTTCGCGGCGATCAGCTATTGGCCGCGCGCCGGGGTGCGTGGCCAGGTCCATGTCCGCCTCAGCCGCGAGATCGCGACAAACGCCCGGATCATCGCCACGATCGGGGAAAGCCGGTTCGTCCTGGTGGGCGGGGGCGCGGACGCCTGGCCAGCCGACCGGCGCGCCGATGCCGCGATCGTCGCGGCGATCAGGTCAGGCACGAGCCTCAGCATCTCCACCCGCGCGCGCACCGGCGCAAGCTTTACCGACACCTACAGGCTGCGCGGGGCGGCAACGGCGATCGATGCGGCGGCGCTGGGATGCGGGCGGTTGCGGTAGGGCTGACCCGACTTCCCCGGACACTGGCGCAACCGTCCCCACTGCCCTATATGCGCGCCCATGCAGATCCCCGGCCATATCGATCCCGTGCCCGTACCCCGGGCGATCACCCCGCGCGCCGACGGGCGTGTTGACCTGCTCGGCCTGTCGCGCGAGCAGATCAGGGCTGAGCTGGCCGAAAAGGGGCTTGATGCCAAGCAGGCGAAGCTGCGCGCCAAGCAGCTGTTCCACTGGCTCTATCATCGCGGGGCGACCGATTTCGCCGCCATGACCGACCTGGCCAAGCCGATGCGCGGCTGGATGGCGGAGCGCTTTGTCGTCGGGCGGCCGGAAGTGGTCGAGGCGCAGGTCTCCAGCGACGGCACGCGCAAATGGCTGCTCCGTTCCGACGACGGGCAGGATTATGAAATGGTGTTCATCCCGGACGCCGACCGGGGGACGCTCTGTGTTTCAAGCCAGGTCGGCTGCACGCTCAATTGCCGTTTCTGCCACACCGGCACGATGCGGCTGGTGCGCAATCTGACGCCGGGCGAGATCGTGGGCCAAGTGATGCTGGCGCGCGACGCGCTGGGCGAATGGCCCAAGGGCAGCATGGCCTCGTCGGGCGAGGAAGAAGACGACGACGCGCCGCAATATACCACCGACGGGCGCATGCTGACCAACATCGTCATGATGGGCATGGGCGAGCCGCTCTATAATTTCGAGAATGTGCGCGACGCGCTGAAGGTCGTGATGGACGGCGACGGCCTCGCCCTCTCCAAGCGACGCATCACCTTGTCCACCAGCGGCGTGGTGCCGATGATGGCGCGCGCGGGCGAGGAGATCGGCGTCAACCTCGCCGTCTCGCTTCATGCCGTGACCAAGGAGATCCGCGACGAGATCGTGCCGATCAACCGCAAATACGGGATCGAGGAGCTGCTGTCCGCCTGCGCCGCTTATCCTGGTGCCAACAATGCGCGGCGCATCACCTTTGAATATGTGATGCTGAAGGACAAGAATGACAGCGACGAACATGCGCGCGAGCTGGTCCGGCTGATCCGCAAATATCGCCTGCCCGCCAAGGTCAACCTGATCCCGTTCAACCCCTGGCCGGGCGCGCTCTATGAATGCTCGTCGCCGGAGCGGATCAAGCGCTTTTCCGATATCATCTTCGAGGCCGGCATCTCTGCGCCCGTGCGCACCCCCCGCGGCCGCGACATTGCCGCGGCCTGCGGCCAGCTCAAGACCCAGGCCCAAAAAATGAGCCGCGCCGAACTGGACCGCCTCGCCGAGGAGAAGCAGGCGGCGCTGGGCTAAGCCGGCATGAGCCGCATGCGCGGCCGGCGGCGCAGCATGGCGCCGGCAAGGCCGAATCCAGCAATCATCATGGCCCAGCCAGCCGGCTCGGGAATGGCCACCAGATTGGCGCGGATCTCACCGCCGGGATAGACCGAGCTGTGAATGTTGAAATAGGCCCGTCCCGTGGCGAGGGCCGCCGCCAGCGCCGCCTCCGCAGCCGCGGCCGTACCGCCGCTGCTGGCGATGAAATCCGGATTCCAGCTAGCGACATCGGTCAGGTTGAAGAGGCGGCTGTATGTGCCCGCCGTAACGCCTAGCGGAAAGCCGACGAAGCTCGGCACCTGGGTGGCGACGGGGCCGTTCGCGCCGGGCGACGGCGCAACATGGATATGCGATGCGCTCGTGGTCCCGGTCAGGCCGCTGAAGGTCGCATCAACCTGTAGCGTGTGGGCCGTGTCGTCATAGAGCACCGTAGCGACGCCGGTGCCGGAGGTGGCGACCGGCGGCACTTCGTTCGCGCCGGACAGTGCGCCCTGATAGATGAACTGCGCGGCGTTGGCCGCCGGCGCCGTCAGGAGGAGCGCCAGCAGCGGCGCGGCGGGATATAGCAGCGAACGGTTCATCTTCGGACCCTCCGAAAAATCGGCCGCCTCGCTCCTTTTATTCTTTACCACGACTATGGCCGCGCCGCACTAACCTGCCTTGGTGACTTGCTTAGACGGCGCGGCGATGTTCGACGCCTACTAGCCTCGCACTACCCCGCGCGGCCGGACGAGGCCGAGGTCGGCATGGGTGAGGACACCCGGCGGGGCGTCGCAGATGGCCGGGATGGCGTTGACGACGGCCATGGCGGTCCAGACATAGCCATAAGGCCGGCCGATGCCGTCGGCACCGTCATGGCCGGACAGCAGCATTTCAGAGCTGGGATCGCCCTCGATCACAACCTTGTAGTGGATGTCCCCCAGGTTCCACACCGGCTCGATATTGTCATAGCCCACCGTGTAGATGGCGTGGAATACGACCAGCGGCTTGCCGTCCTCGTCCATGCCCGTCCAGATATGGTGCTGCGCGGCGACGGTCCCGGCGGGAATGGTGAAATCGTAGAACTGGATGTCTTTGGTCGCGAGGCCGACTTCGATCTCGTCGCTGACGCGGGCGATCTTCCGGCCAAGCCCTTCGGCCACCTGAGCCATGGATTCCGCGAAGAACTGGATGGAATCGGTCAGAACATTGGGCCGTGCGCGGAATTCCGCCTCGGTAACGCCAAAGCCCATGGAATGCATGTACTTCACCGCCCCAGCGAGCGAATGGCCGAAGTTGACGAGCTCATAGACCTGCACCTTGTCCACGCGACTGGTGATGCGGCTCAGCACCAGGGGTATGAGGTCGCCGACAAAGCCGGGATGAATGCCGCTGCCGTGATAGGAGGTGCCGCCCTCCTGGCAGGCGGCCTCGATCTTGGCATAGTCCTCGGCCTTTGTGGTGGTCGGATAGAAATAGCCGGTGGGCGAGGCCACGTTCTTGCCCGCGCGCAGGATACGGCAGATTTCGTCCACATTGGCCTGCTGCGGCGTGTAGAAGACGCAGTCGGCGTCCATCGCCAGGAGCGCGTCGAGATCGGTGGTGGCGTTCACGCCAACCGGGGCGACGCCGGCCAACTCGCCCGCGTCCTTGCCATCCTTGTCCGCGCTGAAGGCGGCGACCCCGACCAGGTCATAGACCGGATTGTCGACGAAATGCCGGATTCCGATCTTGCCGAGCGTGCCGGTGGTCCACTGGATGACGCGATATTTCTGCTGAGCCATTCTGTCTCTCCTCCGAATCTAGCGAACCAGGCCAAGCGGCCGCACGAGGCCCACGTTCAGGTGTGACACGACGCCCGGCGGCGCCTCGCACACCGCCGGAATGGCGGTAACACCGCCCATCGCCGTCCAGGTATAGCCCGGATGCGGAAGATGCTCGCCCGGCAGTTCGGCGCCCTGCAGGACGAGTTCGGTCGGCGGATCGCCCGCCATAATGACGCGATAGCGGGTCTTGCCGAAGCGCCAGTCCGGCTCCATGTCCTCGTTGCCGATGGTGTAGCAGGCGTAAAAGACCACCAGCGGCTTGCCTTCGGACCAGGCGGTCCATTCGTGGCGCTGGGCCGCGACGGTGCCCTTCGGGATGAGGGCGCCGGGCAGGGCAATGTCTTTGGTTGCGGTCGCGACCTCGACCCGCGTCGTCACATTGTCGATTTTCCTGCCCAGGCCCTCGGCGATCATCGCCTGGGATTGCGCGAAGATCTTGTAGGCGCCCGACAAGAGGTTGGGCCGGGACTCGAATTCCTTTGGATCGATGGCGAAACCCATGAGCGGCAGATGCTCCAGCGCCTCGGTATCCTCATCCAGGAAATTGACGATCTCGTGGACCTCGACCTTGTCGAGTCGGTTCATGATCCGCGTGAGGGTGAGCGGTAGGAGGTCGCCGGCATAGCCGGGGTGGATGCCGCCGCCGTGGAAGGAGGTGCCACCCTCCCGGCAGGCCGCCTCGATCTGATCATACTGCGCCCGGAAATCGTCGGTCGGATAGAAGAAGCTGGTCGAGGTGACGACATTCTTGCCGGAGCGCAGCAGGCGGCAAATCACCTCCACGTCCGAGCGCGCCGGCGAATAGAAGACGCAGTCGGCGTCGAGCGCGAGGATGGCGTCCACGTCATTGGTCGTAAGAACGCCAGTGGGCGCGATGCCTGCGATTTCGCCCGCGTCCTTGCCCGCCTTCTCCGGATTGCTGACATAGGCGCCGACCAGCGTGAACGCCGGATTTTCCGTAAAATGCCGGATGGCGATCTTGCCCAGGCGCCCAGTCGCCCACTGAATGACCCGATAACTGCTTTTCGACATCGCACCTCTCCTCTTGTGCCGCTTTCGCCACGCCCTGCGAAACGTGGGGCCGCACTAATTGAGCCACCCGTGTATCATTAGCAAAGCGCTTTGTCTTGCGGCGGCGCAAGGGCTGGCGGCGTTCATCGCTCCGGCGGCAGAGGTTGCGGTTCACGCGCCTCTCGGGCAGGGAACCGTGGTGAGCGGGCTTTCCAATCTCCTGATTCCGCTGGGCGCCGGAATGATCGGCGGCGGCATGAACGCACTTGCGGGCGGCGGCACCTTTGCCACGCTGCCGGCGCTGATCGCGCTCGGCCTGCCCGCCAACAGCGCCAACGCGACCTCCAATGTCGCGCTGCTACCCGGTGCGTGCGCCAGCGCGTGGGTGTTCCGCGACGAGCTGGCGCCGGTGGGTGGGGTCGATGTGCGCTGGCTGTCGGCCATCACCTTCGTCTCCGGCGTGGCGGGCGGCCTCGCCCTGATGCTGACGCCGACGCGGATGTTCGACTTCATCATTCCGTGGCTGCTGCTGTTCGCCTTTGTCGTCATGCTGTTCGGACCGAAAGCGAGTGACTGGCTGCGCGCGCGCGTGGCGATCGGTAGGCGGACGTTGGTCTGCGCGCAGGGACTGCTCGGCGTCTATGGCGGCTATTTCGGCGGCGGCGTCGGCCTGATGACGACCGCGCTCTATGGACTGCTGGCCGGCGTCAGCCCGCGCGCGATGTTCGCGCCGCGCACCCTGATGCTGGCGGTAGCCAATTTGGGGGCGGCGACGATCTTCATCGCTTCCGGCATGGTGAGCTGGCAGGCTTGCCTCGCGATGCTGACCGGCGCGATGATCGGCGGATGGCTGGGGGCGCATGTCGGCAAGCGCCTGCCGCACGCCGCCGTTCGGCTGTGGACGCTGGCCGTCACCGCCGCGACCACCGCCGTCTTCTTCGCCAGGGCCTATGGATGAGGGGAGAGAGCATGACCAACGCGGAACGGCAGAAGATCGCCGACGCCTATCTGGACGCGACAGTCCGGCACGACATTGGCGCCCTGCGCGCGCTGATGACCGAGGATTTCACGCTGTGGATGGTGCCGTCGGCCCGCGACCACGGCATGCCGGTCCCGATGCGCGGCCGTGAGGCGTTCCTGGAGTTCGTAGGCCAACTGCACGACCGCCCGACCATGTGGAAGCCGCGCGCCTACAAGCCGCAGGAATTCCTCTTCAGCGAGGATTCGGTAGCAGTACGCGTTCGGCTGATCGGCGATTATCCGAGCGGCCTCGAATATGACAATGAATATGTCTTCATCTACCGCTTCGACGGCGACCGGATCTGCGAGATGCGCGAGTTCACCGACACCATGTTCATCGCCGGCCTTGCCAAAAAGGCGGCGGAGATGGGGGCTTGAGGTTCAGCGAGGCGCGCGGTTGATCCGGTCCCAGTGCTCGCCCTCATAGGCGATCGAGGCCTCGACCAGCTGCTCCCACAATGCGGCGACGACATCGGCGGGGACGCCCTGCCCGTCCGCCAGCGCGCGGGCTGCGGCGATCACCTCCGCCTTGCGCGCTTCGTCGCGGACCTGGCCGCGATCGGGCTTGATGCGTGCAGCGGCGCGCATATAGGCGAAACGGATGGCCAGCAGGTCGATGAGCGCGCGGTCGGTCGCATCGACACCGCGCCGCACCTCGGCCATGGTTCGACAGTCTTCGGGGCGCGGCGCTTCGTCCATGGCCTGCCGATAGGACCGCTCGCCCGCCCTGTCGAGGCTTGACTCACGAGGCGCAAGCGCTAATAGCCGCCGCTTCGCAATTGGCCCCGCATTTCCGGTGAAGCGGCGGCCCGGCCTCATGCCTCTCATGATGCCGCGCGGGTTCCGGAACATTCTGGCCGCTTCATCGCGGCACGCAATTGATGGAGATATTTATGACGAAGCGCACCAGCGCCAAGTACAAGCTCGACCGCCGCATGGGCGAGAACATCTGGGGCCGGCCCAAGAGCCCTGTCAACAAGCGCGAATATGGCCCCGGCCAGCACGGCCAGCGCCGCAAGGGCAAGATGTCCGACTATGGCATCCAGCTGCGCGCCAAGCAGAAGCTCAAGGGCTATTACGGCGACGTCACCGAAAAGCAGTTCAAGAAGAGCTACATCGAAGCCGCCCGCATGAAGGGCGACACCGGCCAGAACCTGATCGGCCTGCTCGAGCGCCGCCTGGACGCTGTCGTGTATCGCGCCAAGTTCGCACCGACCATCTTCTCCGCCCGCCAGCTGGTGAGCCACGGCCACATCCATGTGAACGGCGTGAAGTGCAACATCGCGAGCCGCCTGGTGCAGCCCGGCGACGAGATCACGCTCGGCAAGAAGGCGCAGGACATGGCGCTGGTCATGGAAGCGCAGGGCCTGCCCGAGCGCGACATCCCCGACTATCTGGCCCCCGATGGCGCGGCCAAGATCGTCTATACCCGCGTGCCCACGCTGGACGAGGTGCCCTATCCGGTGAAGATGGAGCCCAATCTGGTCGTCGAATTCTATTCGCGCTGATCCTTTCGGGACATCGCGAATCATGCAAAAGGGCGGTTCGCAGGAGCCGCCCTTTTTCGTTTGCGCAGGAGCCATGCCATGACTGTCCGCATGCCCGCCGAATGGGCGCCCCATGAGTGGTTCTGGATCGGATTTCCGGGCGACCCGGCCGAATGGCCCGCAGGGCTCGCCGAGGCGCAGCGGCAGGTTGCCGGTTTCGCCAATGCCGTCCACGCCGGCGGCAAGGGCGAGGCGGTGCGGCTGGTCGCGCGGACGGAAGAAGATGCCACCATCGCGCGCTCGCTCGTCGAGCCCGGCGTCACGGTGCTGGTCGAGCCGTTCGGCGACATCTGGCTGCGCGATACCGGGCCGATCTGCGTGACCTCGCCCACGGGGCGGGCGCTGGCGGATTTCGATTTCAACGGCTGGGGCGGCAAATATGACATGGCCGGCGACCAGGACATCGGCGCGCGGCTGGCGGCGGCGACCGGCCTGCCCCGCCAGCACCAGCCCTGGATATTCGAGGGCGGCGCGATCGACACGGACGGAACCGGCCTGTTCGTCACCACCGAGCAATGCCTCCTCAACCCCAACCGCAATCCCGGCCTTGACCGGCGGCAGATAGAGACCCTGCTGGGCGGCGCCCTGGGTCTTTCCCACATGCTGTGGCTGGGCGACGGGCTGGTCGCGGACCATACCGACGGCCATGTCGACAACCTCGCCCGTTTCGTGGCGCCGGGCGTGCTGGCACTGCCTGAGGCGACGACCGCCGACGATCCCAATGCCGCCATCTATGCCGATGCCGCGGCACGGGCGCGCGCACATGGGCTGGAGGTCGCGGCCATGCCCTCCGTAGGCCTGTACCGGATCGACGGGGAGATCGCCCCGGCCAGCTACATGAACTTCGTCATCGCCAACGCCGTGGTGGTGGTGCCGCAATATGGCAAGCCCAATGATGCGGCGGCGATCGCGGCCCTTACGCCCTTCTTTCCCGGCAGGGCGGTTGTCGGCTTGCCCTCCGATGCCTTACTGAGGGGTGGCGGCAGCTTCCACTGCTGCAGCCAGCAAATGCCATCCGCCGGATAACCACCATGAGCAAGCCCGTCACCGTCGCCGCCCTCCAGCTCGCCTTTTCCGATGACGAGGCGGACAATATCGCGCTGGTCGAGGAGCATGTCCGCATGGCCGCCGCGCGGGGCGCC
>DATJLC010000139.1:0-1851 GCA_035490755.1 Sphingobium sp.
GATATAGAAGGAGCGGCAGGGCGCGAGGATATTGGCGCAGGCGGCAAGGCGGCTGTCGACGGCATCGCGCGCCGCACGCTCGGCGGCCTCCCGGCTGCCGAACAGGGCATAGACGATCATCATGCCGCTCATCGCGCGCCAGCCGTGGCGCCCAGCCGATGCGCGCCTGCCACCGCGAGACCGAGCAGAACCGCACCCGCCACCTGATGCGCGACCGCGATCGGCAGCGCGACGCCCGTCACCACCGTCGCGATGCCGAGCAGGATCTGGAGCATGACGGCGGCCAGCAGGACCAGGGCGAGGCCCGCCCCGCCCGTCGCCTTCAGCCGCCGCGCCATCAGCACGATCGCGACCGCCGCGCCCCACGCCCACCAGCGGTGGAGAAAGTGGATGAGATAGGGGTCGCTGGTCAGCGTCCGCGCGAGCGATCCCCAATATTGGATGCCCTCCGGCACGAAATGGTCGTTCATCAGCGGCCAGCTATTGGCGACATAGCCCGCGCGCAGGCCCGCCGTGATCGCACCCATCAGGATCTGGAGGAACAGCGCTGCCAGCGCGATCCTGCCGAGCAGCGTCGGCCGCACGCGCGCGCGCGCGCCATGGCGGTCGAGCATGATCATGTCGCACGCCGTCCACACGACGGCGCCCATCAGGATCAGCGCCATGCCGAGATGCGCGGCCAGCATCGCCGGCTCGACATTGACCCGGTCGACAAGGCCGCTCTTCACCATCAGCCAGCCGATCGCCCCCTGCATCCCGCCGAGCAGGAGCAGCACCACCAGCCGCAGCCCATAGCCGCGCGGGACAGCGCCCCGCAGGAAGAACCAGAGCATCGGCACCGCATAGACGAGGCCGATCAGGCGGCCGATCAGGCGGTGGAAATATTCCCAGAAATAGATGTGCTTGAACGCGGCCAGCGTCATGCCCTTGTTCATCAGCACATATTGGGAGCTGTTCTTGTAGGCGTCGAACTCGGCCTGCCATTGCGTATGCGTCAGGGGCGGGATCGCGCCCGTCACCGGCTTCCATTCGGTGATCGAGAGGCCCGATTCGGTCAGCCGGGTGATGCCGCCAATGCCAACCATGACAAGGATGAGCGCCGCCACCACGAACAGCCAGCGGGCGATGCTCGCGGGCCGTGCCGGGCGGCTGGCCATGCCGGATTGCGCGGACATATCCATGGCGCGAGCCCATGCGCCGTTGGGCGCGCAGATGCAAGGCTGCGGAGGATTTGTTCACGCGGAGGCGCGGAGGCGCGGAGATTTCGTGCCCGCGGCGAAGCCGCGCATATCCATGGCGTTGCAGCATTTGTGGGCGGGGGAAATTGAAGCGCCTTCGGCGCAAAATAATGCCCTCCGCGCCTCCGCGCCTCCGCGCGAAAATCAATCCCTTGCAAATGCGCGGCCATTCGCCATGACGCATGGCCATGGCCGAGATCATCAACCTGCGCCTGGCCCGCAAGGCCCGCGCCCGCACGGAAGCGGAGCGGCAGGCGGCGGAGAATCGCGCGAAGTTTGGCCGCACCAAGGCGCAAAAGGCGATCGAGCGCGCCGATGCGGAACGGCAGGCGCGAAGCCTCGACGGCGCCAGGCGCGAGGAGCAGGACTGATGCGCTCCACCGGCGACAGCGTCACGGTGCGCCTTTATCATCTCGATGCCGAAGTCGAGGGCGGCGGCGCGACCACCCTGTTCTATGGACCGCTGATCGAAGCCCTGAACCTCGCTGCCCAGCAGCCTGAGGCGGTGCAAGAGGGCCTGTTCATCGCCACGGACAATGACGTGATCGCCTATCTCGACATGATCGAGGGGGAATAAAGGCGTAGTAAATTCCTCCCCCAGCTCGCCTGGGGG
>DATJLC010000140.1:0-2231 GCA_035490755.1 Sphingobium sp.
ATACGCCATGTCGGCCGGGCCGATTTCCGCCTGCTGCTCGACACCATGCACCTGGGCCGATCCGGCGCCAGCCCTGAAACCGTCGCTGCCCTCGACCCCACCCTGATCGGTTATGTGCAGCTTTGCGATGTGCCCCGGCAGTCACCAGGGATGGATTACATGACCGAGGCCACATTCGAGCGGCTGGAGCCCGGCAAGGGCGACATGCCGTTGCGCGAATATCTGTCCGCCATGCCCCGTGACGTGACCGTCAGCCTGGAAATCCCGATGCGCGCGCGGGCGGAAGCCGGCGTTTCTTCCCTCGACAGGCTGCGCCCTTGCGTCGAGGCGGCACGGGCCCTGATGGCGTAACGGGATTTTCCAGCAATACCGCCCTGACTGCGGCGAATGGCGGAAAAACTGGCGCCCCGCACCGGTTGCTCCTTTCGACCATTCCGATTATATTTTAATCGGGTTGATAGAAGGTGATGCATGGCTGCCGAGACGAAGGTGTTGACCGCGCATGTCCCCTTGGGTCTTGCCGAAAAGGTCGAAGCAATGGCTTGCCGGCTCGAACGCTCACGCGGCTGGGTGATGAAGCAGGCGCTCGCCGCCTGGGTCGATCAGGAGGAGGAGCGTCACCGGATGACGCTCGAAGCCTTGGCGGACGTCGATGCGGGTCGGGTGATCGACCATCATGCCATTCAGGCATGGGCCGAGAGCCTCACCACCGATAGGCCGCTGCCGCCGCCTGAGAAGTGAAGATCCAATGGACCAGCCGGGCGTCTTCGGATCTCGTGCGCCTGCACCAGCATCTGAGGCCGGTCGCGCCGGATGCCGCAGCACGGGTCATCCAGCAGCTTGCGCACGCACCTGACCGGCTGGTCGATTATCCACGGATTGGCGAGAAGCTCGAAGCCTACGAACCACGCGAAGTCCGTTGCGTCATCGTGGGCAACTATGAGTTGCGCTACGAAATCGCGGACGCCACCATCTTCATCCTGCGCCTCTGGCATTCCCGCGAGAACCGCAGCGTCGAGGAGGCATAGGCGATGGCGCCGGGGTGCTAGGCGTTGGTACCTTTGAGCCAAGGCGACGGATGTCGCCGCTGACGCTTGAGGCCAAGTCCAAAACTGGCGCACCCGAAGGGATTCGAACCCCTGGCCTCTGCCTTCGGAGGGCAGCGCTCTATCCAGCTGAGCTACGGGTGCGGGCAGGTCGCCGCTAACAGCTTTGTGGCGCGGGGCCAAGGGAAAATGGGCAGGTCCGCACTCAGCCGGGCCGATGCCGGAGCTTTTCGAGCTCTTCCGCCGTGTTGATATTATGGGGATCGCGTTCCAGCGCGACCGCGCGTGCGCCGATCATGTCGGCAAAGGCCCTGACGGACTTGCTGCCGGGGCCGAGCAGAATCGCCTCCAGCGCCCCAACTGCGCCGACGGGCCACAGGCCGACAACCGGCTGGGCCGCGACAAAGGCGGGCGCAGGGGTCAGCCGCTCCGCCAGATCGGCGGGCAAGGCGACGCTGTCGACCCCGCAGCTCAGCACTTCGTCGAAACCAAAAACGCCCGCATAACGGAGCGCGCCGGCAAGCCCGCCGAGCGGGCCGCAGTCGGGCCGTGGCCAGTCGGGCGTACAGATATGCAAGGGATCCTGCCTACCCACGACAATGACCGCATCGCAGGAGGGAAGGAGGCCTGCCACCGCGCGATCGAGGAGACGGACACCGTCCAGCATCGCCAGTGCCTTGTCGCTGCCAAAGCGGGTCGATCGCCCGCCCGCGAGAACGGTGCCGAGCCGCTTCATGCGTCACCTGCACGTCGCGGGAAGCCGAAGGGGATAGGGGGTGGGGCGCGCCGGAGCATGACCCCATATAAGCGAGCGGGGGCGCCCGGCAACCGCCCGTGGGCGCGGCCGGCGTTCAGTTCGCCACGCGGCGCCCGAAAACGGGACGGCCGGGCGCCACCGCGCGCGGCGCCGGGGCTGCGGCCGACAGCCGCGCCTCGAGGAGCGAGATCGTCTCGTGAAAGCAGGATCGCATCTGGCCCACATGCTGGCACAGCTCGTCTGGCAAGGGGACCCGGTCTTCCATGCACTGGCGCGCTGTCATTTCGAGATACTGGGCCAGCTCGGCCATGCGTTCCGCGCCGAACTGCCGCGACTCCCCCTTCAGGCTGTGCGCGGGCAGGATCATGGCGGCCGCGTTGCGCTCGGCCATGGCATCTTCGATCGCGGTGATGGAGACCACGCCGTCC
>DATJLC010000141.1:0-3192 GCA_035490755.1 Sphingobium sp.
CCCCAGCTCGCCTGCTTGGCGACCACCACGTCGGGCATGCCATGCTTGGCGAACAGGCCCAGCTCCTTGGCGACGATCAGCGGCGCGGCGTCGGTAAGCGCGATGAAGCCGAGCTTCGCGCCTTTGACCTCCGGCCCCGGCCCAGCCGCGAACACGCCGCTCGGGAACGCCGCCTGCGCCGCGCCAACGACGGCGGCAGTGCCGGTCACTTTCAGCATGCCACGTCGGCTGATGTTCAGTTCGTCCTTACCGTCCGACATTCAAAATCCCCCTTTTGCAATGCAATAGAAAAAGCCGCCACGAACGGCGGTCGACAGGACCGGTTCGGGCGGCTTCGTTGCCACTTATGTTTCGGAGAGAAGTGTCCGCTTAGTCAGTCCGCCTTCGTTGGCGGAGCGTCCGACTCCTTGGACGTAAAGTTATGCAAACGAATCGGCTTGGCAAGCAGTTTTTTGTGCGGGCGCGAAAATCGCGCTCAGGGGAGGGTCGAGAGATAGCCGCCAAGGTCGTTCGGATCGAACTGGCGACCGTCGAAAAAGCTGTCATTGCTGAGGGTTAGACGCCCCTGCACCGACCCCACGGGCAGGGGTTTGCCGATCGCCCCTTCCACCTTCGCGCTCGCACCAGGCAGAGGCGAATCGCGGCCCGCCAGGGCGGCGCGATAGATGTCCGGACGGAAAACCCGCGCCGCGACGGCCGCCTCCTTGGGGTCCACCGCCGTGCCCTGCCAGCGGACCAGTTGGGTGTAGAGCCACTGCGCCTGGCTGACCCAGGGAAAGTTTGCTGCTTCGCGAAATTGAAACATGAAATCCGGGAAATGGACCGGCTCGCCGCCCCGCGCGATCAGCAGCCGGTCCGATATGGCTCGCAGGATGATCCGGGCGTCGCCGCCCAGATATTCCGGCCGGGCGAGGATGGCGGCGTTGGTCTCGAAATTGGCCGGATTGATGAAGTGCTGGCCCGCCCGGCGCATCGCCCGGATCAGCCGCTCGATGGCGCCCCGCTTCTCGGCGAGGCGGCTTTCCGGCACCGCCAGCACCTTTTCGACGCCGCGTCGCCAGATCTGCGCGGTCGCCAGGACAATGCGCCCCGCGCCCTGCTCCACCGCGACACTGTTCCACGGCTCGCCGACGCAGATGCCGTCCACCTCGCCATCGGCCAGGGCGGCAGCGGCGAAAGGCGGCGACACGGTGACGATCTCGACATCACGGTCGGGGACGATACCGCATTCCGCCAGCCAGTAGCGCAGCATGTAGTTGTGGCTGGAGTAGCGATGGACCACGCCGAATCGGAGCCGCCGTCCCTCGATCGCGCGCTGCCGGGCAATGCCGGCAAGACGCTCGCCGACCTTGCGCGGATCGCCCAGCGCATAATCCGGCTGCACCGCCAAGGCGAGGTCGTTGGCGAAGGTGATCGCATTGCCGTTGAGGCCGAGGACGAACGGCACAGCGAGCGGCCGCGCCGGTCGGTTGATGCCGAGCGAGGTCGCGATGGCGAGCGGCGCGATCAGATGGGCCGCGTCGCTCTGCCCATAAAGCAGGCGGTCTAGCACCGTTGCCCAGCTCATGTCGCGCACCAGGCTGAGCGACACCCCCTCGTCTTCCGCGAATCCGTGGACCTGCGCCAGGATCGGCAGGGCAGCATCAACCAGTGGCAGGAAACCGACGGTCAGGGTTTCACTCATGGCTTTCTTGTTCCCTTCTCTCCTGACCCCTTTTCGCCCAAAGGCAGCGCGCCCATCAACTGTTCCGCCGTGACGAGGGCCTCGGCCACCTGGGCAATCCGGCGATTGGCGCTCATGGCGTGGCTGCGCAGCATGGCATAGGCGTCCGGCTCGCCGATGCCGTGGCGCGCCATCAACAGGCGCTTGGCCTTGTCGACCACCTCGCGCTCGGCCAGCCGCACGCGGGCATCGTCCAGCTCCTGCTGCAGGCGCGCGAACGCCCGGAAGCGGCGAATCGCCAGCTCCAGCACCGGCTTGATCCGCTCCTTGCGCAGGCCGTCGACGACATAGGCCGAAATGCCCGCATCGACCGCCTCGGCAATGGACTGGTCGTCCGACTGGTCGACGAACATCGCGATCGGGCGCCCCAGCGCGCGGGACAGCGCGAAGGTCTCCTCAAGCACGTCACGGCCCGGATTCTCGAGGTTGATGAGCACCACGTCGGGCGCCAGCTCGACCAGCCGCGCCACGAGTCCGCGCCGTTCCACCAATATCGTGATGTCGGTAAGGCCCGCCTCGCGCAGCCCTTCCTCGATCACCGCCGCGCGCGCGGGACTGTCGTCTACGACCGCGATCTTCATGGTCGAGGCGGGCGGCGGGGTGCGGGACATCGCGGCTGCGTATCAACATAGTCCGGCCGCGTAAACCGGGCGCGGATCACCCGCGGTATCCGGGCGAGCGCGAGAGAGCGGCGGGGAATTGGACAGCTTGCGGTACAAATCATGCAAGCGGCCGAAATGCGTTGCTTGACGAGCGCATCGGCACGGCCACAAGTCGCCCACATGCACGATATGCGCAACGACGGCCGCCAGGGCCTTGTCCATGGGTTTCTGGCCTATGCCATCTGGGGCTTGTTGCCCGTCTATTTCAACCTGCTGAGCGGCGTCTCGTCGATAGAGATCATCGCGCACCGGATCCTCTGGTCGCTGGGGCTGATCCTCGTGCTGCTGCTCATCCGGGGCGAACTGGGCCCGTTCATCCGGGCGCTGACGACGCCGCGCCTGGTCGGTGCACTCACCGCCAGCGCGGTCGTCATCGCCGCCAACTGGCTCGTCTACATATATGCGGTCACGAACGACCAAATCCTGGCCGCCAGCCTTGGCTATTTCCTCAATCCACTGATCAACGTCCTGATGGGCGTGACGCTGCTGCGCGAACGGCTCAAGGGCGTGCAGTGGCTGGCGATCGGGCTGGCGGCGGCAGGCGTTGCCATACTGGCGGCAGGCGCGCCCGAGACGCTGGGCATCAGCCTCGCCCTCGCGCTGTCCTTCGCCTTTTACGGGCTGGTACGCAAGCTGACGCCGATCTCGTCGCTGGCCGGTCTCGGCATGGAGACGCTGATCCTCGCCATACCGGCCATCGGCGCCTTGTACTGGATACACGAAACCGCAGGGCTGTCATTCGGCGGGGCGCCGGACACCACCGCCCTGCTGGTGGCCAGCGGGGTTGTGACGTCCGTCCCGCTGCTC
>DATJLC010000142.1:0-2261 GCA_035490755.1 Sphingobium sp.
AGCCGCCGCTGAGCACGATGCGCGCCTCGGGATAGTGCATGGCGAGGCGCAGCGTTTCCGCCAGCCGGTCGCCCGCTTCGCTGAGCTCGGCCACCTGGCGCGCCGTGCTCACCCGGCCGGAAGTGGCGCCACCCAGCATGACGATGGTGTTGATTACCGGCGGCATGGCCTGCGGCTGCGCAAAGCGGTCCTCGAGCGGCTCTATCAGTAACACGCCCAGCGTGGTGAAGCTGCTGAGCGCCAACAGCAGCAGGCCCAGGGCGCCGCTTACCAGCCCCAGCCGGCGCCGCCCCAAGAGGGTCAGCAGCCAGCTGGCCAGCAGCAACAGGAAAATCAGGCTGACCGGCTGCGCCAGCCCCCAGAATATCTTCGAAAGCACGAAAAACATGTGCACGCCCCGCCCGATTTGCGGGCGCACCATAGTTCACGCGCCCTGTCCAGGCGAGGCACCCTTCCCCAGCCAACAGCAGGCGATCCATCATTTCCCTTGCCATATGCCCTGCTTTTGCTTTTCTTGACGGCGGAAGGATTGCCAGCCGCAAAAAGGCGGTCCCCGGTCAGGAAGGCGCCCGCATAGCGGGCAAAGGGTGAATATGGCGCAAGCTGCTGCCGCCACCGCGGAGAAGTGGCCTGTCGTGGCAATCCGCGACTTGCACAAATCTTTCGGCCAGCTGGAAGTGCTCAAGGGCATCTCCTTCTCGGCCAGCGAGGGCGAGGTCGTGTCCTTGATCGGCTCGTCGGGCTCGGGCAAGTCGACCTTGCTGCGCTGCATCAACATGCTCGAAGTGCCCGATAGCGGCACGGTCGCCATCGATGGCGAGGAAATCAAGCTGCGCGGCACCGCGCCCCATCGCCATATCGGCGACGAAAACCAGATCCGCCGCATCCGCTCCGAGCTGGGCATGGTGTTCCAGAGCTTCAATCTCTGGGCGCACCTGACCATCCTTGAAAACGTCATGGAAGCGCCGCTGATCGTGCAGAAGCGCAATCGCGGCGAGGTGCAGGAAGAGGCACTTGCCATGCTGGCCAAGGTCGGCATTCGTGAAAAAGCCGACGCCTATCCCGCCCAGCTCTCGGGCGGCCAGCAGCAGCGTGCCGCCATTGCCCGCGCCCTTTGCATCAATCCGCGCGTCATGCTGTTCGACGAGCCGACCTCGGCGCTCGATCCCGAACTCGAAGTCGAAGTGCTGCGGGTCATCAAGATTCTCGCCGACGAGGGCCGCACCATGATCCTGGTCACCCACGACATGGAGTTCGCCCGCTCGGTCAGCGACCGGGTGATCTTCCTCCATCAGGGCATGATCGAAGAAGAAGGCCCGCCCGAACAGGTCTTCGGCGCCACCCGATCGGCCCGCCTCAAGCAATTCCTCAACGCCGCCAGCCACCAATAGGCCAGCGGCGTTGGCGGCAAATCCCGGTCACCGGGCCAACGACAAGAACAACCAACGGAGAAACAGATGAAGAAGCTCATCCTCGCCGCAGTCGCCACACTGGCACTGGGCGCTGGCACGCAGGCCCAGGAAACCGTGCGCATCGCCACCGAAGGCGCCTATGCGCCCTGGAACTTCCTCAACGATGCCGGCGAGCCGGCGGGCTTTGAAATCGACCTGGGCAATGCCATCTGCGCCCAGGCGGGCCTCACCTGCGAATTCATCATCAACGACTGGGATTCCATCATCCCCAACCTGCTCGCGGGCAACTACGACGTGATCATGGCCGGCATGTCGATCACCGACGAACGCCTTGAGACCATCGACTTCTCGCAGAACTACTTCCCGCCCGATCCGTCCAAGTATGTCGCCGCTGCCGGTGCCGGCCTCGATGTGGCGGCGCTTGAAGGCAAGCGCGTCGGCGTCCAGGGCGGCACCATTCAGGCCGCCTATGCCGAGGAAAACCTCGGCGGCAAGAACACCGTGGTGTCCTTCGGCACCGCCGATCAGGCCATGGCTGACCTGGCCGGCGGCAATCTCGACCTGATCCTTGCCGATGGCGCCTATCTCGAGCCGGTGGTTGCTGCGTCCAGCGGCGCGCTCGAATTCGTCGGCGAAGACGTGATGATCGGCAACGGCGTCGGCGCGGGCCTGCGCAAGGACGAAGCCGAACTCAAGACCAAGTTCGACGACGCCCTGACCGCCCTCAAGAAGGACGGCACCGTCGACAAGCTGATCGCCCAGTGGTTCGAAGGCCGCGGCCCCTATTTCGCCGAGTAACAATCTCTCCGCTCTTGCGTCTCCCTCCCCCTTGTGGGGAGGGATCAAGGG
>DATJLC010000143.1:0-2994 GCA_035490755.1 Sphingobium sp.
GCCTCCCGCCAGTCACCGCCGCTGCCGTGCTGCACGATTCGTCCGTCGGCAACACGGGCCCACCGCGCTATCGCGCCAGTGCTGCCGTTCGGCCAAAAGATCATGCCATCGGAGGGTGTCAGCTGTCGTCTCCCCATCGCCGCCGGATCAACCGCGCGGGTGCGTTCTGCGCATCAAACAGCGCGGTCTCACTCACATCGGCTCCAGCCTGATTTACCCGCAGATCGACAGCAAACCATCGGCTCGTCAATCTGGTCTGTTCCGTCACCTCGGAAGGCAGGTCAAGCCCGCTGACGGCAGGCTGCGCCCAGAAAGTCACAAGGCTGCCATAGCCATCGGCAGGCCGGCGCGCCAGCAATTGCCGCGCCGTTTCGGGGCTCAGCTTTCCATCGGTCAGCATGGCGAGCAGTATGCCCTGGTCGGGCAGGAGCGTGTTGATGTTGATTGGTGAAAGATCGGCCACCGGGAGCGCGCAAAGCCAGGGCCGCAGCCGAGAATAAACGGCCGGAGTCATGCCGTGGATGACCCGAAGTTCGCTGGGGTCGGCAATCAGGCCGCCGGCGGTGCGATAGGTCACCGGCAGTTGCTGATAGAAGCTGTCCTCAGCCCCGCCCCCGGCCGGCACGGTGTCGCTGTCGATCCAGTCCGCGACAGAGACGGCGATCCGCTCCGCCACGTCCTGTGGGACCGCCAACAGCCGCATCAGAGCGACGAACTGCCGCACCCCGGCCGGCCGCGCCGCATAGGTCTCGGTGCCGGCGACAAGGCTGTTCACGTTGAAGCAATTGCCTGCGTCAGCAATCCGCACGAAAATCGATCCGCCCGGCACGGCAACGGACTGGCCGGTGTTCAGCCAGTCTCCGGCCAGGGTCGTCCTGCCGGGCCTTGCTTTCACCACGTCGCCCAGCTTGAGTGCGGCAATGCCTTCTCCCGCCAGCAGCATGGCGCGGGCCTGATCGCCCCCCACACCATTTTGCGTCATGCGGCTGGCGATGGTCAGCCGCTCCAGCACGACGGCGGTGATAACGGACATGATCGCGACCAGCAGCAGCACGGTCAGGAGCGCGGCTCCCTGTTCCCCAGGCCGGATAAAGACGCGCTTAGCCATTCGCGTTTCCAATCGCTGGCCCTTGCTCGGGCTCTGACGGCCCCGGCCCCGGCTCCTTGGCCTTGCCGCCTGGCCCGACGATAAAGCGCATCGCCAGTGGGGGCTGGCCGCGACGGGTTACGGTCATCTCCACCAGCACAGGCAGCAGGTCGGGCTGGGTGGGACGCCAATCCTCGAGCCATTCGCCGCGGCGGTCGCGAAAGCGCAGGTCAAGGGCCGTGACATCGGCCAACAGCACAGCCGGATCGGACGGCGCGGCGCCGTCGATCTGCGAATAACCCACTCGCTCCAGCCGGCCCTCGCGCCACCAAAATTCGACCTTTTGCAGCGATGGGCGCGTGGCACTTGCGGGATTGCTCCAACCCATGCGCACCAACTGGAGAATGGGCCCGTCCCCACCGACACCCCCCGCGAAGAAGGCTGGCGCCAATGTCCCGGCCTGGGTCCGGCTGATGCGCACGGTGGCCTGGGCGAGGTCCGCCTCGATCGCCGCCATGGCAACCTGCACGTCTGCCAGCCGATCGAGATGATCGCGCACCCCGGCCTGCGCTGACACGCCGCCGCGCAACAGCGCCACGCCGGCGAGCGACAGCATCCCGAAGATCAGCAGCGCGACCAGAAGCTCGATCAGCGTGAAGCCCTGTTGGGCGGAACGCCAAGAGGACATGAAGCCCTGTTGGGCGGAACGCCGAGAGGACGTGAAGCCCTGTTGGGCGGAACGCCGCAAAGACCCGAAGCCGTGCAGAGAGATGTGGCGTCTTTTGTTAGCCACCGATCTTCACCCGTCCGTCGAGTCCGACCTGCACGGCGATTTCGTGCCCGTCCCGTTGGAGCCGAAAGGCCAAGGGCTGATCCGCGCGGCCGATCGTGTCAAACCAGATCCGAGTCCGCCCGCCGTCGCCGGCATCGGCATTCACCCCTTTGGCCCAGTCCATGGATTCAAGAGGCTTTTCCGTCATCGGAACCCATTGACCGTCGCGCCGCTCCTCAAAGCCATAGCCGGTTGTCGAGACCCACAAAGCGACGGGCCGCGCCGTCACGATGGCATGGTCATGCGCCGCGCGGACCCGCCCGGCGAAGCGATCCGCGTCGTCGGACAGCCTGCCCCTCGGGTCCGCCATCGTCAGGAGCACCGCGCCGGACATGAGCCCGATGATCACGAGAACCACCATGAGTTCAACGAGCGTAAAGCCGTATTGGGCGGAACGATTCGTCATGTCGCGGGTCGCGTGATCGTAAGAACGGCGGGCGATTGGCCCGGGCCGGATGTCACCTTCACTGTCACGGCGATCAGCCGGCCCTCGGCGGCCAGGGGCTCAACCGTCTGCTTCCAATGAAAGCTGCGTCCGGCATTGACGACGTCGCCCTCACTGTCGCCTCTGGCCGGCGGGGTCGGGTCGGTCATGCGCTCGAAGGCGATGTTGCGCGCGACCATCGCCGCGACCACCCGCGTGTCGAGATCGGCCGAAGTGCGAACGGAGACCGCCTGCAGCCGCACCAGCGCCAGCCCGGCAAGGCTGAAAATGGCCAGCGCCACCAGCATTTCGAGCAGCGTGAAGCCCTCGGCAGCCGGCTGGCGGTCAGGTGTCGCTGGAGTAGATATCCGCATTGTCGCCATTACCGCCCGACTGGCCGTCTGCCCCGAGGGAATAGATATCGAAAGCGCCCTTCTTGCCCGGCGCTTCATAATGATAGGGCCGGCCCCAGGGATCATCGGGCAGCTTCTTGATATAGCCGCCCTGGCGATAGCGCTCGGGCTGGGACAGACCGGCCGGCGGCGCCAGCAGCGCCCCCAGCCCGTCGGTGCTGGCCGGATAAGTGAGGTTGTCGAGGCGATATTGCTCGAGCGCCTGCTCCAGCGTCGCAATGTCGGCCTTGGCCTTTTC
>DATJLC010000144.1:0-3061 GCA_035490755.1 Sphingobium sp.
GGGCCAGCCACTCCTCCAACCACTTGATCGTATAGTCCCCGTTCTGGATGTCGGGATCGTTCAGCAGCTTCTGGTGGAGGGGAATGGTCGTCTTCATCCCATCGATGACATATTCCTCCAGCGCCCGCTTGAGGCGCATCAGGGCGCCCTCGCGGGTGCGGCCATAGACGATCAGCTTGCCGATCATGCTGTCGTAATAAGGTGGCACCGTATAGCCCTGGTAGAGGCCGCTATCGACCCGCACATGCATGCCGCCAGGGACGTGATATTGCGTCACCTTGCCCGGCGAGGGCGTGAAGGTCTGCGGGTCCTCGGCATTGATTCGGCATTCGATGGCATGGCCGTGGAATTCCAGCTCCTCCTGCGTGACCGACAGCGATCGTCCTTCGGCGATGCGGATCTGCTCGCGGACGAGATCGACGCCGGTGATCATCTCCGTCACCGGATGCTCGACCTGGAGGCGGGTGTTCATCTCGATGAAGTAAAATTCGCCATTCTCGTAGAGGAACTCGATCGTGCCGGCGCCTCTATAGCCCATGTCAGCCATGGCCTTGGCGACGATGCCGCCCATGCGGTCCCGCTCCGCCGAGGAGATGACGGGGGAGGGGGCCTCCTCCAGCACCTTCTGGTGGCGGCGCTGGAGCGAGCAGTCGCGCTCGCCCAGGTGAATGGCATTGCCGTTGCCGTCGCCAAAGACCTGGAACTCGATATGGCGCGGATTGCCGAGATATTTCTCGAGATAGACCGTGTCGTCGCCAAAGGCGGCCTTGGCCTCGGAACCGGCCTGCTTCATCAGGCTTTCGAACTGGTCGGCGTCCGGCACCACCTTCATGCCGCGCCCGCCGCCGCCCGATGCGGCCTTGATCAGCACTGGATAGCCGATTTCGTCGGCCAATGCCTTGGCCTCATCGACATCGCTGATCGCGCCGTCCGAGCCGGGGACGAGCGGCAGCCCCAGCGCGCCGGCGGTGCGCTTGGCTTCCACCTTGTCGCCCATGATCCGGATATGTTCGGGCTTGGGGCCGACGAAGATGATGCCGTGCGCCTCCACGATCTCCGCGAACTGGGCGTTTTCGGAGAGAAAGCCATAGCCGGGATGGATGGCGTCGGCGCCGGTGATCTCCGCCGCCGAGATGATCGCGGGAATGTTGAGGTAGGAATCGCGCGCGGCGGGCGGACCGATGCAGACCGCTTCGTCCGCCAGGCGCACATGCATGGCGTCGGCATCGGCGGTCGAGTGGACGGCCACCGTGCGGATGCCCATCTCGTGCGCGGCACGGTGGATACGGAGCGCGATCTCGCCGCGATTGGCGATCAGCAGCTTTTCGATGCTCATGGGCGCGCGCGGCCTACTCAATCACGACCAGCGGCTGGTCATATTCCACCGGCTGGCTGTTTTCGACGAGGATGGCCTTGACCGTGCCGCCGGTCGGCGCGGTGATCGGGTTCATGACCTTCATGGCCTCGACGATCAGCAGGGTGTCGCCGGCCTTGACCGACTTTCCGACGGCGATGAAGGGCGCCGCGTCCGGCTCCGGCGCCAGATAGGCGGTGCCGACCATCGGCGACTTGACCGCATTGGCGTGCACGGGAGCGGCGGCAATGCTCGCCTCGGCGGCTGGCGCGGCAACCGGCGCTGCGGCTGGCGCATGGGCGGCCGGCTGAGGCGCTGGCGCATAATAAGGCGCGACCGCGTGGTTGCCTGGCTTGCGGGCGACGCGGATCTTGCGGTCGCCATGTTCGACCTCGATTTCGGTCAGGCTGGTTGCGTCCAGCAGTTCCGCCAGTTCGCGGACCAGATCCACATCCACCTGCATCGCGCCCTCGTCTTGCTTGTCGCTCATGTGCTTCCCTGTTGTGCCTGTATACTTGAGGTGCGCCTATTGCGCTTGTTCGTCCGGTGCAACCGAATACCGCCTAAAGGTCAAGCGCCGCCTTCAGCGCCAGCAGGTAGGAGTTCGCCCCGAACCCCGCTATGCTGCCCTTGGCCGCCATGCCGACATAGCTGTGGCGGCGGAACTCTTCGCGGGCGGCCGGATTGGAGATGTGGACCTCGATCACCGGCACGCTGATCGACCGGATCGCGTCATAAAGCGCCAGCGATGTGTGGGTCACGGCGCCGGCATTTAAAAGCACCGCCTTGGCGCCGGTCGCATTGGCCTCGTGCAACCAGTCGATCAGATGGCCTTCGTGGTTCGACTGGCGAAAGTCGATCGCCACTCCCGCCTCGCGCGCCGCATCCTCGACCCGGCCGGCTATGTCGTCCAGCGTGTCGTGGCCGTATATGTCCGGCTCGCGCAGGCCGAGCAGGTTGAGATTGGGCCCGTTCAGAACATAAATGGTCGGCATATCTGCCATGATCGCACGCCCCTCGCGGTTGATTGCCCTTGCGGTTGATTGCTCATCCCGCCCGCCCCTATATGACCGCTCACGCGCGGTTGCAAAAGCGAAAGGACGATATGGACGCCATGACCATCGACGGGACCATCGGCATCAGGGTGAATGGCGAGCATCGGCGCATCCGCCAGGGGATGACCATTGCGGACCTCGCCAATGATCTGGGCCTGATCCCCGAAAAGGTGGCGGTCGAGCGCAATCTGGAGATCGTGCCCCGCTCCACCCTTGCCGCGGTCGTGATCGAGGACGGCGACGAGTTGGAGATCGTGCACTTCGTCGGCGGCGGCGATCACGCGGTCACGACTGCGGCGGACGACAGCTGGAGCGTGGCTGGCCGGACCTTCCGCTCGCGCCTGATCGTCGGCACCGGCAAGTACAGGGACTTCGCCCAGAACGCGGCGGCGGTCGAGGCATCGGGCGCGGAGATCGTCACGGTCGCGGTGCGGCGGGTCAACATCTCGGATCGCAATGCGCCGATGCTGACCGACTATATCGATCCGAAACGCTATACCTATCTTCCCAATACCGCCGGCTGCTTCACCGCCGACGAGGCGATTCGCACGCTGCGGCTCGCGCGGGAGGCGGGCGGCTGGGATCTGGTCAAGCTGGAGGTGCTGGGCGAGGCGAAGACGCTGTATCCCGACATGCACGAAACGCTGCGTGC
>DATJLC010000145.1:0-4136 GCA_035490755.1 Sphingobium sp.
GACTTGAGCTGGAGCCGCGCGCCTCCGAAATCCTTCTGTGCCGAGAGCATCGCCATGGAGGTGGAATAGAAGAGGTCGTCGCCGCGCGGGCCCTTGTGGTCCGTATAATTGGCCTGCACCCAGCCATGCGCCATCAGCATCCAGTCCTCGCCGGGCATGATGTGAAGGCCGGGCATCGCCCCTTCCGCGCCGGGCAGGCGGGCTGTGCCGGAGCCTTCCATGAACGGCGGCATCGCATCGGCCATGACGACTTTGTCGGCACTGGCGACCGGCATGGCAGGCCGCTCCATCGCGCCATGATCCATGCCCTCATGGTGCTGATGGTCCTGGGCCGAAGCTGGGGAATTGAGGAGGAGCGCCAGTGCCACACCCAAAGCCGTTCGCCCTGAGCGAAGTCGAAGGGTTGAAATGAGGCACGTGACTCGTTTCAAGCTGAGCGGAGGCAAAGCAATTCTCGCTCCGCTCGAAACAGGGCTTCGACTTCGCTCAGCCCGAACGGAAAGAGAGATCATCTCGCTCGCTCCCTCAACTATGCAAAAAGTGCATCACATCGCCGTCCTGCACCACATAGGCCTTGCCCTCGGCGCGCAGCTTGCCGGCCTCGCGCGCCTTGGCCTCGCCGCCCAGCGTGACGAAATCGTCATAGGCGATGGTTTCGGCGCGGATGAAGCCCTTTTCGAAGTCGCTGTGGATCTCGCCCGCCGCATTGGGCGCGCTGGCGCCCTTGGAGACGGTCCAGGCGCGCGCTTCCTTCGGCCCTACCGTGAAGAAGGTGATGAGGTGCAGCAGCTCATATCCGGCGCGGATGACGCGGGCGAGGCCGGTTTCGGAGAGGCCCAGCTCGGCCAGGAACTCCATCCGCTCGGCCGGGTCCATGGCGACGAGGTCGGCCTCGATCGCGGCGGACACCACCACCGCCTGGGCGCCTTCGGCCGCCGCCTTGGCGAACACGCGCGCCGACAGGGCATTGCCTTCGGCCGCGCATTCCTCCTCGACATTGCAGACATAGAGGACGGGCTTGCCGGTCAGCAGCTGCGCCTGCTTGAGGACGCGCGCCTCCTCGGCATCCCTGGGCTCGGTAAGGCGGGCGGGCTTGCCCTCGCGCAGCAGGTCGAGCGCCTGGCCGAGGACGGAAGCGGCGATCTTGCTCTCCTTGTCTCCCTGCGCCGCCTTTTTCTGGAAGTTGGGCACCCGCTTTTCGAGGCTTTCGAGGTCGGCCAGCATCAGCTCGGTCTCGACCGTCTCTGCATCGGCGATCGGATCGATCTTGTTGTCGACATGCTGGATGTCGTCATTCTCGAAGCAGCGCAGCACATGGACGATCGCGTCCACCTCGCGGATGTTGCCGAGGAACTGGTTGCCCAGGCCCTCGCCCTTGGACGCGCCGCGCACCAGCCCGGCGATGTCGACAAAGGCGAGCTGGGTCGGGATGATCTTCTGGCTGCCCGCGATCGCCGCCAGCTTCTCCAGCCGTGCGTCGGGCACCGCGACATTGCCGACATTGGGCTCGATCGTGCAAAAGGGATAATTGGCCGCCTGCGCCGCCTGCGTCTCGGTCAGCGCGTTGAAAAGGGTGGACTTGCCAACATTGGGCAGCCCGACAATCCCGCATTTGAAACCCATGTGCCCGTCCATCTTGTCTGAGATGGCCGGCCTTTAGAGCATCGTGCGCAAAAGTGGGAACCGGTTTTGCGCATAAAACGATGCGATAACAAAAATTGGAGCGCGCGACCTGCGTCAGATTTGACGCAGCGCGCTCTAGCGCCCGCCCGGCTTTAACGCCAGCCGTGCGAGCGCCGCTCCTGACAGTTTCACGTCGTCGTTTCGCCGGTGCATGACCGCGATCGATGGACCGTTCGTCAAAATCGTCAGGCGACGGAACTATGATATCAAGCAAATGTTCTGCACGCTCCGGCAGGTAAGAATGGGAGTTTAACTTGGGTCAGTCAAGTAAAGAATGAGTTGCGATCTTGACATCGTATAGCATGAACTGTGTGTCTTATTATACTTTTCTTACGGAGATTAAAATGCGCAATAGATTTATGTTGTTGGCCGCCATGATTGGCGCCATCCCCGCTTTCGCCATGGCTTCTGTGCCGCTCGCTTATGCGGCCGGCGGGATCGAACGGCCCGAGAGGGGCGAGGGCGGACGACCTGAACATCCGGAAAAGCCGGAGCATCCGAACAAGCCGGAAAAGCCGGAAAAGCCGGAACATCCGAACAAGCCGGAAAAGCCGGAGTATCCGGAAAAGCCGACAGAGGGTGGTGAGCAGCCGGAGAGGCCGATCTTTGAGCAGCCTGGCGGCTGATCCTGCAGGGAATGATCGGCGGCGGTCCTATCGGGCCGCCGCCGTTGGGGCTCCATAGATTTGACGCAAGCCCTCTCTATTCTCAATGGTCGAGCGTGAAGCCGAGCTTGAGCGTTGCCTGATACTGGGTTCGGCCATCCCTCTCGATGAAGCCGCGCACGGCCACCACCTCGAACCAGCGGATATTGCGGATGGACTGGCTGGCACGATCGATGCCCGCCTGGATCGCCTGGTCGACCCCCTCATGCGACGTGCCAACAATTTCGGTGAGCTTGTACACATGGTCTTCCATGGCATCCTCCATTGTCTTGTCGCAGCAAAGGGTATGCCTCTCGCGGGGCCAACACAAGCGGGCGTGCAATGGAAATGCGGGGCTTCAGCCCTTGAGCTTGATGACTCGAACGGGTCGGTGTTTCACGCTTTATTCTGCCAGGCGCAGGGCCACCTCGTTCATGAAGCGCGCATCGTCGCCGCGCGCCAGCCACTCGGCCTCCGCGCCGATCGCGCCCAGCATGTCGGTCAGTGCGTCCGTCTCGCTCTTGTGGTAATTGCCCAGGACATGGCCTGTGACCCTGTCCTTATGGCCGGGATGGCCGATGCCAATGCGCACGCGGCGGAATTCCGGGCCAATATGGGCGTCCATCGATCGCAGGCCATTATGGCCCGCCGTGCCGCCGCCGCGCTTTACCTTCACCTTCATGGGCGCGAGGTCGAGTTCGTCGTGAAAGGCGGTGACATCCGCGGGCGTCAGTTTGAAGAAGCGCATCGCCTCGCCGACCGAACGGCCGCTCTCGTTCATGAAGGTGGCGGGCTTGAGCAGCAGGATCTTGTCAGGGCCGAGCCGCCCTTCGGCGGTCCAGCCCTGAAACTGCTTCTTCCACGGACCAAAGCCGTGCATGTCGGCGATCACGTCGATCGCCATGAAACCGACATTGTGCCGGTGGAGCGCATAAGCGGGACCGGGATTGCCGAGGCCAACCCAGAGTTGCATGCGCTCCTCCTCGGAACGTCACCCCAGCGAAGGCTGGGGTCTCAAGGCATGAGATGCCAGCCTGCGCTGGCATGACGGCAAGACGTGGCGAGGGCTTACTCGCCCTCGCCGGGGGTCTCGTTGTCGCCTTCCTGGCTCTTGAGCGCGGAGGGCGCGACGATGGTCGCGATGGTCAGCTCGGGATCCTCGACCGCCGATTTCGCGCCGGCGGGCAGGGTGATGCTGCTCAGGTGGACCGTGTCGCCGACGTCATAGCCGGCCAGGTCGATCGTGATGTCGTCCGGGATCTCGGCCGCGTCGCAGATCAGCTCCAGCTCGTGCAGGACGATGTTGAGCACGCCGCCGCGCTTGATGCCGGGCGACTTCTCTTCATTGATGAACACCACCGGCACGTTCACATGCACGCTGGCATGTTCGGACACGCGCAGGAAGTCGGCGTGGAGCGGGCGATCGCTCACGGGATGGAAGGCGACGTCCTTGGGCAGGGTGCGCACCTGCTTGCCGCCGACCTCGAGCATGACCACCGAGTTGAAGAAGTGGCCGGTGCCCAGCAGCTTGTTGAGGATCTTCTCCTCGACATGCACCATCTGGGGGTCTTCGTTGTTCCCGTAAATGACGGCGGGTACGCGGCCTTCCCGACGAAGGGCGCGGGAGGCTCCCTTGCCTGCCCGATCGCGTGCCTCGGCCGACAGCGTAAGCTGCTCGCTCATATCTGTCTCCAATAGCTGATTGATAGTCTCTCGCCGCCACGCCTCCAGGGATGACCATGACGAACGAGGCGCGCCTATAGGCGGGGGCGGGCCGAAAAGCAAGGGGCGGCTAGTTCCTCCCCCAGC
>DATJLC010000146.1:0-5784 GCA_035490755.1 Sphingobium sp.
CGCCTCGGCATGCTGCCGGTGCTGGGTCTTTCGGCACTGATGGGACTGGGCTTGTTTTATATCAATTAGAGATGATGACTTCACGCATATCCGTTCGTCCTGAGTAGCCATTGAGCTTGTCGAAATGGCGTATCGAAGGACCGAAGCTTGGCGCGGATGCTTCGATACGGGCCTTCGACTTCGCTCAGTCCCTACTCAGCACGAACGGTGTTGGGTAAACAGAATCATCAAACTCAGCCCTTGTGCCGTCCCCGCTTGCCGCCAATGTGGCGGATATTGGCGGGGCGGCCGCGCCGCTTGATCTGGCGGGGCGGCATCCGGCCCATCGGCACCGGCAGGCTGCCGCCGTCGGGCAGGGCAAAGCGCAGCGAGGCGCTCACCGGATCGGCATCGACCAGCCTCAGGTCGATGAACTGGCCGGGGATATAGCGGTCGCCGCTCTGTTCCCCTTCCAGCGCCTGCGCGGCCTCGTCAAAGCGGAAGCGCTCGGCGCCCAGGGTCGAGACCGGCACCAGGCCGTCGCCGCCCAGGTCCGCCACCGTCGCGAAAAAGCCGAAGCTTTGCACCCCCGTGATCCGGCAGGGCAGCACCTGGCCGATCCGCTCGGCGAGATAGGCCGCGACATAGCGGTCCACGGTCTCCCGCTCGGCGGACATGGCGCGGCGCTCATATTCGCTGATCTTCTCGCCGATCGGCCCCATGTCGTGCCGGTCCTGCCCGGACAGCACCGTCTCGCGCGCGATCGCCTTGTCGTGGGGCGCCGGCATCTCAAGGCCATAGGCGCCGACCAGCGAACGATGGACCAAAAGGTCGGCATAGCGCCGGATCGGCGAGGTGAAATGCCCATAGGAGCCGAGCGACAGGCCGAAATGCCCCATGTTGCGCGGGGCATAATAAGCCTGGGTCTGGCTGCGCAGGATCTGTTCCATGATCTGCGGGCGCGACGGATTGTCGGGCTCGATCTTGGCGATCAGCCGGTTGAAGGTCGCCGGCGTCACCACCTGCCCCAGCGCGAAGCTGATGCCGAAGGTGCCGAGATAATCCTTGAGCGCGACCAGCTTCTCGCGGCCGGGCGCCTCATGGACACGGTACATGACGGGCGCCTTCTTCAGCTCCAGCGCCTTGGCGGCCGCGACATTGGCCGCGATCATATAGTCCTCGATCAGCCGGTGCGCGTCGAGCCGCTCGCGTATCGCCACGCTCACGATCTGCCCCGCCTCGTCGATCGCCACCCGCCGCTCCGGCAGATCGAGCTCAAGCGGCCCCCGCGCGTCACGCGCCTTGGCGAGAAGGCGCCAGCATGCCCAGAGGGGTCTAAGGGCGGCTTGGGTTAAATCAGTACCGTTCGCTTCGAGCGTAGTCGAGAAGCCCTGGGCGCCGGGTGTCTCGACTTCGCTCGACACGAACGGGGGAGATTTGCTTTCCAGCCCGTCAATCGCCGCCTGGGCCTGCTCATAGGGAATGTTCGCCGCCACCCGGATCACCGCGCGGGTAAAGCGCCAGCCTGTCACCTTGCCGCCCTTGTCGATCACCAGATGGCAGGCGAGCGCGGCGCGGTCCTCCCCCGCTTTCAGCGAGCACATGTCGGAGGAGAGAGCATGGGGCAGCATCGGCACCACCCGGTCGGGGAAATAGACGCTGTTACCGCGCCGTCGCGCCTCGCGGTCGAGCGCGCCACCCGGCCGCACGTAGAAACTGACATCGGCAATGGCGACGATCGCGCGATGGCCGCCGGGATTGGCCGGATCATCATCCGGTGCCGCCCACACCGCGTCGTCGAAATCGCGCGCGTCCACCGGATCGATGGCGACGATCGGCAGGTGCCGCAGATCCTCGCGCGCGTCGACTTCCAGGGGCAGGTCGTGGACCCGCGCCGCTTCCTCCTCTGTCTCCGCCGAAAAGACATTCGGAATGCCATATTTGTGGATGGCGATAAGGCTGAAGGAGCGCGCCTCGAACGGATCGCCCAGTATCTGCACGATCCGGGCCGATACGCGCGGCGGCCGGCCGGAGGCTTCGGCCAGCACCAGGTCGCCCGGCCGCCCCTCGCCCGCATCGCTCACCGGCGTCTCGTTGCGGATGCGCTTGTCGACCGGCCGCAGCCACAGCCGGTCGGCCTCGTCCAGGCGCAGCACGCCCAGCATCGCCTCGGCCGCGCCCGCCAGCTTCTTCATGGGATGGGCGATCCAGCCGCGTCCCGCCTCTTCCGTCCGCGCCAGGATGCGGTCGCCTATGCCGAGCGCGCCCTTGCCACCCCGCTCCATGACGCGCAACTTGGGCGGCGGCGTTCCTTCCGCCTCCCAACGTTCGGGCACCGCGACCGCCTGTCCGCCCTCGATGGCGACGACGCGCAGCACCGTGACCTTGGGCACCCCGCCCATTTTGTGGAAGGCGCGCGCCGGCCCGATGTCGATCAGGCCCTCGTCGGCCATGTCCTTGAGCAACGATTTGAGCGCGATCTTCTCCTGCCCCTTGAGGCCGAAAGCCTTCGCGATCTCCCGCTTGCCCGCAGGCGTCGGCGCGCTTTCGATGAAGGCCATGATTTCATCGCGCGTGGGCATGCCCGGCTGGCGCTTTGCGGGTTTACCGGGCTTGGCGGCCGGGCCGGTGCGGGGAGGGCGTTGCGCCATCGGCCAGCTATAGGGTGCGCGGGGCGATGGCGTCCAGTGCTGAAGGGGTGAGGTGGTGTGTTGTTAGGGGTTGGGGTGAAGATCAGCCCAGTCATGCTGAACTTGTTTCAGCATCCATCCCTCAGCGCACGGTACGCCATGGATCCTGAAACAAGTTCAGGATGACGGCCTAATCCGTGTCCCGCGCAATATAGACCCGGTTGCGGCCATGTTCCTTGGCAAGATAGAGCGCGCGGTCGGCGGCTTTCAGCGCCTCGCGCGGTTCCTCATAGGCAAAGACGTCCGCGACCCCGCCGGAAAAGGTGACCTGGTCCATGCGCTCGCCGGTCTTGCGGTCCACCAAATTGCGTTCCGACATGTCCTGGCGTGCGTCGTCGACGATCTTGCAGGCCTCGGCGACGGTCTTGCCGCGAAACAGCATGACGAATTCCTCGCCGCCGTGCCGGGCGACATGGCATTTGTCGCCGGAAATCTTGGCGAGCAGCCCGGCGACGAATTTCAGCACCCGGTCGCCGGCATCATGGCCATGGGTGTCGTTGATGTTCTTGAAATGGTCGATGTCGCAAAAGGCGACGCTCAGCGGCTCGGCATGGTCCGCCGCGACCTTGGCCTCTTCGCGCAGCGTATTCTCGAACGCACGCCGGTTGGGCAGGCCGGTGAGATGGTCCTGCTCGGCCGCCTTGCGCGCGTTTTCGAGGTTCTTCTGGAGCAGCCGAGTCCGGGTCTGGCCGTCGCGCAGCTTGCCCTCGACCTCGCGGGTATGCTCGATCATGGTGCGGGTCATCGACACCAGCTTGCCGATGACATCGCCCCCCGCGTCCTCGCCGGCCAGCTCGCGCGCCTCGCGTTGCAGGGCGGCGCCATAATCGCTCGCGGAGGTGCGCGAATGGTCCGCGATCGCGGTCAGCTCCTCAACATTCTCCTCGACCTTGGCGAGCATGGCGGCCAGGCCATCGGGCGAAATCTCCTCGACGCGATGCTGCGCGATGATGGTCTCGGCAAGGCCATTGGTCAGCTTGCCCCGGTCCTGCAAGATCGCCCGCACGGCCTTTTCGATCTGCAGGTCGTTGCCGGTGATATAGTCATAAGCCAGGCCGAAATTGAGCGGCGTGAGGTCGAGATCGTGGGCAAAGAGAAAGCTGCCGATATCGTCATAGAGCGCGCGGCGGCGCTCGACCTCGCGGCGGACGCGGGCATTGCCCTGCTCGCGGGCAGAGGGTGCGGCGACCGCTTCCTCCTCGTCGCGGGACAGCAGAACCCTGCCCCATTTGGCGAGTCTTCCACCTAATCCTTCGTTGTTCACCTGAGCAGCTGACATCACGCCTCCAATCCGGGTTCCTGCTAGCGCGCCAAGGTTAAACTCATGTAAATCGCGCCGGGAATCGCGGCCCGCCAAGCAAAACGCTTGCTTATTAAGCGGCCTTCCGTCATATAGCCGCCACGCATGCGCTCTGGTGGCGTGATCGTTCGTGATTTTTCGACAAGGAAAACCGGACCGGCCAGGCATGCAGGCAAGCAAGATTGCCCAAAGCTTCCCTCATCACGCGGGTTGTTTCCACGACGCCGCGATGCGCCGCGCCATGTCATCATGGCTGCGCGCCACGGCACCTATTTATACGGGAAACCTATGACCGAATTTTCCACGCTTGGCCTCGCCGAGCCCCTGCTTAAGGCGCTGACCGCCAAACGTTACACTGCCGCCACGCCGATCCAGAGCCAGGCCATTCCGGCGCTCCTCGACGGGCGCGACCTGTGCGGCATCGCCCAGACCGGCACCGGCAAAACCGCGGCCTTCGCCCTGCCCGCGCTCGACTATCTGAACCGCAATCCCGCCAAGACCCAGCCCGGCGCCTGCCGCGTCCTGGTCCTGTCGCCCACCCGCGAACTGGCCGCGCAGATCGCGCAGAGCTTTCGCGACTATGGCCGTTTCCTGCCGTTCACGGTGGAATGCGTGTTCGGCGGCGTGCCGATCAATCGCCAAATCGCCAAGCTGCGCACCGGCGTCGACATCGTCGTCGCGACGCCCGGCCGCCTGCTCGACCTCATCGACCAGCGCGCGCTGACCCTGCGCGATGTCGAGATCTTCGTGCTCGACGAGGCGGACCAGATGATGGACCTCGGCTTCATCGTGCCCCTGAAGCGGATCACCAAGCTGCTGCCCGCCAAGCGCCAGAGCCTGTTCTTCTCCGCCACCATGCCCAAGGCGATCGCCGACCTCAGCACCCAGTTCATCAAGGATCCGGTGCACGTGTCGGTCGCGCCGCAATCGACCACGGCCGAGCGCGTCCGCCAATATGCGACCTTCGTGAACCAGAAGGAGAAGCAGGCGCTCCTCAACCTCACCCTCAAGGGCGAGCCGATCGATCGCGCGCTCATCTTCACGCGCACCAAGCATGGCGCGGACCGGGTCGTGCGCCATCTGGCGGGCGCCGGCATCCAGGCGATGGCGATCCACGGCAACAAGTCGCAATCGCAGCGCACGACCGCGCTCCAGGCCTTCCGCGCCGGACAGATCAAGCTGCTCGTCGCGACCGACATCGCCGCGCGCGGCATCGACGTGTCTGGCGTCAGCCATGTCATCAATTTCGAGCTGCCCAATGTGCCGGAGCAATATGTGCACCGCATCGGCCGCACGGCGCGCGCCGGCGCGGAGGGCGTGGCGATCAGCTTCGTCGCCGATGACGAGCGCGCCTATCTGAAGGCGATCGAGAAGGCGACGCGGGTGCGGTGCGAGATCGTGCCCCTGCCGGAGAACTTCACCCAGGCGGTACGCGACCTGCCCGCGCCGGTAGCGCCCCCCGCCCAGCGCCAGGAACGGTCCGACCATCGCGGCGATCGCCAGAACCGCCATCCCGCCAATCACGCCAGGGGCGAAAACGCCCGCGATGTGGCTGATGGCGCGCCGCGCAACCAGCACCGCCGCCGCCGCGGCCCGGTCGGCGCCCACCGCAATGCCGTCCGCAAGACGGGCAGCCAGCCGGGGCGGTAATGTCCCGAAATCAATCCTCCCCGGCAACGGGGAGGTGGCGCGCGCGCAGCGCGTGACGGAGGGGCCTTGGAAGCGGGACGGGCGCTCGTAGCGAGCAAGGCCCCTCCGCCCCTGCGGGGCACCTCCCCGTTGCCGGGGAGGATTGTGATCGGCTAGCCGCGATCC
>DATJLC010000147.1:0-2465 GCA_035490755.1 Sphingobium sp.
GAAGGGCGATGTCCTCCCGCCGTGACAGGCGGTGGTCGCCATCCTTGACAAGGATCGTCTGTACATCCGCTGAACCGGCCTGTTCGGCGATGCGCAGTGCCGTCGTCCAGGGCACGTCCGCGTCACGCTGACCATGGAGCAGGCGGATCGGGCAGTTGATGGCGATGGGGCCGTCCAGCAGCAGATTGGTCTGGCCGGATTCCCAGAACGCGCGGGTCGTCACATTGGGCTCGGGCCCATAGTTCGACTCCTCGACCAGCTGCCCCGTCTCCCGGATCACCGCCTTCTGCGCATCGGTGAAGCCCCATTCGGTAAAGTCGGGCGCGGCGGCGATGCCGACCAGGGCGCGGACGCGGGCGCCGAGGTCGCGGGCGAGCAGCAGCGCGATCCATCCTCCCATGGAGGAGCCGACGAGCACCATCTCCTTGCCGGCGAAGCGATCTATCAGGAAGCGCGCGTCATCGCGCCAGCTCGCGAGCGTGCCCTCCTCGAACAGTCCCTCGCTCGCGCCGCACCCGGCATAGTCCAGGCGGAGCATGGCGCGGCCGGTCTGCCGGGCCCAGGCGTCAACGGTGACCGCCTTCTCCCCCTCCATGTCCGATCTGTAACCCGGCAGGAACACGATCGTCGGACCGCGGCCCATATGGTGGCGATAGGCGAGGCGCAGGCCGTCGCGGCGCGCGTACATGGCAGGTGGGCTGGGCTGCTTGGTCTCGTTCATGTCATCACCGCTCTGACTTGGAAGCGCCGCCGCGCGCCTTGCACATGCCCTTGAGCGCGCGCCAGTCCCAGGGCGGCAGCGCCGGGCGATAGTCCTTGCCCGCGACCTTGCTGCGCGCGAAGGCCGCCTTGCGTTCGGCGGACACCGGATGCGAGTTCATCCAGCTCATCGCGCGCTCCGCTTTCTCGCCCGCCGGGCCGCCGCTCAGCTTGTCGAAAAAGGCGGCGGTATCGTCCGGCGAGATGGCGGCCTGGCGCAGCCGGTCGATCGCATAGGCATCGGCGGCGCTCTCGGCCTCGCGCGTGTAGCGCATGGTGACAAGGCCGTTGATCGCGCCCGCCGCCTTGCCGTTGAAGCCGCCCAATATGACGCCAAGCCCAAGCTGGCGGATCAGCCCCGCCATGGTGTCGCGGTGGCGGACATGCGCGATCTCATGGGCCAGGACGCCGGCCATTTCATCGGCGGAGCGCGCCTGCTTCAACAGCCCGTCAAAGATGATGATCCGCCCGCCCGGCATGGCCATGGCATTGACCATCGGCCCGTCGACGACCTCGATCGAGCGCACCCCCGCCTCGCGCGCGCCAAGCGTCTCGGCCAGCTGAACCAGCGCGGCGCGTCCCTGCGGCGTCCGGCAGGCATGCCCGCCAAAATCGCCTGCCATGGCGTCGCCCAGCCGGTTCTCCAGCGACCGGGGCACGAGCGGCGCCAGCCAGGCGGGGGCGCTCACCACAACCGCGACCACGCCTGCTGCGATGGCCGCAAAGGCGATAACAGCGCGGGTGAAGCCGATGCGGTCGATCCAGCGCCCATAGCGCGCGGGCAGCGGCAGGTGGATGGCGAAGTTCGGTGGCGGCGGTCCATCGAAAATGAGCCGCCAGCCATCGACGCCCTTGAGGCCGTAGACCGAGCGATGTCCCGTTCCGCCCAGCGCCGCCAGATCGCGCCACCGATGCGGGCCGCTGGCGATGTCCGGCCCTTCCAGCACGAACCCGTCTGCGGATGGCACCACGCGCACGCGATGGCGCGTGGCGGAGCGACCGTCATAATGCCAGCCGGTCGCAATGTTGCTTGGCGCGGTTCCTACGCTCGCATTCATGACCAGCCTCTCAGAACGCCCCGATGTCGAGCGCGTCGAGCAGCCCTTCGCCCTGGCCCGGTTGGGGAAGCGCCGATTGACTGAGCTGGCTCAGGCTCACCTCGCCACTGGCTTCCAGATGGGTGATGAAGAATTTCCAGTGGCGATAGGACAGGAACATGAGACCAACGCCAAGCGTGCCGACAACCAGCAGGACGTCGCCGAGAAACAGCTTCAGGAACTGCCAGGTCCGCGCGGTGAAATGAAAATCGATCTCGCCCAGCGAGAGATGGCCAATCGCCTCCCGCAGGAAGGCGGCGTAATAGACAAGCCCGATGAGGCCGAGGACGGCGTAGATGGCGATGGCGGATGCCACTGCGCCCAGTGCGGCAAGCGGGCCGGGCGGTGTGCCGGGCGCCGGCATCATCAGTTCCAGCCGGCCGCCCAGCGTCATCGCCGCAGCGGCGACGAGCAGGATGATGAGGATAGGAGCGAGATAGAAGAGCAGGAAGCGCTTGAACACGGGACCGACCCGTGCGTTCGCTCGGAAATCCTGCGAGCCGAAGCTCATCGCCTCCCAGCGCTCGTTCCACAGGGAAATCATCGCCCAGGGCACCAGCAGCCATAGCGGAATATAGCCGATGATCGTCCTGAAGGCCCAGGTGAAGC
>DATJLC010000148.1:0-21352 GCA_035490755.1 Sphingobium sp.
GCCTTGATGCGGGCGCCACTGGCACGACCCGGATTTTCGGCGTCAACAGCGCGGGCATGCGCATCGGCGACGGGGTGACAGGCGGCGGCTATCTGCTCGACAATAGCGAGTTCAGCCGGATCAGGACCGGCTCGCTCCTCATCGCGGCGATGGACGTCTCGAACCTGCCGGTCGACATGCGGATCGGTAATCTCGCCGTGGCTGGCCCCCTTGTCAGCGGCAGCACCATCGGCCTGCCGGATGGCAGCGTCACCTTTTTCACCGGGGATATTCGGGCGCAGGCGCCTTCGGGCACGATCCGCGTGGTCGGCAGCTTGAAGGCGCGCGGCTTTGGCGCCGCCAACGCGCTGGCGTTCGAGGATGCCACTACGGAAGTGGACGCAGAGACAGGCCTGATCGAAATCCTTGGTGCCGGCAGCGACCTGGCTGGATCAATGGAATTTCTCGGCCGCCGCCTCCACGTCGCCCCGGCTGCCACGCTCGACAGGCTGCAGCTCGATCCGTTCTATGTGGGGCGGGTGGAGGACCTGAACCGGCCGCTCGCAACGCCCCGGCCAGATGGCGTCCTGCGGGCCTTCGAGATTGGCACCGACAATGAGGAGGCCGTCCTGATCCAGAATACGGGAACGCAGTTCCTGCCGGCGGGCATTCTCGTCTCGGCGGACGGCCCGATCGATTTCTCGAGCTCTCCGGCGCCCGGTTCCATCGAATTCATCGTCAACGGCCAGATCATGACCCCTTCGGGCCTGCTCACCGGCGCGGATGCCTATGCTTTCCTCGTCGATGACAGCAACAGGGCGGTCTTCTCGGCGGACTCGACCATCAATGGCTGCGCTGTGTCGGTCGCGACCTGCATTTCCGCGCAGCCGCCGCAGAACTTCACGCAGGCGGACACCTTCGCTTTCCTCGATACCGATACCGCCACCGATACCGCGTCCGTTTCGTCTGTCGTCAGCGCGGACCCGGAACCTGCCGCTGATGAGCCCGCATCCGAGGAGGAGCGCAAGGCCGAGGAGGAAGGGGCGGAGGCCGGCAAGCGCGCGCCCATCCCGCCGCCCGCGCCCCTCATAAACACCCGGCCGCTCGATCCGCCCGTCAATGTGGAGGAGCCGGTCGCGGGCTCGGGCAATCCTGCTTTGATCGGGGGAAGCCAGCCATGAGCCGCAAGTCCCTTGCCCTGTGCCTCGCAATCTCCTGTGCGGTCACGTCCATTCCCGCCGCTTGGGCGCAGCCGGTGTCGATCCGCAACAGCTTCCGCGTCGGCACTTCCGGCGTGGCGTGCTCGGCGCAGGTGGCGCCGGCAGACAAGCGGCTCGATGGCATGTTCGACCGCAGCTATCGCTTGACCTGCCGCGACGCGGCCGGGTCCATCGGCACAGTGATCGCGGTCAGGCACGATATCGATCCGGCCCTCCCTGCGCTGGGCATGGGCAGCGACAAGCTGCAATGCCGCGCGCCGGAAAAGATCGATGTCGCCGGCATCGGCACCGCCAGCATGGTGCTGTGTCACGATCCGGCGCAGACCGTGGACTATCGCCGCTATCTCGTCCGCAAGGGCAAGACGCGCTATTTTGCAGAAGGTCTGGCAGGCTATGACCCGGCTCTGCGGCTGGCGCTCGCGACGATCGTCAATGATCGCATTCAGCCCGGCGAGGTGTCGGTCGCCTCTACCGAGGTCGCCGACGCGGCGGCCTTCGCCCGGGTCCAGGCCGGCGCGCTCGATGCCGAGGGTGCACGGTCGGAGGCCTATGTCCGCAACAATGACGGCCGCTTTGCCGAAGCCGCGGACTTTTTCGAGGTGCTGGCCGCCCGCACGGACAATCAGGGCAACCGGGCCGAACTCATAGCCAATGCGGGATTGCAGCAGTCCAATCTTGGCAATTTCGCGGCGGCGCATTCGCTGTTCCTGCGCGCCGAGCGGGAGATGCCGGAAAGCGACGGCGTCACCCAGCGGCTTCTGCGCAACTACCGGGCGATCAATCTCCTCAACCAGCGTTTCTCGGACGCTGCCCTGACCGTTCTCGACGCGCCGATGGCGGCGGTCATGCGGGACTTCGACGTCGCCAATGCCCGCCAGGGGGTGGTGTCCACGCCGCTGGCTGAACAGATCAACCGTGAGAACACCGCTCTTCAGCGTCTAGGCGGGGTGGATTCCGGATTGTCGCCACAGGAGCGGGCCGCGATACTGGACGCGCAGGGACTGGAGCTGCGCGGCATCGCGCTGACCCAGAAAGGAAAGCTAGACGAGGCGGATGCCGTCCTCGGGCGCGTCAGCAAGGCGTTGCTGGCGGTGCGTCAGGGCCGCGTTCTCTCCGCGCGATGGCTGCGTGCCGAGATCGCGATGGAACGGGCCGCCATTGCCGAGGCCAAGGGCGATGCCGGCAATGCCCGTGGGCATTTCGATCAGGCGGTCGAGATATTGGGCACGGCCTATCCCGACTCCCCCACGCTGCTCGCCGCCCGGGCCAAACGCGCGGGCTTCCTGGCGCGCTCAGGCGATCCTGCCGAAGCGCTCGCCCAATTCGCCGACGTCATCGACCAGAGCGCCAAGATCGCCGACAGTTCGGCGGCGCTGCGCGACCTGCTAGCGCCCTATTTCACGCTCCTCGTCCAGTCGGACGATCCTGGCGCGCCCGCCGCCCTGTTCAAGGCTAGCCAGTCGCTCCAGCGGCCGGGGGTCGCCAGCACCCAGGCGATCCTAGCGCGTGAGTTAAGCGAAGGCGATGACGAGGCGTCGGCGCTGTTCCGGCTATCGGTCGTGCGGACGCGCGAGATCGCCAGGACGGAAGCGGAGGTCGCGACCCTCGCGGGCCTGTCGTCTCCCACCGCGTCCGAGACCGGCCGGCTCACAGCCGCGCGGCAGACGCTGGAGGCTTTGCGGGCCGAGCAGACCGCGATCACCTCGCGCCTGTCCAAATATGGCCGGTACAAGGTGCTGGCGCCCAGCTTTGTCGCATTGCCCGACCTGCAGGCGGCGCTGAAGGACGGGGAAGCCTATTACAAGCTCTCCATTATCGGCGACACCGCCTATGCCCTGTTCGCCGATCGCGATAGCGCCAAGGCCTATCGGATCGATCAGAAGGTGGCGGGCCTGGAGCAGTCCGTCGCGACCTTGCGGGACAGCATCGTGCGGATCGAAAATGGCCAGACGGCCACATATCCGTTCGACATTGCACAATCGCGCGCTCTGTTTGTCTCGCTGTTCGGTCCGGTCACGGGCGAGATCGGCGCTGTCAAACATCTGATCTTCGAGCCCGACGGGCCGCTGTTGCAGCTGCCCCCCTCGGTCCTCGTCACCGACGATGACAGCGTCGAGCGGTACAAGGCGCGCATCGCCAGGCCCAATGCGGATGAGTTCGACTTCACCGGGACCGCCTGGCTGGGGCGCGACCGCAGGACGACGATTTCAGTCAGCGCCCGCGCCTTTCTGGATGTGCGTGCGATTGCGCCGTCCAAGGCGAGCAAGGCCTATCTCGGGCTGGGCGGCAATGCCGTCCCTCCGGCGCTCCCAGTCATTGCCGAGGGGGACTCGTGCGACTGGCCGCTGTCCACCTGGCAGAGCCCGATCGATCCGGCCGAGCTCAAGCTCGCGCGATCGATCATGGGTGATGCTCGCAGCGACGTAATGACCGGGGCGGCGTTCAGCGACAGCAGCCTGCTGGGCGACGCCAACCTGGCGCAATATCGAATCCTGCATTTCGCGACCCACGGCCTGGTGACCGCGCCGCGACCGCAATGCCCGGCACGTCCGGCGCTGGTGACGTCCTTTGGCGATGCATCGTCGGATGGTCTCCTGAGCTTCCGCGAGATTTTCGATCTCAAGCTCGACGCCGACCTCGTGATCCTGTCGGCCTGTGACACGGCCGGCATGGCGACGGCGGCGGCGTCGCGGGAGGCGGGCGTGCGGACCGGCGGCAACTATGCGCTCGATGGGCTTGTGAGGGCCTTTGTCGGCGCCGGTGCCCGATCTGTCATCGCCAGCCATTGGCCGGTGCCGGATGACTATGACGCGACCAAGAAGCTGATTGGCGGCCTGTTCACCGGCAAGCCGGGCGAATCGATCGGCGGACTGCTCGACAAGGCGCAGGTCAGGCTGATGAACGACCGCGAAACCTCGCATCCCTTCTACTGGGCGGCGTTCGTCATCCTGGGCGACGGTGAGAAGCCGTTGCTCCGGCGCTAGAGCAGGCCATTTTCGCGAAAGCTGAAGCAGCCGGTGCGGCCGAAGATATAGTGGTCCTGCAGCGAGGCCCCGACCGCGCGTGCCGTCCGCCAGATCTGGCGGGTGGCGGCGATATCCTGCTCGCTGGGCCTGGCCTCTCCGGATGGATGATTGTGCGCCAGGAAGAGATAGGCGGCGTCCAGCCGGACCAGCCCGCGCGCGATGGCGGCAAGCGGCAGCGACACGGTGGACATGCCCCCCGGCAGGACGAGTTCACCAAGGACATCATGATCCTGTCCCACGAAGTACAGGCAGCAGATCTCCTGCCGCCGAAGGGCTGCATCCTGTCGGTGACGTGCCCCGATTTTGCTCCAATGCATGTCCATGTACCGAAATGGGACTGATCCGCGTCGGGATGCCAGCGCAGATGCATCGATTACGAACACCGTTCCGGATTGTTCGGGGGGGACTTCTTGCCGGGCGGAGGATAGGCTAGGACGCAATGATCCATGACCCATTATGAGCAGCAGTATCTCGACCTCATGCGCCATATCTGGACGCAGGGGCATGAGCGCGTCGATCGCACCGGCGTCGGCACACGATCCGTATTCGGCGCCACCATGCGCTTTTCACTGGCCGACGATGCGGTACCGCTGCTGACCACCAAGCGGGTTTACTGGAAGGTCGCCGCGCGCGAGATGATCTGGTTCCTCTCCGGCGAGACCAATATTCGGCCCCTGGTGGCGCAGGGCGTGCACATCTGGACCGACTGGCCGCTTGATCGCTATCGCCGGGAAACCGGGCACGACATCGACATGGCAGCCTTCGAGGCGCGCATCCTCGCCGACGAGGATTTCGCGCGGGCCTGGGGCGATCTCGGCCCCGTCTATGGCCGGCAATGGGTCGATTGGCCGCGCTATGAAGCGGTGGGGGATGGGGAGGGACTCTACCGGCGGGTGGAGCCCGGCCACAACCAGATAGCCGAGCTGGTGCGCGCGATTCGTGAGACGCCGGGATCGCGCCGTCTCCTGTTCACCGGCTGGAACGTGGACGAGGTGCCGAACATGGCGCTGCCGCCCTGCCATATGACCTATCAGTTCCACGTCGCGGGCGGACGGCTCAACGGTCTGTTGTTCCAGCGCAGCTGCGATCTCGGCCTCGGCTTTGCCTTCAATATTTTCGGACTGGCGCTGATCACGCGCATGCTTGCCCAGCAATGTGATCTTGAGCCGGGTGAGATTGTCTGGAACGGGGGCGACGTCCACCTCTATCTGAACCACGCCCATCTCGTGGAGGAACAGCTGTCGCGTACGCCGTCGGGCGCGCCGAGGCTGCGCATCCTGGCGCGGCCGCCGAGCATGTTCGATTATGCCATCGATCATTTCGCGGTGGAGGACTACGCCCCGCAGGCCCATATCGCCGCGCCGGTGGCGGTATGACGTTTGACGATCTCATCGCGCGCGAGAGCATTCGCCAGACCATCAACAATTACAACATCGCCGGCGACAGCCGCGACGCCGCGCTGTTCCTGGCACAGTTCGCCCAGGACGCGATCTTCGAATTCAAGGCCTTTCCGCCACTGCCAGGCTTCCGCCACGAAGGGATCGCCGCGATCCGGAGCATGACCGAGCAATGGGTGCAGTTTCCCGTCGACGACCCGGCCTATCGTCCGGTCAGCTTCATACGCCACAATGTGACGACATCCCGCATCGACCTGACCCGCAGCGATTCAGCCGCCGCCAGGACTTATTTCTTCGTCATCACCGACATCGGCGCGGACCATGCCGGCGTCTACACCGATACCCTCGTAAGACAGGGTGAACACTGGCTCTTCGCCCATCGCCGGATCACGCTGGATTGGCGCTCCGCAGACAGCATATTCCCGCCGGTGCGGCGGTGATGCTCGAGCCATAGTGCGCTCGTGCCTCCGCTCGGCTATGACAGAGCCGGGCACCCGCCATTTGGCCGGTCTGCCCTCCTGAGGGACAGGGTGAATGGCGGACATACCGGACGTTCCCAAGCCGACTGAAGTAATGCCCGACATGGCGCACGAGACAATGCTGGAATCGCTTCAGATCGAGCGCAACCGGCTGCTGTCCGGCCTGGCTCTCACCGCTGGCCTGGGCTTTGTCCTGGCGATCCCCTTCGCCCTGCGGGCCGGGGCCGCTTTTTTCCTGCCGCTGACCGCCGCGCTGGTGATCGCGATTACCCTGGTGCCGTTCCTGGAGTGGCTGGAGCGCCATCATGTGCCCTCGGCGCTGGCGGCCTTTTTGGCGCTCGTGGCGTTCCTTGTGGTCGCCAATACGGCTTTGGTGCTGATCATCGTGCCCGCGTCCGACTGGCTGCGGCTGCTGCCGGAGCGCATTGGCCAGGTCAAAGCCAATCTGGCGCCGCTCATCGACATCTATTCGCAGCTTCAGCATTTCGTGGATGAGATGGTTCAGTTGATGGCGGCAGGGCCGGTCGCCGCGGCTCAATCGGCCACCTTCGACATGCCCCGATCGCTGCTCCAATATGTCACGGCCTCGGCACCTGCCGCCCTGCTCAACATGCTGTTCGGCATATTGGTGATCTATTTCTTCCTCAGCCGCTGGACGCGGCTTCGCCGGGAAACGATTCGCAGCCGTGAAAGCTTTGATGGCGCCATGGCGATCGCGCGGGTGATCCAGAATGTGGTGGATGCGACCTCGCGCTACGTCCTGACCATCGCCACCATCAACCTGATGCTGGGCGCGACCCTCGCCGTGGCGCTCGCGCTCATCGGCATGCCCTCGCCCTTGATGTGGGGCGGGATTGTCGCGCTGCTCAACTTCATACCCTATCTCGGGCCGATCATTGCCGCCGTGTTACTGGCTCTGGGCGGGCTGATGACGTTTAGCGAGATGTGGGTGGCGCTGCTGCCGGCGTCCATCCAGATCGGCCTGCACCTCATCGAAGCCAATATTTTGACGCCTGTCATCCTGGGCGGGCGGCTACGGATGAACCCCCTGATGATTCTGGTGTCGCTCAGCTTCTGGGGCTGGGTATGGGGGACGCCGGGTGCATTGTTGGCGGTGCCCTTGCTCATCATCATCCGCACTGTGCTAGCGGCGGCCGGCAGCCCCGATATTGCCGGATTCCTGTTCGAAGCGGGTACGCTGACGGGGCCGATCCGCGATACAAGACATGATAATGATGCCGGGGTCGTCAAGGACGGTTGACAGGGCCGATTCCCTCTTATACCTGCGCCACCTCACACCGAACGCGGGTGTAGCTCAGTTGGTTAGAGCGCCGGCCTGTCACGCCGGAGGTCGCGGGTTCGAGCCCCGTCACTCGCGCCATTTTTCATGGTCCATTTGCCCTTGGGCTTGGTTCGGTCCCGTCGGCTGGCTGCTGTAAGATGCGCCTGATCGCCCCAATGTTCGTCAGTGACGTTCACGGCGTCGGCACCGGCCCGAACGCCGGCGCCTTTCGCCTGTCAGGACTTCATGCGCCCAGCATCCTGAGGCCGCCATCGACGGGCAGGATCTGTCCGGTCATGAAGCGGGATCCATCGCTTATGAGAAACGCGATCAGCGGGGCGCAATCCTGTTCCGGGTCGCCGAGGCGGCCAAGCGGTATGCGCTTTGCGACACTCGCGTCGAGTTCCGCCCGGCCTTTCTCGTCCAGTGACTGGCGAATTCTCTCATATGGCGGGGTGTGCATCGCCGGGGTAACGCTGTTCACGGTGATGCCGTAGCCGGCCCAGCTTTGTGCGGCGGAGCGTGTCCACGCCTGAACGGCCGCTTTTGCGGATGCATATACCGGTGAACCGGGGCTGCCTTCCATGGCCTCGGGGGAGCCGAAATTGATGATTCGGCCACCCTTGTCCTTCATGGCCTCGAACGCGGCCTGGTTTGTATAAACCACCGACTTGAAGTTGGCGCCGATCAGGAAATCAATCTGCTCGTCGTCGACCTCCTCCGCAGAACCTCCCCGCCAGGTTCCCGCCACGTTGACCAAGGCGTCCAGCCCTCCCAGCGCCTTGATGATCTCGTCGAAGGTGCTCTTGACCGAGTCTTTTCGGGTGAGATCGCACTTGTACCAACTTGCCAATTTGGCCAGTTCGCCCTCCGGCTCACTGCGATTGTAAAGGGCAGCGATTTTCGCGCCCCGCCGCGCCAGGCCCTTGATCAGACCCCCGCCAATCCCGCCGGCTCCGCCAGTGACGATCACGTTCTTGCCTTCGATACTATCCTGCATTCCTGTTTCCTAAAATATTTTCGGGAGTGCCCCGACCGCTCTGTGGGGACAAGGACATTCTGCCAAATAGCAGGCGGCCGGAGAAGGGGCCCCAGCACGCTTTTTTGGCGCAATCAAGGCGCGTGCGGCTGAATGGGAACCTTCATGGCAACAACGGAGTCTCTTAACGCAGGCGAAGCGAGCCCAGGGCGAGGCGCAAGCTAGGGAGATGGAGCCATGAGGGGAAATCGACACAAATCAACGCAATTTCCTGTCGGCGCAACCGCGCTCGCGCTGGTTCTCGCTGCGGCAGCATCGGGACAGCCGGGTGCCGCCAATGCCCAAGAGGCGGGCGCCGGCGAGCAGCAAGGTGTCCAGGACATCATTGTCACCGCTCAGAAGCGCGAGGAGAATCTCCAGGATGTGCCGGTTTCCGTTACGGCGCTCACCAGGAGCACGCTGGAGAACCTGCAGGTCAGCAGTTTCAACGACATTGGCGGCATAGCGCCGAACGTCACCTCCGTGGCGTCGACAACGGGCTCCGGGCCGACAATTACCATCCGCGGCATCGTGGGCGCGAACGCGCAGCTGGGCCAGGATACCGGCGTGGCCATGTATCTGGACGGCGTCTATCTTGCGCGGACGACAGGCGCTGCATTCGACGTCGCGGACATCGAGCGTGTCGAGGTGTTGCGAGGGCCCCAGGGGACACTCTACGGCCGCAACGCGACGGGCGGCGCGGTTAACTATATCACCTCGGCGCCCAGGGGGGAGCTTTACGCGCGTCAGGAGCTCTCAGTGGGTGATCTGGGGCTCCTTCGCACCAAGACACGGGTGGACTTGCCGAAGTTCGGCGCCTTTTCCATTTCGCTCAACTTCCTGCATGACGAGCGCAATGGTGCGATCCGGAACACTGCGCCCGGCTTGCGGTGGGATTTCACGCAGGTGACGCAGGGTCGGATGGGGCGCCGCGTCTCGGCCAACAGGCTGGGCAGTCGCAATATCGAAGCGGGAATGGTGGCGGTTCGCTATGCGCCCGAATCCATTCCGTTGACCGTCGATTACAAGTTCGACAGGACCGATGCCATTTACTCCAATCTTGCGCAGCAGGTTCTGCTCGATCCGCTCGGATTGGTGACACCGGTCTTCGGTGTGCTCGACGCCGTGCCGCAGGGCTTCACCACGCCGGAGCGTCTCAAGGTCTTCGGCCATAGCCTGACAGCGACGCTTGACCTTCCGGGTGGTTTCCAGGTGAAGAGCATCACCGGCTATCGGGGCTACAACACGACGCTATCAAACGACGTGGTGGGCGGCGGGGGCGAGTTTCCCGGGGGCACCTTTGAGCCCCTGGGCATAGCCATAACGGAGCGCGAGCGCACGTTCAGCGAGGAACTCCAGCTGAGTTACCAGTCCGACCAGTTCGACGCGATCGGCGGCCTATATTATTTCAACCAGCACACCACGAACTTCAATCCGGTCTGGTTCTTTGGAACGCTGCTTACCGAAAACGCGGGCGGTTTGCCGGCGCCCACCTTCATCTCGGAAGGCGACTTCCATAACAAGTCGATGGCCGCATTCGGCCAAGTGACATATCATGTCACGCCTCAACTCGATGTGACTGGAGGCCTGCGTTATACGAAGGATGAGCGCAACAAGGACAGCTTGCTGGTTTCCGGGCCTGAGTTCGAGGCGAAATTCAACCATGTCGACTGGACGGCGAACGTCACCTACCGGCCGGACACGAACATCACGCTCTATGCCAAGGCAGGATCTGGCTACATCACCGGTGGCATCAACGCGGCCGTGCCGGTTGCCTATCAGCCGGAAAAGCTGATCCAGTACGAGATCGGCGCCAAGACCGAGTGGTTCAATCGCCGGTTGCGCGCCAATGTTTCCGCGTTCTACTCAGACTATAAGGATCTCCAGACTTCCGTCATCGATCCGACCACAAGGCTCTTCGTCACCGGCAATGCGGGCAAGGCGCGCATCATCGGGGCTGAACTGGAGGTGCTGGCGGTTCCGGTCGACAATCTGACCCTGACCCTGAACTACGGATACAGCCATTTCAAATATCTCGAGTTCTTCATCAATGACGTCGATGTGACGGATATCGCCAAATCCAAACTCTATCGTCCGCGGCACAATTTGAACTTGGGAGCGGAATACAAGTTTGCTGAGTGGGAGAACGGCATCCAGCCGTCGGTGAACATCAACGCGCGCTGGCATTCGGATATGGACCTCTACAATATTGCGGCCGCCGATCCGTCGCAGTTGTTTGATCCTGTCCTGGGGGCGCAGGTAGATGCTTTCACAAGCCAGAATGCGGTCTGGGACATCGATGCACGGGTAACACTCGCGCAAATCCCGGTTGATACCGCCAGGTTCAGAGTGTCGGCTTGGGTGCGAAACTTGCTCGACAAGCGGACGATCACCAATGCGACATCGGTGCCCGGGGTTCGTATCGCCGGACAGTTCCATGAGCCACGCACATTCGGCGTCGACGTCGGCGTGGAGTTCTAGGCGCCTTTGCGGCGCCCACTATCTGCGTGTCCGGCTGCATCGAGGCACAGCTGACCCGCAAAATCTCGCGTGTCATATTGACTTTCTATGTAGTATATAGAAAATGTGCTGTGACGATATGATCGCGGACATTCGCGAGCGTTTTGATGAGAGGATGGCATGGACACAGGTTTTCTGATCAAGAACGGCCAGGTCGTTGACGGCACTGGCAAGCCCCCGTTTCAGGCGGACGTTCGCGTGCGTGATGGAATCATAGCCGAGGTCGGTCAGGGACTGGAGCGGGAAGGTCGTGAGCGAGTCGTGGATGCCAGCGGCTGCTATGTGACGCCCGGCTTCATGGAAGTGCACAACCACTTTGACGGGCCGATGTGGTGGATGCCCACGCTGGAGCCGATGCCTGGCTATGGCGTGACAACCTCGATCAACGGCAATTGCGGCTTTTCCGCCGCGCCGGTCCATGACGACCCACGCGTGCGCAAGGAGATGGTCGATATATTTTCCTTCTTCGAGGATATTCCGGACAAGCCTTTTCTTGACCTCCTGCCCTGGGACTGGCGCACGTGGAGCGAGTACAAGGCGTCGCTGGAAAGCCGGGTAAAGATCCCCGCCAATTATGCGGCCTATGTCGGGCATATCGCGCTTCGGCTGGCGGTGATGGGGCTCGAGGCTTGGGATCGCGAGGCGACGCCCGAGGAAATCGCGCGGATGTGCGACCTCTTGGATGACGCACTTGCCGCCGGATCGATCGGCCTGTCGTCGAACCTGCTTGACCATGACGCCAATGACCGCCCCGTTCCGACCTACAAGGCCAATGATGCCGAGTGGTCGGCGCTGTTCGACGTCATTACGCGTCACGAAGGCGCTGTCGTGCAGGTGATCGTCGACTATCTCAAGAACATGACGGCCCCGGAGACGGTGAAGCGGATAGCCCAGCTCGCCAAGCCCAAGGGCATTCGCATCCAGGTGACCGGCGGCGTTCCGACCCTCCAGTTCGCCGAGGCGTTGATCCCGGAGGCGCTGGCGAGGTTCGAAAGCCTGAAGGCGGAGGGTCTCGACGTGTGGATGAGCTATCACCACCGCTCGCCGACCATCATGATCAACTTCGTGTCCTCGCTCATGTTCGCGCAGTCCAACAATTATGTCTGGAGCGAGCTCATCCAGGCCAAGGGCGAGGAGGCGAAATTCGCCCTTCTTTCGGACCCGGCCTGGCGCAGCCGTGCACGTGAAGGCTGGGATCAGACCTTCCCGCAGTCGCCACTGTCGCGCGCGGAGGACATCTTCCTCGTCGAGAGCGAAACCGGCGCCGGTCCGGTGGGCTTGTCGCTCAAGGCCTATATGGAAAAGACGGGCACGGCCCATCCGTCCGATGCACTGGCCGACTGGGTGCTCCAGAACGGTGTGCGCTCGATCCTGAAGCTCGCCGACGTCGAGAATCACGACGAAGCGCTCATGACCATGTTCCGTGAGGAAAAGGCGCTGGGCAATGTCTCGGACTCCGGCGCCCATGGGCAGATGTTCTGCGGCATTGGCGACAATGTCCTGCTGCTCACGAAATATGTGCGCGACGAAAAGCGGCTCAAGATAGAGGAGGCGATCCGCATCCTCACCGGTCAGATCGCGGAGCATTTCTTCATGCGCGATCGCGGCGTGATCGCGCCGGGCAAGGCTGCGGATATCGCTGTTTTCAATCTGGACGAAATCGAGTGCCGCCCCGAGGAGAAGCGCTGGGATGTTCCCGATGGCGAAGGCGGCATGACGTTCCGCTGGAGCCGTGCTGCCGCACCGATGCGCATGACGCTCGTCAATGGTGTTCCGACGTTCGACAATGGCGATTTCACCGGCAATTATCCCGGCCGGTTCATCGGACCTGCCAAGCAGCCCGCTTTGGCCGCTGCATGAACCATAGCCCCTTCCGCATGGCAGCAGGCATGCGGAAGGGCTTGTACTCAATGGCGGGGGCGTGACATGGGCGCTGGAATGTCACGAAAGCTAGGTCGCCCTTCACGCATTTCCCGGGACGCCGTTCTCGACGCAGGTGTTGACGTCGCGATGGCTGATCCAGCCGGCGCGGTCTCCATCGGGGCGATTGCGCGCCACCTGCGCGTGACGCCGATGGCGATCTACACCTATTTCTCCAGCAAGGACGAACTCATGCAGGCGCTCTCCCAGCGTCTGCTGGAGGGGCTGGACGTGACGCCCTCCACTGCTGCCAACCCGGCTGAGCGGATCAGGGCATGGGCCTATGGCATCCAGCGGCACTTCGTTGCCAACCCGGCACTGATGCAGATGCTGACGTGGGAAGGGGGGCACAATTCGGTTGCCTGGCTCGACAGGTCCGCATGCCTCATTTCGGCGCTGGAGGAGCTTGGCCTGAAGGACGAGGTGCTGGCCAAGGCAATCCTGTGGATATGGGGGACGGTCCTTGGCGCGGTTCAGTTCGAGATCTATGACAGGCAGACGCCATCGCGCATGAACGCGCAGGAGCTGGCCGAACTCTCAGAAGTCGTGCGGCCGGGTGTCGGCAAGGTAGACGCCTTCCTGCAGGACGATAATCGCTATCAGAACCTGTTCGATTTCCAGATGGATCGGATGATGGACGGCCTCATGGGCTTAGCTGCCTGATAGCATCACGCCCCCGCTTTTTGGGCGGGGGCGTGGCAGACCCATCAAAGATCGCCTGTGTCAGGCCTTGCCGTTGGGCATCGTCTCGCCGCAGCCATGCACAATATAGGGGTTGAGCAGCACGCGGGAAAACGGCTCGGTCACGAGGCCGATCTGCTTCAGGCCCGGCGGAAACACGTCGGGATGGGTGGCGTGGTCGGCAGACCCCTTGGCGGTGAAGTGCTCGAACATCACCCAACGTCCCTTTTCCTTCGGATCCCGATAGAGATTGTAGGTGAGGACATTGCCGGTGGAGATCTCCGTCCGGTCCACGATCTTGAAGATGTGGTGCATCAGCCTGTCGATCGTATCATCGTCTTCCGGCTTTACGCGAAAGCTGTAGACCACGCCGACATCGGTCGCCGGATCGGCTTCCGCGGGGCGAGGCGGGGCGCCGGGAATGTGCTCGCCGCAACCCTGGATGATGACCGATTCCAGCACCTCCTGCTCCGCCGGATGGGCGAGGAGCGCCTGCATCTTCTTGTAGGCGGCGCTCACCTTGGGCCCCTTGCCGTGATTGGCCAGGCCCTCCTGGGTGAACTGGCCGAACGAATACCAGTAGCCGAAGATATAAGGGACCTTGTAGAAGGCGAAGGTCTTCACCGCGCCTTGCGGATATTCCTCAGCCGCCATGGCCTTGAACAGTTCTTGCACGGCCGCCTCGAAGGCCGCTTCGTTCCTCGGAACGGCCTTGTACTGGACGACGACACCAACCTCTCCCATCAATTTGCTCCTGTTATCGCTCGAACTGCTTTTTAATCACTGGTTCCGGAAGACCGGAACGCGCTTTTCCACCATGGCATCGCGCATCTCGGCGAAGTCGCCCGTCTGCTGGACGAGGTGCACGCCTCTGTTTTCGAGGTCGATGGCCGCGGCCAGGCTGGGCGCGCTCTGGTTATGGTGGAATGACTGCTTGGTGTACCAGATGCCGAGCGGGTGATTCTTCATGATCTCCTTCGCCAGCGCCAGCGCCTCGTCCATCAGCTTGTCGTCCGGCACGCTCTTGAGGACAAGGCCGATGCGTTCCGCCTCTTCGGCGAGGACCGGGCGGCGGGTCAGCAGGAGTTCCGCAGCCCGCTGCGTGCCGACGGCGCGGGGCAGCATATAGCTCAGCCCCAGCTCATGGCCGGTCCCGGCATTGTGGAACGCATTGACGAACTTCGCCGACTGCCCTGCAATGGCGATGTCGCTGGCCAGGGCCATGGAATAGCCGACACCCGCGGCAGGGCCGTTGACCGCTGCGATCACCGGCTGCGGCAGCTGGCGCATGATCACTGGCAGTTCGCTCAGCACCGACATCGTTCGGACATTGTTGGGGATGCGGCCAAGCGCGGGATCGACCCAGCTCGGATGCCCGGCGCCGCCGGAGAAATGCCCTGCGCAAAAGCCCCGGCCGGCGCCGGTGAGGATAACCACCCGGATCGATGCGTCGTGGCGGATGCGGCGGAAATGGCCGATCAGATCCTCGTACATCTCGAAGGTGAAGGCGTTGAGCCGCTCGGGCGCATCGAAGGTGATGAGTTCTACGCCTTCGACAGGCTGGGTCACTGATATCGACATGCTGGCTCCATCAGGGCTGGTCAAAACAGTTAGATGTTTTTACTAATTTCTGTCAAGCCGCTTGTCGTCGCGTGCCGGGTAGATGGTCTCTCCCAGAGGGCGATAAACCTGGGCGAACATCGATTGCGGGTCGAGAGCGTCGCTGGGAATGAGCTGGTCGGTGCCCCGCCGTTCGCGCAGGGCAGCGATGACGGCGGCGGGATCCTCCGCCTCGATCTCGTAGATCATCAGGATCTTTCGCCGCCGGGGCGGCCCGTCGCCGGCCTCGACGGCCGCAAAACGCCGGGCGGACACAAACCCGGGAACGTCAAGCACTTGTCCTATATGCAACTCGTCATACCAACGATCCAATTCCGGTTCGCGCCCCGGCAGCGCATCGCTCAAGGCGACATAGAGAAATCGGCCCATGGCTATCCTCCCAGCCCAATATGGCAGTGGCGCCAAAACCTATTTTTGGAAACGTATATTGACAATCGGAAAAACGAAGAACAGTTTTCATGCTACGCCTGACCGACGGGCGGGCGGTGCCGTGATTCTGTCTCGTGCGCCTTGGCCCTGTCCGTTCACGGCGGTTTCGATGCGACGGGAAGGCGACAATGCCACAGACAATGCATGTGAGGGAGACGGATCCGGAACTGGCGGCGCGCTATCGCCGCATGGGCTTCTGGGTGGACGAAACGCTGACCGAGCTGCTGGACAAGGGGCTGCGGGAAAATCCCGCGCAGCGCTATCGCATCTGGTCGGACGATCGGCCTTATGACGGCACCTTCGGGGATGTGCGCGACAAGGCGTTGCGGCTTGCCGCCAGCTTCGTGGCGATGGGCGTGAAGCCCGGCGATGTCATCTCCTTTCAGCTGCCGAACTGGATCGAGGGCGTCATCGCCTTCATGGCCACGCTCTATACCGGCGCGGTCTCGCTTCCGATCGTACAGATCTATGGCTCCAAGGAGATGCGCTTCGTCCTCCAGGAGACGAAGGCCCGGCTGCATGTGACGGTCGACCGTTTCCGCCATATCGATTACCGGGCCAATATCGAGGCGATGCTGCCTGACCTGCCCGCTCTGGAGCGGGTCATTTATATTGATCAGGATTTCCCGGATTTGCTTGCCACCGAACCGCTTGCCGAGCCGGTGCAGGTTCACCCCGACACGCCGGTGATGCTTGGTTATACTTCCGGCACCACGTCCGATCCCAAGGGCGTAATCCATACCCATCGCACGACGGTTGCCGAAATGCTGCAGCGCGCCAAGGTGGAGCCCGGCGACGAGAAGCCGCTAGCGCTCGCCCCGCCGGAAGGGTTCGACCGATGGCTGGTCGGCTCGCCGCTGGGCCATGTTTCGGGCCTCCAGATCGGCGTCTTCGTGCCGATCCTTTTCAACAAGCCTGCTCACCTCATCGACAAGTGGGACATGGACTTCGTGCTCGACCTGCTGGTCAAGGAAGACCTTCATGTGGGCGCTGCCGCAAATTACTTCTTCAACAGCCTGATTACCCATCCCAAGTTCGATGGGGAAAAGCACATTCCCCACATGCGCTACATCCTTTCGGGCGGCGCACCGGTGCCCCGTGCTTTCGGTGAGCAGTGCGACGCCATGGGGATCAGCCTGATCCGCGGCTATGGCTCCACCGAACACCCTTCGGTGACGGGCTCCGCCTTCGCCGATCCGTTCGAACAGCGCATCGGCACCGATGGCCGGGCGCTGGGAGGTGTCGAGATCCAGTTGCGCGACCTGGACGGCAAGCCGGTCCCACAGGGCGAGCAGGGCGAGATCTGGACGCGCGGACCCGATCTGTTCGTCGGCTATGTCGACACCCGCCTCAACGAGGCGGCTTTCGACGCGGAGGGCTGGTTCTGCATGGGCGATGTCGGCGTGATGAATGCCGAGGGATTCCTGACCATCACTGACCGGACCAAGGACATCATCATTCGCGGCGGCGAAAATATCAGCGCCTTGGAGGTCGAGGATGCGGTTTGCCGCATGCCAGGTATTGTCGAGGTCGCCGCGGTCGCCGCGCCTGATGCTCGCATGGGCGAGCATGTCTGTGTCTTTCTGCGCCTGGCGGAAGGCACGCCGGCGCCGGGCCTGAAGGAACTGCGCGACCATCTCGCCAATGTCGGGCTCGCTCGCCAGAAATGGCCCGAGGAGATCCGGATCGTCGACGAGTTCGAGCGGACGTCGGCCGGCAAGGTCAAGAAATTTGTCTTGCGCGACATGCTGCGCGCGGAGGCGGGCAAGATCGAGGCCTGATCGCGATAACACGCGGCAGACTGGGAAGAGGATGGAAAGAATGGGCCGGTTGGCTGGCAAGGTGGCGATCATAACAGGTGCGGCTTCGGGCGTAGGGGCCGCAGCAGCGCGTATTTTCGCGCGCGAGGGGGCGAGCGTTGTCGCCGCGGACCTCAACGGCGATGGCGCAAAGGCGGTGGCGGAGGAGATCACGGCGGGCGGCGGCAAGGCCAGCGCCTTTACCGTGGATGTTTCCGACAGAGCGCAGATCGATGCTTGCCTGGCTTATGCGGAAAGCACGTTTGGCCGGCTGGATATCGTGGTCAACAACGCCGGCATGTCATCCGCTCTGCCGCCTGGCGGCGAGGATGTCTGGGAGAAGGGGATTTCGACCACGCTTTCCTCGGTTTACTGGATGTCAAAAGGCGCACTGCCCTATCTCGAGCGGGCGGGCGGCGGCGCCATCGTCAATATCGCCTCGCTGGCCGGCAACGAGGTCGGCACGCCGGTCACATGGTATTGCGGCGCCAAGGCCGGCGTCGTCGGCGTGACTCGTTCCTTCGCCACCACCCACGCCCGCAAGGGCATCCGCACCAATGCGGTGTGTCCTGGGGCCATAGATACGCCGCGCGTGCGGGTGATCCTTGACCAGATGCCGGGCCAGGAGGACATCCACAACGCCCGAAATCCCATGGGCCGCATGGCCAGTGCGGAAGAAATCGCCAATGTGGCCCTGTTCCTGGCTTCGGACGAATCCTCCTGCATCAATGGCCACGCCGTCATCGCCGACGGCGGCTATTCGCTGGTGAGCTGAGGGCATGGCAGGGGAACTGGCAGGACGCGTCGCACTGGTCACGGGCGCAGGCGGGGCAGGGTGCGGCGGCGCGATCGCCCGGCGCTTCGCCGCCGAAGGCGCATCGATCATCGTGATGGAGAGCCATGAACGTCGGGCGCTCGCCATCGCCGAGGAACTGCGCCAATCCTATGGCGTCAAGGCCATGGCCTGCGTGGTCGATATCGCCGATCGCACGGCTGTGGATGCGGCTTTGGCAGAGGCCGGAGGGGAACTGGGCCCCGTAGACATCCTGGTCAACAATGCCGCGATCAACGTGCAGGGAAGCATTTTCAATTATGCACCGGAGACATTCGACAAAGTGCTGGCGGTCGATTTCACTGCCTGCTGGTACCTGATCCGCCAGACGATTGGCGGCATGCGCGATCGCGGCTGGGGGTCTATCATCAATGTGTCCTCTGTGGCCGGCTACATCGGCGGCGGAGGCATTGAGGCGCCCTATGCGGCGTCCAAAGCCGCCTTGCATGACTTGACGCGGGGCACGGCGGTCGAGGGCGGTCCCCACGGCATTCGCTGCAACGGCATTGCGGTCGGCATGGTGTGGAGCAAGTTCCTGGAGCGCGACTACGAGTTCTACCGCCCGGCGGTGGAGCAGACGCCGCTGCGACGTGTCGCTCAGCCCGAGGAGATCGCGGAGATCGCGCTGTTCCTCGCCTCCGAGCGCTCCTCCTTCATCACTGGCGAGATCGTCAACGCCAGCGGCGGCTTTTACCTGGGGTTGTGAGATGAACTTCGATTTTTCCGAGGAGCAGCGCGGCCTGCAGGAAGAGATGGCTCGATTCCTTGCCGAGCAATCCCCCGTCTCGCGCAGTCGCAAGGCATTGGAGGCCGGGGTGAGCGACAGCGCCCTGTGGCGGCAATTGGCGGAATTGGGCTGGCTCGGCATCGCCATTCCGGAGGAGTTCGGCGGCAGCGGGCTTGGGCCGCTGGAGCTTGTCCTCATGGCCGAGGAAATGGGCCGTGTCCTGGCGCCGGTGCCTTTCGTCTCGGCGATCTGCGGCGCCGCTGACCTCATCGCGCGAGAGGGCAGCCAGGAACAGAAGTCCCGCTGGCTTCCCGCGATTATTGCCGGCGAAGCAATCGGCACGTTGGCCTGTGGCGAAAGGGCGGGCGCCTTCGATCCGGCGCAGTTGTCCTCAAGCCTTGCCGACGGTCGAGTTTCGGGGACGAAGATCACCGTGCCTGACGGTATGGCGGCAACTTTCGTCATCGCGGCTTGCACCACGGCCTCCGGTCCGCGTCTCGTCATCATCCCGCTCAACCAGTCTGGTGTGAAGCGGGAGGCCACGCGCAGTATCGATCCTTCGCGCCCTGTCTGCACCATCCATTTCGACCAGGCCGAGGGTGAATTGCTGGGCGGAGAGAACGCCTTGGAGCAGGCTTTGCTCCGGCTTGCCGTTTTCCAGTCCTTTGAACAGGTCGCAGGCGCCGACGCGGTCTTTGCCATGACGCGCGAGTTCATGGGCATCCGGCACGCCTTCGGCAAGCCGATCGCCTCCTATCAAGCGCTCAAGCACCGCGCCGCTGACATCTACACCGCGATCGAACTGGCGCGGGCCAATGCCTATTACGCGGCCTGGGCGCTCTCGGCGGGATCGGACGAACTGGTGGAAGCCGCCTGTTGTGCCCGGCTCTCCGCATCGCAAGCCTTTGAGCTGGCGACGGTGGACGCGGTGCAGCTGCATGGCGGCATCGGCTTCACCTGGGAAAGCGACTGCCATCTGTTCTACCGCCGGGCCAAGTGGCTGTCGGGCGCACTCGGCAGCCAGCAGGAATGGCGCCGGCGGCTGGTCGCGCAACTCGATGCGCAAGTGATCTGAAGGGGAGGACAGGGATGGATTTCGAGGACTCTCCCGAACAGGCGACCTTCCGCGCCGATGCGCGGGCCTTTCTGTCGGCGCACTGGCCGCTGCGCGCGCCCGGCGAGAGGCCGGCGCCCTATGTTGATCTCGATGACGCTGCCTTAGTGGCGCGGATCAAGGAATGGCAGGCGTGCAAGCTGGAAAATGGCTGGGCCTGCCTTGAATGGCCGACGGAATTTGGAGGGCGCGGCGTCAGCGCGATCGAAGCGGTGATCTTCGAGGACGAGGAGAAGCGCTTCGCCACCCCGCCGGTGAACCTTTTCCTGATCGGTCACGGCATGCTCGGCCCGACGATCATGGCGCACGGCACGGCGGCGCAGAAGGAAGCCTATTTGCGCCCCATGGCGCGCGGCGACACCATCTGGTGCCAGCTGTTCAGCGAGCCATCAGGCGGCTCCGACCTTGCGGCGGTTCGCACCACGGCGCGTCGTGACGGCGATGACTGGATCATCAACGGCCAGAAGATCTGGACCAGCGCCGCCCATATCGGCGATTATGCCGTTTGCGTCACCCGTTCGGACCCGAACTCTGAAAAGCACCGCGGCCTGACCTGCTTCATCGTCGATCTCAAGATGCCAGGGGTGGAAGTCCGCCCGATCCGGCAGATGGACGGCAGCTCCGATTTCAACGAGGTCTTCCTCGACGAGCTGCGCCTGCCCGATTCCATGCGCCTGGGCGCTGAAGGGCAGGGCTGGCAGGTGGTTCTCACCTGTCTGATGAACGAGCGGGCAGCGTTGAGTGGCGGACTGTGGACCGCCGGCATCGAGGAGCTGGTGAAGCTCGCGCGGCGCGTCGATGTTGATGGCCATCCGGCGATCGAGGATTCAGCGACCATCGCGCGGATCGCGGAAATGCATGTGCGCATGCGCGGAGTTGAGCGGGTCGTACAGCGTTCGGTGACGGCCCTGGCCCGCGGTTTGCCCGTTGGGCCGGAGGCATCGATCTCGAAGCTCGTGCTCGGCCGTACCGGCCAGGAAATCGCGAGCTTCGCGCTCGAACTTCTGGGGCAGGCGGGGCTTGCCCATGATGATGAGCCTGACTTCGTCACGGCCTATCTCAGAAGCCCGGCGCTGCGTCTCGCCGGTGGGACCGACGAGATATTGCGGAACACCATAGCGGAGCGCGTGCTGGGCATGCCGCGGTGAGGGGGCTCTCCTTTCGTATTGCCTATAGGAAACATAAATTGACAATACGAAAAGTGTGAGGCAGGTTTGTTGGAGATGGATGGCGTGAGTCCGTGGTTGGATGGTGCGCCTGGCGACAGGATGGGAGCAGGGTGATGTCTGGTCATCTGCCATATCGTTTG
>DATJLC010000149.1:0-3360 GCA_035490755.1 Sphingobium sp.
CCTGCCAAGCCCCTCCACCATCCTTCGGATGGTCCCCCTCCCCGAGATGAACTCGGGGAGGATTTTGTCCGTTACACCGACGCCTTCGCCAGCCCGCGCGACAGTTGCAACGCTCCGTTGAGGCGGGATTTCGGATCCTTCCACACCCGCTGGATGACGAGCTTGCTGTCCGGGCGCAACCGTGCCGTGCCTTCCAGGCGCTGCACATAGGCGAGCAGGCCGGGCAGGTTGGGGCACTGGTCGCCCTGGAAGCTGACCAGCGCGCCTTTCGGCCCGACGTCGATCTTGGCGACGCCGGCGGTGACGCAGTTGCGCTTGACCTCGATGAGGGTCAGGAGGTTCTGCGTGGGTTCGGGCAGCGGGCCGAAACGGTCGATCATCTCGGCCGCGAAGCCTTCGACCTCGGTCCCGCCATCCAGATCGTTGATCCGGCGGTAGAGGCTCATGCGCAGGTCAAGGTCGGGGACATAATCCTCCGGGATGAGGATCGGCACCTCGACATTGATCTGCGGCGAGAAGGCTTCGCGCGGCAGGTCGGCGCCCTTGCCGCTCTTGGCCTCTAGGATCGCGTCCTCCAGCATCGACTGGTAGAGTTCGAAGCCGACTTCCCTGATGTGGCCGGACTGTTCGTCACCGACCAGATTGCCCGCCCCGCGAATGTCGAGATCGTGGCTGGCGAGCTGGAAGCCGGCGCCCAGCGTGTCGAGATTGGACAGCACCTGCAGCCGCTTTTCCGCGCCTTCCGTGATGATCCGGTCGGGCGCGGTGGTGAGATAGGCATAAGCGCGCGTCTTCGACCGGCCGACACGGCCGCGCAGCTGGTAGAGCTGGGCAAGGCCGAAGCGGTCGGCGCGGTGGACGATGAGGGTGTTGGCGCTGGGGATGTCGAGGCCGCTTTCGACGATGGTCGTGGACAGCAGCACGTCATATTTGCGGTCGTAGAAGGCCGACATGCGCTCCTCCACCTCGCTCGGGCTCATCTGGCCGTGGGCGGTGATGGCGCGCACCTCGGGCACCTGGATGCGCAGGAACTCCTCGATGTCGGCGAGGTCGGAAATGCGCGGCACGACGAAATAGGTCTGGCCGCCGCGATAATGCTCACGCAGCAGCGCCTCGCGCAGCACGACCGGATCCCAGGGCATCACATAGGTGCGCACCGCCAGGCGATCGACCGGCGGCGTCTGGATGACGCTCAGTTCGCGCAGGCCCGACATCGCCATTTGCAGCGTGCGGGGGATGGGCGTGGCGGTGAGGGTGAGGACGTGGACATCGGCCTTGAGCTGTTTCAGCCGTTCCTTGTGGACGACGCCGAAACGCTGTTCCTCGTCGACGATCACCAGGCCGAGCCGCTTGAAGGCGAGGCCCTTGGCGAGAAGGGCGTGGGTGCCGATCACGATGTCGATCGTGCCATCCGCCAGCCCCTCGCGCGTCGCCTTGGCCTTCGTGGCCGGCACGAGGCGGGAGAGATGGCCTATGTTTACGGGAAAACCGCGAAACCGCTCCTCGAAATTGAGGTTGTGCTGGCGCGCCAGCAGCGTGGTGGGGCAGATAAGGGCGACCTGGACCCCGGCCATGGCAGCGACGAAGGCGGCGCGCAGGGCCACCTCGGTCTTGCCGAAGCCGACATCGCCGCACACCAGCCTGTCCATCGGCTTGCCCGCGACGAGGTCGTCGAGCACGTCAGCGATGGCGCGGTCCTGATCCTCCGTCTCGTCATAGGGAAAACGGTCGACAAAGGCGGGATAGCCGGCGCTGTCGGGCTCCAGCACCTTGCCCGAGCGCAGGGCGCGCTGGGCGGCGGTGGCGAGCAGCTCTCCGGCGATTTCTCGGATGCGCTCGCGCATCTGCGCCTTGCGCCGTTGCCACGCCTCCCCCCCCAGCCGGTCGAGCGCGACGCCGTCGCTTTCCGATCCGTAGCGCGAGAGGACGTCGAGATTCTCCACCGGAACGTAAAGCTTGTCGCCGCCAGCATATTCCAGCGCGACGCAGTCATGCGGCGCAGCGCCGACCGGGATGGACGTCAGCCCCTCATAGCGCCCGATGCCGTGGTCGCTATGCACGACGAGATCGCCGGGGGTGAGCATGGCCAGCTCGGCGAGGAAGGCGTCCGCGCTCTTGCGGCGCCTGGCCCGGCGGACCAGGCGGTCGCCCAATATGTCCTGTTCGCTGAGGAGGGCGATTTCGCGCGAGGAGAAGCCATGGTCGATCGGCAGCACGACGAGCGCGACCGATCCCTTGGCGGCCAGGCCCAGCGCCTCCTGCCAGCTTTCCGCCATCGCGGTCCGGCTGACCTTGTGATCGGCGAGGAGGCCGGCCAGCCGCTCGCGCGCGCCGATGGAATAGCTGGCGATGATGCGTTTGCGGCCGATCTGCACCTCCCGGGCGAGATGGTCGGCCAGTACCGCATAGACATTGGCGTTCTGGGCGCGTTCGGGCGCGAAGTCGCGCGGGCCATCGATCTCCATGTCGACGACGCTCGCGCTCTCGGGCTCGTGGAACGGGCTGGTGGCGTGGAGCGGCAGTCGGGCCGCCGCCGCCTGCCATTCCTCGGCGGTGAGATAAAGCTGATCCGGCGCCAGCGGCCGGTAGGAGCCGGGCGCCGAGGACGCGGCGGTCACGCGGTTGCCGTGATAGTCGCTGATCGCCTCGAATCGCGCCTCGACCGCGCCGACATCGCCCGCATCCGCGATCCAGAGCCGCGCGCTCTCGAGATGGTCGAACAGAGTGCCCAGCTTCTCCTCGAACAGGGGCAGCCAATGTTCCATGCCGGCCAGCCGCCGCCCCTCGCTCACCGCCTGGTAGAGCGGATCGCCAGTGGCAGTCGCGCCGAAAAGCTCGCGATAGCGGCCCCGGAAGCGCTTGATGCTGGCCTCGTCGAGCAGCGCTTCGGACGCGGGCAACAGGGTTATGCCGGCGACATTCTCCGTGGTGCGCTGGGTCGCCGGGTCGAAGCGGCGCAGCGTCTCGATCTCGTCGCCGAAGAAATCCAGCCTGAGCGGTCCCGGCTCGCCGGACGGGAACAGGTCGATGATGCCGCCGCGCACCGCGAACTCGCCGGGATCGCGCACGGTGTCGGTGCGGACATAGCCATTGGCGGCAAGCATGGCGAGGAGCCGAGACGTCTCGATCCGCTCGCCGGGCGCGAGGCGGGCGACGAGCTGGCGGATGCGGAAGGGGGTGAGGACGCGCTGGGTGGCGGCATTGGCGGTGGTCAGGACCAGGCGCGGTCCCTTGGGCTTGGTCTGGAGCTCATGCAGCCCGGCCAGCCGCTCCGACGCCGCACGTAGGGACGGCGAGGCGCGGTCATAGGGCAGGCAGTCCCAGGCCGGCACGCGGATGATCTCAAGCTCCGGCGCGAAA
>DATJLC010000150.1:0-6828 GCA_035490755.1 Sphingobium sp.
CCAGTAGCGGCTGCGGCCTGACAATGGGCGGCCGCGCACCGCAAGCAGCGCCTCGCCCGCCCCCAGCTTCGACACACCCCGGACGATCGATGTGTCGTCCGGCACATAGCCATAGGCCAGATAGTCCTCGACGGCCGTCAGATTGGGTTCACGCCGGACCAGAGGATGGGCAAGCAATCCCTTGAGTTCGCTGGCAAAGACAAGGCTGCCGTCCGACAGTGTCGTATAATGCAGCGGCTTGACCCCCAGCCGGTCGCGGACCAGCCAGAGCGACTGGGTGCGGCGATCGTGCAGGGCGAAGGCGAATTCGCCGATGAAATGTTCGACACAGCCCTCGCCCCATTGCCGCCAGGCATGCAGGATGACCTCGCTGTCGCTCCGGGTGGCGAAACGGTGCCCCTTAGCCTCAAGCTCGGCCCGGATTTCGGCGAAATTGCAGATAGCGCCGTCCAGGGTAACGATGATCTGCCCGTCGTCCGTCACCATGGGCTGGGCTCCGCCAGCAGGATCGATGACGGACAGGCGCTGATGGCCGAAGCCCACGCCTGGCGCAGTCCAGACGCCCGATCCATCCGGCCCGCGATGAGCCATCGCGTCCAGCATCGCGCGGACACGGGGTTCCGCGACCGGCTTTGCCGTCTCAAGGTGAAAAATGCCCGCGATCCCGCACATGGGATCGGCGTTACCGGATCGAAAGCGCGCGGTCAGCCAATTCCTGCGCGCCGCTGCAGACTGGATCAGGCCGCCCGGTGGACAAACGGTCCATTGCGGTCGTCGCGTTCCACCCATTCGATGAGCTTGGCGAGGATTCGCCGAAGCACCTCGTCCTGCTCTTGCATGCGCAGTTCCACCGCCGCCAGTTGACCCTCGACAGCCTGCACGCGCGCCGCAAGGTCCGCGATCGCCACCGGCAGGTCGCTTATGTCGTCGCGGACCGCGGCATCCACATAGCTGAGCGGTTGTTCGGCAAGCTCACAGGACATGTGATCTGCGCTCAATTCCCTCCCGGCGGTACCGAATTGCGCGTCGGCTCTCTCATCCGCGATTACCGCCTCGATGACCCTGCGGTCGATGATGTCCAGCTTGTCGGTCGCGCCCAGCAACAGGGCGCGGCTGACCAGCGCGTTCAGCCGGCGCGGAACGCCGGCGCCTTCCCGGGCGAGCAGGGCATAACTGTCCGGGGTAAAGCGGGGGCGGCCGGTCCATCCCGCCATCCGCAAGCGGTGCTCGACATAGCGCGCGACTTCGTCGGCCTGCATGGCATCGAGATGGTGGACAGCGATGATCCGCTGGCGCAATTGCGCATGGCTTTCGCTGTCGATCATTTCGCGGAGTTCAGGCTGGCCGAAAAGGAAGATCGGCATGAGCGACTGCCCGCTGAGCTGATAGTTGGACAGCAGACAGATATCCTCCAGCGCCTCGGGCGCCAGGTTCTGCGCCTCGTCGATGACCAGCAGTGCTCTCTTGCCCGCGCGCGCATTCTGGTGAAGACGTGCCTCGATCCGAGCCAATAGCTCTGCCTTCTCGACGCTATCGGTCGCGATGCCGAGCCCGTTTGCGGCAAGTCGCAGCATGTCCTCACCATTCCGGGTCGCGACAATCTGAACGGCCGCCAGACGGCGCGGATCGACCGTTGCGATCAGATGACTCGCCAGGGTCGTCTTGCCGGTGCCGGCTTCGCCCGTGATGACAATGAAGCCTTCGCCCTGGGCCAGACCATAGCCGAGGTAGGACATGGCTTTGCGGTGGCTTCCGCTCTCAAAATAGAAGGCCGGATCGGGCGCCAGCTGAAAGGGCTGTGCGGTAAGGCCGTAATATTGCTCGTACATTCTCGTTCCGCGGCCCCCGCCGGTGATAGTGGTCCGTGATGCCGGGAAAGGGTGAAGATAGCGTTAGAAGGACGCTCTACGCCGTGAGGCAGTCCCCATCGTCCTCGACCATCATCTCAAGCGCCGGGCCATGGCCCAGAAAGGCGGCGGGGCTTGCGCTCGCTCCATAGGCGCCGGCCATGAAGACGGCGACCAGGTCTCCGGCCTCCACCGGCGGGAGCAGCACCTGGTCCGCGAGGCGATCGAGCGGCGTGCACAGGCAGCCGACGATCGTCACCGGCCGTGACGCCGACGGCTGGCCGAAGCGGTTGGCGATCGCGACGGGATAGTTGCGGCGGATGACCGTGCCGAAATTGCCGCTGGCGGCGAGCTGGTGATGGAGGCCGCCGTCAACGACCGCGAACAGCTCGCCATGGCTTTCCTTCACATCGACGATGCGTGTGAGATAGACGCCGGCCTCGCCCACCAGCCAGCGCCCCAGTTCCAGCGCAAAGCGGCTCTGGCCCAACATGCCGGGCGCAGTGTCGATGGCCTTTGCCAAGGCGGTGCCGATCGGCCGGGGATCGAGGGCGATATCACCGGGAAAATAGGGAATCCCAAAGCCGCCGCCCAGATTGACGAGCGGCGGCGGGGCGCCCACAGCAACCGACAGCCTCGCTGCCAGCAGCACGGTCTCCGCCTGCATGGCGATGATCGCCTCGGCATCGAGCGACTGCGATCCGGCGAAGATGTGCCAACCGCGCCAGTCCGCGCCGGCATCGATCATCATGCGCGCCAGCGCCGGCGCGCGTTCGGCGTCCACGCCGAAAGGCTTGGCGCCGCCGCCCATGCGCATCCCCGATCCCTTAAGCTCGAGGTCGGGATTGACGCGCACCGCGGCACACGGGGGCCGCCCGATCGCGTCCGCCGCCGCCAGCAATCGCCGCGCCTCTCCCTCGGACTCCAGATTGACGGTGACGCCATGATCGACCGCCGCGCGCAGCTCTTCGTCGCGCTTGCCGGGGCCGGCGAAACTGATCCGGTCGGGCGTCATGCCGGCGGCCAGCGCCAGCGCCAGTTCGCCGCCCGAGGCGATGTCGAAGCCGTCGACCCGCCGCGCCATGTGCCGTAGCAGCGGCGCGAACGGATTGGCCTTCATCGCATAATGGATGTCGCACCGGTCCGGCAGGGCGGCCCTGAGGCTCTCGACCCGCGCGTCCAGCATGGCCGCGTCATAGAGGAACAGAGGCGTGCCGCCCGCCTCCTCAACCAGCGCCGCGACGCCGCGCCCACCGACGAGCAGCATGCCCGCCTCGCTCTCGAAGCCGGCGGGGATGCCCCCCATTGGCTTGGCCTTCACCTCCGCGATCATACGGCATGCTCCTGAACAAGGGCGACGCGGTCGATCTTGCCGTTGGGGCCGCGCGGCAGATCGGCGAGGGCAATGATCTCGCGCGGCTGCATGAAGTTGGGGAGGTCGCGCCGGAGCGCCTCGCGCAGCCGTTCGATCGCCGCGTCGCCATCGGCAGTGGTGCGCACGAACAGGCGAATGGCCTGGCCGAGGCGCGGATCGGGAACGCCGAGCGCCACGGCCTCCGCTATGCCCGGCACGGCGACCGCCGCCTCCTCGATCTCGGTGGGGCTTATGCGGTTGCCCGCACTCTTGATCATGGCATCGTCGCGGCCGACGAAATAGAGCAGCCCGTCCTCGTCGCGGCGTGCCGTGTCGCCGGACCAGACCGCGATGCCGCCATATTGCGAGGCGGCGGGCGCCGGACGATAGCGCTCGGCGGTGCGCTCCGGGTCGCACCAATAGCCTTGCGCGACAAGGGGGCCGCAATGGACCAGCTCCCCCGCCTCGCCCGCTGCCGCAAGGCCGCCGTCGGGGCGGACCACCAGCACCTCCGCATGGGGGATGGCGCGGCCGACGCTGTCGGGATGCGTGTCGATCATGGCCGGCGGCAGATAGGTCGACCGGAACGCCTCGGTCAGGCCGTACATGGCATAGAGATCGGCGGCCGGAAAGCGCGCGCGCAGGCCCCTCACCAGCACCCGCGTGAGGGCGCCGCCGCTATTGGTGAGGCGCCGGAGGCTGGCGACGGCCTCGGGCGGCCATTCGACCTCCAGCAGCTGCACCCAGAGCGGAGGGACGCCCGCCAGCGTGGTGATCTTGTGCTTTGCCACGGCCTTGGCGACATCGCGGGGCAGCAGATAGTCGAACGGGACAGCACAGCCCCCCGCCTGCCACGCCGCAAACAGCTGGTTCTGGCCATAGTCGAAGCTGAACGGCAGGACGCAAAGGGTGCGGTCCGCCGGCGTCAAGGCGAGATAATCCGCCACCGCCTCCGCGCCCAGCGCCAGATTGGCATGGCTCAGCATCACTCCCTTGGGCCGCCCGGTCGATCCGCTGGTGTAGAGTATTTCGCACAGGGCGGAGGGATCGGCCTGCGAGGGGGCCAGGCAAAGCTGAGCGGCGTCGGCTATGACCGCGTCGAGTGTGTCCGCGTCAGTGAGGCGGGTGCCTTCGGTCAGGTCGCCTTCCTCCAGCAGGGCCGCACGGCTTTGCTGGGTGATCAGCATCGCGGCGCCGCTGTCGGCCAGGATATGCGCGACCTGGGCACGCTTCAGCAGCGGATTGACCGGAACATAGATGTGCCCGGCCCTGGCCACGGCCAGCGGCAGGATCGCTGACAGCGCGCTTTTGGGCAGCCAACTCGCGATGCGGCTGCCCGGCGGCAGTTGCTGTCCGGCGAGCCATCCCGCCAGCCGCCCGGTGCGCGCCTCAAGCCCCGCGAAATCAATGACCTCGCCGCGCGGCAGGATGAGCGCCGCCGTGTCCCGCCTGCCGGCGAGGGTAAGATGGTCGATCGGGTTGGGCGCGGATGGCATGACGAGATGCTCTAAGGCCGCACCCTCGCCACATCAATGGCATGCGCATCTGCACTTGTTTCGCAAGGGTGCGCAGGCTAGGCGGTGCGCGCAATTTTCGCGGGCGACCAACCTATGCAGAATTCACAGGCGATTGCGGACAAGGTTCGATCCGTCCTGATCGACACATTGGGTATCAGTTCCGCCCGTGCCGAAGCGTTCGACACGGAGACACCGCTGTTCGGCGCCGTGCCCGAGCTGGATTCCATGGCGGTGGCGACGGTGCTCACCGAAATCGAGGATCGGCTGGGCATCGTCATCGACGACGACGATATCGACGCCGAGACGTTCGAGACCTTCGGCAATCTGGTCGCCTTCACCGCCGGCAAGATCGCCCGGCATTAGTGCCAGCCTAGAGATAGACACTTAGCCTTGCGGTTCTCCCTCAGTGTTCCTGCGGAGGCAGGAACCCAGAATAATTCGGCACGCCATACTGCCCTTGGCTCCTGCTTTCGCAGGAGCACCATGGCCAACCTATTCGGCGGCCATAGCCTCGAAATCCGCCTCCGCCAGGAAGCGCTCGGCGTCGAGGGCGGCCATGCAGCCCATACCGGCGGCGGTCACCGCCTGGCGATAGACCTTGTCGGTGACGTCCCCTGCCGCGAACACGCCGGGAATGGATGTGCGGCTGGAGCCCTTTTCGACGAGCAGATAGCCTTCGTCCATCGGCAGCTTGCCCTCGAACAGCTCGGTCGCCGGCTTGTGGCCGATCGCGACAAAGGCGCCATCGGTCGCGATATGGGATTTCTCGCCCGTGAGCATGTCGACGAGATCGACGCCGACCAGCCCCACAGGGTCTCCGCCGCCAACAAAGCGCTCCACGCCCTTGTTCCAGAGGACCTTGATGGACGGATGGGCGAACAGCCTCTCCTGCAGGATCTTTTCAGCCCTGAGCGAATCGCGGCGGTGGATCAAGGTGACGTCATGGCTGTGGTTGGTCATGTACAGCGCCTCCTCGACCGCGGTGTTGCCGCCGCCGATCACGACCACCTTCTTGCCGCGATAGAAGAAACCGTCACAGGTCGCGCAGGCGGACACGCCCTTGCCCTGGAGCAGTATCTCGCTGTCGAGGCCGAGCCATTTCGCCTGGGCGCCGGTCGCTATCACCAGCGTGTCGGCGACATACACCATGCCGCCGTCGCCGTGCAGGCGGAACGGGCGCTCCGACAGGTCCACATCGACAATCTGGTCATACATCATGCGAGCACCGACATGCTCTGCCTGCGCCTGCATCTCCTCCATCAGCCAGGGTCCCTGAATGACATCCCGGAACCCCGGATAATTCTCAACGTCGGTGGTGATGGTCAGTTGCCCGCCCGGCTGCATGCCCTGCACGACGATCGGCGCGAGGCCGGCGCGCGCGGCATAGATGGCCGCGCTGAGACCGGCGGGGCCGGAGCCGAGGATGAGCATGCGGGTCGAATGGGATGCGGACATGTAAATCTCTCGCAGGTGAAATGATGCGCGCTACATAAGCGCGCCATGCGCTGACGCAAGCATGGGTGAAGCGGTGGTCAACCCAGAACGCTGGGCAGTGATTCGAAACCTTGTCGCAAGGTCGCGCCCCATTGCATTGAAATCCGGTTGAATTCCTCGTCATCAGGGTGGATGCGCCGGCGCAGGCGAAATCCGTAGGTGTCGCGCGCGATGACAGTCAGGTCGAGCGGCATGCCGACGGAGAGATTGGATCGCAGGGTCGAGTCCATCGACACGCATACGGCCTTCGCGGCGTCTTCCAGCGAGGTTTCAGGGGTGATGATGCGGTCGAGGATCGGCTTGCCATATTTATGCTCGCCGATCTGGAAAAAGGGCGTGTCCGCGCTCCCCTCGATGAAATTGCCGTCGCTGTAGATGAGATAGAGGCGCAGCTTGCCGCCCTTGCGCTGGCCGCACAGGATCAGATTGGCGGCAGTGCTGCTGCTGCTCATGCCGAGCTCGTGGTGCATGCGCGCCTGCACTACCTTCATCGTGTCGCCCACAATCTGCGCCGCGCGGTGCATCGTCTTGCAGTTCAGAATTGTTTCCGTTTCAACGCCTTCGGCCTGATCCTTGATAGCGCGTGAGAGGGTCGTCTTAACCTCCTGCGTCACCG
>DATJLC010000151.1:0-3933 GCA_035490755.1 Sphingobium sp.
GCCGTCAATATCGCCTTGTCATCGGAAGAGGGTGTACAGGATTTCCACGTCATGCGGGGGAACCAGTTCAGCAGCTTTCTCAATCCCAAGGCTGATGAATATGACGGTCTTGCGAGCGTGAATGCGGTGGCGCAGACCATCCCGGTCCGCACGTCGACCTTCAACAGCTTTTATGCCGAATGGAAGAACAAGCTCGGTTTCCGCAGGCCCTATCTCAAACTTGATACGCAGGGCTATGACCACGTCATTTTGCGTTCCGGTGAAACAGCGGCGCGCGAATGCACTGGCGTGCAGGCCGAAATCGCCTTCAAGCGCCTCTATGAGGGGGCTCTAAATTTCGGTGAAACCTTTTCCCTGATGCAGGACATGGGTTTTGCACTTTCAACGATCTTCCCGAACAATGCGGGGCATTTCCCCGATTGTATTGAGCAGGACGTGATCTTTCACAACTGTGCGATCAAGCCGATGAAATAAGCGTCACACCGGCCGCGCCGCCCGCGCCCTGTCCAGTGCCGGCCAGACGCGCTCGAGGATATTGTCCCAGCCGAACGCCCCGCATGCAGCGAGGTTGGCGGCGGTGACATCGGCGCTGTTCTTCGCCGCCTGGGCACGGATCGCCTTGGCCAGCGCCTCCGGATTGCCGGGTTCGTACAGGGCATTGGCGGGAAGCGGCACGGTCTCGCGATAGATGCCGTAATCGGGCGCTATCACCGCCGTGCCAAAGGTCAGCGACAAAGGCAGCAGCCCCGAATTCAGATGATTGCCATAGCGCGGAATCAGCAGCGCGTCCGCCGCCTCGACTACCCAGACAAGCTCCTCCTCGGACAGGGTTCGGTTATAGCATTCGACCGGCTTGCCAGAGAGGCGGGCGGCAAAAATGGCCTGCTTGACGATCCTGCGAATGCCTTTCTGCCCCGCCCATGGCAGTTGCGTGGCGATCAGGAGGAGGTCTCCCGGTTGGACGGCGCTTCGCCACGCCTTCTCGATCAGCACCATTTCCTTATATTGGCGCACCGCGCCGGCGAGCACGAAGATGCGCGCCTCCTGCGGCAGGCCGAGCGACGCCCGCGCCGCCGCGCGCCCCCGCGACAGGGGGCGCAAATGATCGAACAGGTTGAGCCCGTGCACGACCTGGCGCGAGGCATCGATGCCCGGATAGACCTCCCCGAAGCGCTGGCGCGAATATTCGGAGAAGTGGCAGATCAGGTCCATGCGCTCGTAAAAGGCGGTGTAATAGCGCGCATCCGGTCCGTTCAGCTTGGCGGAATGGGGGATGAGATTGTGGACCGTGGCAACCAGCGTCGCCCGTTCCCGCCACCAGTCAATGAGGCGCAGGACAGGTTCGGTCTTGGCCGGGTCGCTGGACGCGCCATGGAAGCCGACCAGTTCCTCCGGCCAATGGAAATGGACGACGTCGAAGTTCTTGAGCTTCAGGAACAGATTGGGGATGCCCGCCGTCACGTCCACGCCGCGCCGGTCATAGGCCTGCGACAGGGCAGGGCTGAACGTGATGTCGTTGGAGCACATCAATAAGCGCATTCTACCCACCTTTTCTTGCGCATAGCTCCGGTCCGGAAGTTCCCGGCCGGCATCGGCAGTTTGGGATGGCGCCGACCTGATGTGCGCGATAACAGCATGGCGTGCCGCGATGAAGAGCGCAGGCAAGAAATGTGCATGATGAAAGGGTCATCGATTGTCTGGAACGATAGACCGGCTTGCCTTCAGCGTCCTGGACAAGCGACCTGCCGGTCAACCGCTGGTGAAGCGGATGCTGGAGCGTCGGTTGGGACGCACATTCGGGACCCGTCGCGGCCGGAAGGTGCTGCTTGTCTATGTTGCCCACCGTCTTGCCCTTCAGCAATTCTATCCATTTTTTCACTATGCCCATCTGTTCCGGCAGGCCGGCATCGAATTTCGCGCCATGTCTTTCGATGCTTTTGCAAAGGCCGGTGCTGTCCCGGGCGCCGACGCCTATTTCGTCCAATATCCGGAGCTCATGCCCGATCGGGCGCTGTCGGATGTCCTGGCCCGGATCCGTCAGGCGCGAGCGAGCGCGCCGATCGCCTTCTTCGACTGGTTCGCGCCGACAGACCTCAGATTTGCCGATGCCGTGGAGCCCTACGTCACCGCCTACGCCAAGAAGGCGCTGCTCCGCGACCGTTCCGCCTATCTCCGGCCGACCAAGGGGCACAGCCATCTCGAGGATCATTATGCCGCTCGCTTCGGCGTCACCGCTTCGCCGCCGCCGGAATGGTCCGCCAATGGCCGCATCCTTGACCGCCTGACGACGGCGCCGGCCTTTTGGGCGGATGCCTGGTATCTGCGCAAGATCGAGCGCCTGGCGGAGCCATTGGCCACAGGTGTGCGCGACATTGATCTGCATGTCCGAATGGCGACCAAAGGCACGCCCTGGTACGCCGCGATGCGCCAGGAGGCCGCCAACGCCGCCGCGGCGCTGGCTGGCAACGTGCGTTTGTCGCCGCCCGACATGACCGACCATCGCACCTATATGAACGAACTCGCCCGCTCGCGCCTATGCTTCAGCCCCTTTGGCTATGGCGAGATCTGCTGGCGCGATTATGAGGCGATCCTGTCCGGTGCGGTCCTGGTGAAGCCGGACATGAGCCATATCGAATGTGCGCCCGACATCTATCGGGCGAACGAAACCTATGTCAGCGTGCGCTGGGACATGGGTGACCTTCGCGAGAAGGTGGAGGCGGCGCTGGCCGACCCGGAGGGGATGCGCCGCATGGCGCTGGCCGCCTTCGCGCTCATCAAGCGCCATCTGGGCGGCAATGGGATCGTCGACTGGACTGAAGGGTTGCTGGGCGCAAACGCCGAGGCGCCCTGAACACACTCATTCGAACTTCAACAAAATGGCGGCGAAAGCAGATGCCTTCGCCGCCATTTATTTGCCTGTGAGTCTGTTTACTGGATCGTCGCCCGGAAATTCACGAGGGCCGCATATTTGGGAGCCTGGCTGGCAGGTTGGCCGGCATATTCCTGCATCCCGAACGCGCCGAACTTGCCGATTGCGGACGTATCCTCGAACAGGGTATTGACGTCGCCGAAGCGCTGTTTCCATTGCGTCAGGAACTGGGTGTAGAGCTGCCCCATGCGCGGGTCGCGGTTCAGTGCCGCCGTCATCACAACATTATCGGATACGATGTGCTGCCCGGCCTCATAGGTGATGAACCGCTTGCCATAGGACTTTGCAAGGTCTGCATTGGCCTGTCCTTGCGACATCATCTGGTCCAGCATGGTAGACAGCGCGGCGAACAGCCGATCCTTGTCGGCGACCGTCGCCGTGGCATTGGCGCCCGACAGCAGGCCGTGACCGAAATAGGGTGCGGTTGAATAGGCATCGACATAGCTGGCCGTATTTCCAAAGCTCAGGATCTGGCGGCCAACCCACGGGTTCGCATGCTGGGAGGAAGCGATGCGCACCAGGCGCTGGGACTGGCCGGCAAAAACTTCCGTCCAGATCTTCATTGCCCACGCCGTCTTCTGGGCATAACGGAACATCTGAGCCTGGAAGGCATTTGTGGAAAGGCCTGCGGCCAAGCCCTCATTGCGCGCCTGTGCAGCCACCGGATAGACGCCGTTCCAAACCTCGTTGGACAGTTCGACATAGACCTTTCGGGTTGATGACAGATTGTCGCGCACATAAGTGGCAAAGCGGCGAACGAAATCCTCATCGGCATTCCAGGGTATCGAGAACCAGGGATCGGTGTTGCTCTGGTTGGCAAGGGCCACCATGGTTTCGATCGGGATGCCGCCGAGCCCACGCACCAGCTCGTTGGCCGGGGTGCTGCGCGTCGTCCAGGTGATCGCCTTGTTCTGCGGTTCGTCCTGCCACCACATGTAACGGGCGACCTTGTACTTGCTCACTTCCTGCAGGAAGGCGGGATCAAACATTGCCGTCGGGGAGGT
>DATJLC010000152.1:0-3861 GCA_035490755.1 Sphingobium sp.
GGCACGCAGGACCGGAGGCTGGACGACGGTCCGGGCGGGGCTGGCCAGCCGGGCGGCGTGCAGCAGGGTGGAGACCGCCGCTTTCCGCGACATCCACCAGCAGGTGCTGGCCGCGGGGATGGGACAGTCATAGGGTTCGCCGGCCGCGATGCGGTGGAAGATCAGGCTCATGAACGCCGATCCGTGCCCGCTCTCGCCGACCGGCCGGGCGACGATGCCGGGAAAGCGCAGGCTGATGGCCGAGAGCACGCCGCGCCGTGTCATGTCGGACAGCAGGATTTCCGTCATCAGCTTGTGAGCGCCATAGGTGAGAAGCGGCGCCGGGCGCGTTTCCGCCGTCACCGTGCGCTCGTCCAGGTCACCGTACACCGCGATCGATGAGGCAAAGACGAAGCGGGCGCCGGGGCGATGCGCCGCCGCCGCGCGCGCCAGCGCCAGGGGGGCCAGGAGATTGACGTGATGGCCGAGATCCTGTTCCCGTTCGGCCAGACCGCCCGGAACGCTTGCCAGGTGAAAGACCAGATCGAAACCCGGCTCCAGCAGGGTTTCGAGAAAGTCCTGGTCGCCCAGATCGCCGGCGATCGTTTCCGAACCGGACGGAGCCGGCCCGGCAAAGGCCCGGTCGGTCAGGACCATCCTTTGCGCATCGGGATAGGCTTGCGGGAGCACGGCGGCCAGTCCCCGTCCCAGAAAACCGTCGGCGCCGGTGACCAGGATTCGCATCAGGCCCGCACCACGCCCTGGTCGATCACCCCGAACGGGGCGGTGCCATCCGGCAGACGCGCCTCCATGCGCACGCGATCGCCCCAGGTGAGGAAAGGCGTGCGCGCGGCGCCTTCATCGAGAAGCTCGATCACGCGGATCTCCGATATGCAGGACGAACCGGCGTTTCGATCCGCATTGGAAACCGTGCCCGAGCCGATGATCGTGCCGGCGGATAGCCTGCGGGTGCGGGCGCAATGGGCGATCAGCTGGCCGAAGGAGAAATGCATCTCGTCGCCACGGGCGCGTCCGACCTCACGGCCGTTGACTCCGACATGCAGGGGGAGGTTGACGCGTCCCTTCGCCCAGTGCGGGCCGAGTTCATCCGGCGTGATGGCGACGGGCGCGAAGGCGGTGGAGGGCTTTGCCTGCAGGAAGCCGAACCCGGCGCGCATCTCGCGCGGCCCCAGGGCGCGCAGCGACCAGTCGTTGATCTGCACCAGCAGGCGTACATGGGCTTCCGCCTGCCCGGCCGCCGTCCCCATCGGCACATCCGACAGCACTGCGCCGAACTCGCCTTCCATGTCGATCAACAGCGCGTCGTCGGGGAATTCGACATCGGCCAGCGGGCCACGAAAGTCGTCGCTGGCGCCCTGATAGATCAGCGGGACCGTCTCGACGTCCGGATTGGGCGGATTGTCGAAGGCCTTGTCCATCAGCCGCCCATGATTGAGAAACGCCGATGCATCCAGCCATTGCGGTGCGCGCGGCAGCGGCGCCAGGCAACGCCGCGGCTCGAAACGGGTCGCGAACGGTTCCTCGCCCGCGTTCAGCCGATCGTAGAGGCTGGCCAGGTGCGGAGAAACGGCCTCCCAGTCTTCGATGGCCGAGAGCAGCGAGGCTGCGATGCCGGTTGCCGGCACTGCCAGCGTCAGATCGCGCGAGACCACCCACAATTGACCGTCGCGGCTTCCGTCATGGCAGGTTGCGAACTTCATGGGGATCTCTTTGGTTCCATTCGAGGCCGGTTAGGCCTTCGGGGCATTGCGCTTCATCGCTCGGCGAGGCTCGCGGCGAGCGCGGGCTCGTAAGCGCCGGAGACGAGCACGAAGAGCATTCGGCACATCTTGCCGGAGCGGTTGGCCCAGGCATGGTTGGTGCCGCGCTGGATGACCACGGCACCGGTCTTCAGCGGGACCTCGCCATCATCCAGCACCAGGGTGATTTCGCCCTCGATGACGATGCCGTAGTCGATGGACTCGGTCCGGTGCATCAGCGGATGCGGTGAGTTCTCCTTGACCGTCGAGGCGCCCTTGTCGCCGATCTGCTCGAACATCTCGCCCATCCGCCCGGCCCCCGATGTCAGGAACTCCTCGGTGTCCGGCGGAATGTCGACGAAACGGATGCGGGTGCCGCTGGGCGGCGGCGGCAGCAGCAGCGGGCCCAGCGTCGGGTCGTCTTCGTTGGCCACACGCGCGGGGCTTTCCGCCGTGGACCAGACCTCATGGAATACGGTGCCCGGAATGGCGGTGAGCTCCACGACGGTCGGCAGCGGTCCGACCTGGGTGAGAAGGGAGCGCCCGTCCTGGCTGTGTCCGGTCACGACGCGGGTAATGGGGGCAAGGAAGTGGGTCATGCGCTTTTCGCCTTGGTGAAGAAGCCGATGGAGATGATGCTCACGACGACGGCGGCGACGCCGAGCGCCGGATAGCCGAGGTTCTGGCCGAGCGCTCCGCCGACGATCGGCCCCAGTGCCGCGCCGACCATCAGCGTGGCCGGCGTGGCGGCGAGCGCGCGCCCGGTCGGATCGAGCTGGGCCAGTCGCCCGAAGGCGAACGTGTGGGTGAAGATCTGGATGGAGACGAAAACCGCCGCGGCGGGCGCCCACAGGTTGAATACCGTCGTCGACGTGACGATGACCGCGAGAACGGCCTGAACCGCAGGCCCGATCTGGGTGACCCCCGTCGCCGAGACGCGCGTCTGCAGGATGGCCGCCAACGGCGACGGCAGGATGAAGTTGACGAAACCCAGCGCGATCAGCACCGCGAGAACGCTATCGGACGAGAAGCCACGCGCCTTGCCGATGACTTCGACGAAGGAAAACACCATCGCCTGGTTGAAGGTCATGATGCTTATGCCGAAGATGGTCAGCCAGATCGCACGGCTGAAGGGCCGTCTTTGACGTTCGACGCCGCTCGCGGGGTTGCGGAACAGCAGGGCGGAACTGAGGGTGGCGACCGCCATGATCCCGGCGAAGACCTGAAACAGGACCGGGCCGCCCCGGGCGATCAGCAACTGGGGGATGACGGCAAGCAGAATGATGGCGAGCAAGCCGAGCGTGATACCGGCCAGCGCGTACAGGCGATGCGGATTGGCGGCGTGTCCCATCGTCCCGTGCACCATGGACAGCGCGACGCCGACCGACAGGCCCGCGACGATGTGCAGCAGGGCGAGCGGCATGAAGCCGGCCCGTGTGGACGCGAGCAGGAAGGCCACCGCGGCCGTGCCGAAGCCCAGGGTCGCGACCAGTCGCTGGTTCATCCTGTCGAAGCGCGGGGCGACCAGGGCGCTTGCGAGTACCGCGCCGACCAGGAACAGGGTCGCCAGCGCGCCCGCCTGCTGCGGGCTGAAGCCGTAACGCTCGACCAGCGCGCCGATCCAGACGGGCAGCGCGATGAGATCCAGCATCCCCGAGAAGTGGCCGATGACGAGGGCGGCGACCCCGGCCACTCCGAATTTTTGTCCTGACATTCGCATTCCTCCAGCAGATGGGACGGCGGCCATCGGTGCGCGATCTCCCGGATCGCCGCACCACCGCGACTCTTTCAGATGGCTTCCGCCAGCGTTTTCATGGACGCCTGCATGATCGCGGCATGCGCCTCGCGGCTGCCGCCATGGATCTCGATGTCGGCCAGCTGGCCGGAATTCTCGACCACCATCCGACAGCGCTCCCAGCGTCTTGCTTCGAATGCGGCAAGCGCGGCACCGACGTCGCTACCCCGGCCCAGTTCTTCGGCCAGCACCATGGCGTCCTCGATGCCGATGCAGGCGCCGGCCGCCAGGTGCGGTGTCGTGGCATGCACGGCATCGCCGATCAGCACCACGCGGCCCTTGAACCAGGGCCGGGGCAACAGCATCTGCTGGAGCGGGCGGTAGATG
>DATJLC010000153.1:0-5069 GCA_035490755.1 Sphingobium sp.
ATCCTGATCCGTTGGACGGCGATCAATCTCGCCTCGGCGCTGCAATGTGAGCTTTCCTGGATTGAAGCCATGGAGGCCGGAAACGAGCCGATCCCCGACGAGCTTGAAACCTGGTTCGAGGCGCTTGCTGATGTTCACGCACGATTGCCGCCGCTTCGAGGCTTTCGCGGACGTCGATCAGAGACATGACGATGCCCGCGGGGATCGCGGGCTACCAATCCATATCTGGATCGATGAGATAGCCCGGGACCTGCGCGCCTGTTCCGTCGGCAGCCTGTAACAAGGCCACGCAGCGGCCACGCTCCAGCTCGATCGCTTCAACGATCATCTTGACCGGATCCTTCTGGCCGCCGGCCAGATGCCGGGCCGCAATTGACCAGGCGGTCCGCTCGGTGCTTGAACGAAATAGGCGAGTTTCCGAAACCAACCGCTTCTCCTCGGCGACATGGGCGGGGAGAATGGCAAGCTTACCTCGCGTCAGCGTTTCCAAAGGCTGGCCGCAAACGCCCCTTGTGCTGGCATGTCCGCGATGACAAGGCCGCTTGTTGTCATGCGAAGCGCCGAGGTTGCGACCCGGGGGTGTTGCTACTCAAATGAGATAATCTCGAAACCGCTGATATTGTTATCCCACGTGCCGGGTGAAAAAGCGAATGCCCCGTGCGCGCCCCTTCATTAGCAAAGGGCCTCCCGCGGCTACGTGTGGTCGGCGGGTGCTGTGGCCCCGACATGCGGCACATCGGAGCCCTGATTGCCGAAGGCGTCGGAGCTTAGGATTTGCGAGCCAGTCGTTGGGCAGCGCTTTAAACGCAGCGCTACGCTTGAAACGGTTGGGAATTCTATCCATATGTGCTAAAATAGGTCCCTCTTTAATAATTGACTGACTTGCAGACGTTCGTTCACATCAGACGGCGAAGGGAGAGAATTATGTTGGAAGCTAGGGTCCTTGATGGCGCGGCCATAAAACACGCCATAGAGACGCGGAACGGATCCGCTCCGGCAGCTTTTTATGCGGAAAACGCATTGTTGCGCATCGTCGATAAACATAACCCGCCCAGCCGGCCGCGCGAACTGGTTGGAAAGGCCGCGATATCTGAATTCTGGGAAGATGTTTGCGGCCGTGAAATGCAGCACGAGGTAGACGCGACCGTTGGCAACGGCGATCGCATCGCCCTGACTGAGACATGCGCCTATCCGGACGGCACGCGCGTGTTTTGTGCTGCGATGATCGACATCGCCGAAGGACATATCGTTCGCCAGACCATGATCCAGGCGTGGGATGAGTAAAGCAGGATGATGGTCGCCCGCGCGATTGCTCCTTCGGTCGGAAAGCGAAGCGACGGAGGCCATTAGTAACGGCTGAAGAGGGGTGACGTAAGGCCTTGGCTTTTCTATTGCCCACGACATGTTCTTGCCCGAGCGGCGACGTCTCGTAACCGGTGAAATGCTTGATGCATCGAGGAGAGTGACAGTGGCACGGAAAGCGGAGATTGCCCCGGCCGAGGCCGAAGAATTTTCAGATATAAGAGGTCTATGCAACGACTTCCTCGACTGGTGCCGTTCGCGGTATGGAGAAAATGCATGGTTTGTCGACCACTACTACACACCGGAAAGGTGGGCGGCACTTCTGGAAAGCCTGCCGAAAGTCCATGCGCCACCAGATGGCGCGGCGTTGGTTGCGCGGCTGGATGGAAAGATCGTTGGCTGTGTGATGATGCAGCGGATAGATAAGAACACCTGCGAAATGAAGCGCATGTTTGTCGGTCCCGAAGGCCGAGGAATGGGGGTGGGCCGTCGCCTCGCCGAAAGCATCATTGATATCGCAGGGGAGTGTGGCTACCGCACCATGCAGTTGGATACAGGACGCAACCATGATGAGGCGCTGAGCCTTTATCGCTCGCTTGGTTTCCAAGAGATTGCGCCCTACTATGAAGCGCCACCCGAGCTAAAAAAACACCTGATCTTCATGCAACGGACCTTGGTTGCCTAATGTCTTCGCGATGCTCCATTGTGTCGAGCTCTAGAGTAGTCGCGCAACCCGACGGTTCGCCTCGTTACGCTGTTATAATAGCTCGAAGCCTGCTGAACCGAGCGATGGCGAGACTGCTCCATCGCTTCAGGCAGAGGAACACCGCGGTTCGCCGCCTCGGTCAGATACCCTGATCGTAGGCAATGCGCCGAATATTCTCCGGGCTCTAGTCCTGCTATGGCGACGCGCTGCTTGATGATCGCATTGATGGACTGCGGATCGAGCGACCGGCGTGAGACCGTTCCCCATCGACCGATCGCCCGAAACACGCTGCCACTCTCGATCTTCGCAGCCGCCATCCAGGCATTGAGCGCCTCCACGGGGCGGCCGGTGAGATAAACGATCTCATCCTCTTCGCCCGTCGTCGTCTTGGCGCGGCCGAGATGGATGGCGAGGGAGGGGAGGGCCATCAGGCACCACAATCGGCGGCCCGACGGTCAGCTGCTCGCGGCGAAGGCTGGGGATTTCGCTGCGCTGGCGGCCGCCCGAGGCAAAGGCGACCGTCAGCAGCGCCCGGTCGCGCAGGCTGCCGGAGGCGCAGGTCACCAGCAACTGGGTGAGCACGTCGCCGGTGACCGCCTTGGCACTCTTGCGGCGACGGCTCCGTGGCGCAGCGCGAACGGCAAGACGAATTGCGGACTTCAGGGCAGGGGAGGCGAAGGCGCCATCCAGGCCGCGTCAGTGTGTCAGGGTCGACCGGTTGGCCAGCCGGCGGCATAGGCTTTGCGCGTGTTGGCGGAGCTGGCGGCCGCGACGTAGCCGCCGGCGTGCTGTACGGCGGCGCAGAGTGCTCCGGAGGGGGAATTTCGCTGTTTTCGTCAATGATTTGGGCCATCTCTTGTATAATGAGAAAGATGATTGATAAGGCAATCTTATCCATCATTATGGAGCAAGGACTAGCCGTGCGGTTTGGGTCGCAATCTATAGCATAAACCGCGCAAGCATTATAGGATGGTGGCCATGGATTCGCCCATCACCCCTGTCGTCGCCTCGCCGATATTCCCCGCCGCCTTGCCCGGCTGGACCCTGCCGCGTGGCCGCGAGCCGGACGAACTCGCCGCCGCATTCGCCGCCGGCATCGCGTTGAAATCACAGGACGATCTTATCCGCTCCGTCCCCGCCTGGGCCGGTTGCTGGCGGTCTCGCCAGGCCCTCAAATGTGCCGCAGCCGCGGTCCGGCTGATGGGACGCAGCGAGGACGAGCCCGCGTTGCGGGACGCGCTTTTGCTCGCCGCAACTGGCGACGATCCCGGTCCGGCCGGAAAGGTGTTTTTGGCCTTCAAAAGGGCTGCCACGCGAAAACCCGCCTTTTCCTCGAAGGCCGTGGCCGAGCTTGCCGATCTGTTGGGCTTTGCCTGGGACGATCGGCTCACCGCGGCCGTCGACTATGCCGACGACGCGCTGCAATGCGGCCGTCCGGCGCCGTTTGCAGCGGCGGACCTGGTCACGACCATCCATGCGGTGCGGCCGGATGTCGAACCGCTCGCCTGGATGCTCGCCGATCTGTTGACCGCCGCGCTGCTGAAATGGGATTTTGCCGTGCCGTTGCTGATGGCCGAGCGCTATGGACCGGCCTTCAAGACGCTTGGGGGCAGGGGCCGCGTGCGGCCGGGAGAGCCCGCCTTTGCCCGGGCCGTCTGTCTTGCCCTCACCGAGGCAACGGGCGCGGCCCTGCGCACGGCCGGCGAGATCGCGCGGCGCGCCGAGACGCTGTGCGCCGCGGCGCCAAAGGTCCGCACCAAGGGCGCCGGCGCCGTCATCCAGACCCTGCTCGAGGAAGATGCCGTGGCGGCCTCTGCGCCCGGCAGCAAGCTCTCGCGCTGGGCGGCGACCCGGCTGTTCGACCGGCTGGAAGGCTTTGGTGCCGTGCGCGAACTGTCCGGCCGCAGTGCGTTCCGGATCTATGGGTTGTGACGATGGCTGAACCGGAGGGAGCCAAACCACCGCATGGCAAAAGACGCAGTGGGCAAGCGAACGCTGGAGATGAACATCTCCTGGATCGGGAGCTGGCGGATTTGCGCTGGCGCGAATGGATGCTGCGCGTCGAGGCGGTGATCTTTGCCGCAGCCGAGCCGGTCGGCCGCGAGACGCTGGCGCGTGTCGTCGGCAAGGACTGCAGCATCGATTTGCTCATCGATGACCTACGCGAGGAGTTGAAGGGCCGGCCCTATGACATTGTCTCTGTCGCCGGCGGCTGGCAGCACCGAACGCGTCCGGCTTACGCGTCCGCGATCCGGGCGTCGCAGGCCTCGACGCGGAGTGCGGCGCCAACGCTGTCCGACTTCGAGGCCATGGTGCTAGTGGCGATCGCGTGCTTCCAGCCGATCACCCGCGGCGACCTGTCGAAGATCTTTGGCAAGGAGGTCAGCCGCGACACGATCGCCAGCCTGCGCGGCGCCAACTTTCTCGCCTCCGGCCCACGCAGCCCGACGCCGGGCGCGCCCTATACCTATGTCACGACGAAACACTTCCTCACCGCCTTCGGCATGGAGACGCTACGCGATCTACCCGATATCGAGGCGCTGGAGGACGCGGGGCTGCTGAACCGGAAGACGATGCAGGCGGAAGCACAGACGCCAGCGGCCGAGGGCGAGGAGGAATAGGTGCAGCCACACATCCGAGCGCAGTATTCCAGTCGAGACCAATCTGGCATCGGGCGGGTTTGTGGAATTTCGGCAAACAAGTGCGCCGCGGTATTCACGACTGGGTGGTCGTGTTGCCATGCGCATTCGACTTGATCGCACGACGTTTTGTCGGGGGCGGTTCTCCTTCCTGGGGGCAAAGTGAAGCGCAGACCACCCAAATCCAAAATCCCGAACTCAGCGAACTACGACACGCTTTAGCCCGCGGATCCTTCGTCTTGCCTATTTACTAATAATTGCATTTGGCGGATGCTTACTCACCCTTTGGAGGAGGAGCTTGCCATGCGTCGCCGCAATTTCCTGATCAGCATCTCCAGTGCCGCCATTCTCCTGAATACGTCGTGTTGGTTTCCACGCGGAACTGAGCCGGTTTTTCCACCGAGAAGTGAGCCACCTCTGAG
>DATJLC010000154.1:0-1847 GCA_035490755.1 Sphingobium sp.
AGGAAATAGCCGATGTCCATGTGCAAAGCTCCCAAGATGCGCGGCGCGACGTTGCAACGGCGCCAAAGGCTTCCGACAATGGCCGCGCGCACCCCTCAACGTCACGGCACCCCAATGACAGTTAGCTTCTCACACTTCCGCCGGCCCCTGCATGTGATGGCGGCCGCAGTAGCAGCACTGGCCGTGGCCGGCGGGCCTGCATTGGCCCAGAGCGCATTGCCCCCTGAACTGGAAGCCGCTGTGCAGGCAGTGCAGCGCGCAGACCAGGCCGATGCGGACCAGTACGCCCCGCAGCCGCTGGAGGCCGCGAGACAGGCCTTGGCGCAGGCGCAGGCTGCGCATGCGGCACGCGACAAGAAGGACGCGCTGGATCTGGCCCTGCGGGCCTCGGCGGACGCGGATCTTGCGCGCGCCCGCAGCCTGGAGGCGGTGGCGACGGCCGAAGTGGCGCAGCGGAAGACGGAGATCGCCGACCTGCAACGCCAGATCGGCGCGGAGGGCGAGCGATGAGGGCGTCCAGCAAGGTGATCCGGACCGGTGCGCTGGGGCTGATGCTGGCGCTGGCTTCCGTCACCGTGTCAGCGGCCGACAATCCGGTGGTCCTGCAGCTCAACCAGCGGTTGTCGGCCCTGCATGCCGATCCGGCGCTGGGGGAACTGGCGGCCTATGAGAAATTGCGGGCACAACAGGCCATCACCGCCTTCGACAAGGCGCGTCGCAGCCAGCGCGAGACCGCCCAGTACGTAGCGGAACGCCGGGTGGAGATCGCGGAGATCGCCGCACGTACGCAGGCCGCCCGCCGCGAAGCCGACAGGCTGGACCGCACCCGCAGCGAATTGCTGGTGGAGGCGAGCCGTCGCGAAGCCGAGCGCGCGCGCCGCGAGGCGGAACGCCTGCGAGTGCAGGCGCAGATCCAGGCCGAGGAAACCGAACGTCTCCGCATCGCCGCAGAAGCCGAGGCGTTGGCGCGCCAGGAAGCGGAAACCACGCTGGATACCGTCGCGGGCCAGCAGGCAAACCGGTTGAGTGCGGCCCGTCAGCGCGAGCTGAAGCTGGCGCGCGAGGAGGCGGAACTGGTCTCGGGCGCCAAGCTGCCCGCTTCGAAGTTCGAGACTCGTGGTGAGGTTTTCACCTTGGGGGCGGATGTTTTCACCGCCAGTTCGGCGAAGCTGTCCGCCGGCGGCGCGTCCAGCGCCAGCGCGCTCGCCGCGTACCTGCAGGCCAATCCGAAAGCCCGTGCCCGCATCGACGGGTTCGGGGACAAGCAGACCCCCGGACAGCGCCGCGCCGATGCGCTGCGCGATGCCCTGATGGCGGCCGGCGTACCCAAGTCGCGCCTGCAGAGCGCGGGCAAGGGCACCGGCAGCAAGGCGCGCGCGTTGGAGGTCGTCATCACGCATTGATATCCCCATGTAAATCATGGGGTTGTACGAATCCGCAAGGCGGCTGCGAGACGGGCCTGAATGCTCCGCTTACGGGCGGAATCCTTTCGAATCAACCACTTGCGACGGGTCTTGTCGAGCCCGGCAGTGAGGAGTAGGGTCGTATACCCAAGCGATCCCTGTCGCTTGGCTCACCGGAGAATCGACCCGATGACGCCCGTACCGATTCCGCAGGAGACCCCCGCCGGCAGCCAAGCTGCAGCGGGCATTCCGGTGGGAGGTGCCCGCGGTGCCGGCAAGATGCTCCGCTCCCAAGCCAACGCCCCGCGCCTGCAAAGGCCGGGGCGTTCGTATTTCCGCTGAAGGAGGTAACGATCATGTTCGAAGGTCAACCGCAGGCCGAAATCGATGCACTCATCAAGGCCGATCCGGAGTTCAAGCAGCTTTACCAGCGCCATCGCGAAC
>DATJLC010000155.1:0-8264 GCA_035490755.1 Sphingobium sp.
CTCATGGCCTGCAGGAGTTCGTCCTTGCTGGCGAAATATTTGTAGATCGCCATCGACGTCACATTGAGGTGCCGGGCCACCATCTTCACCGACACAGGGGTCAGCGGATCTGCCGCCGACACGTCGAGCGCGGCCTGCAGAACGGTTTCGGTCGACAAGACAGAGGGTCTGCCGCGCTTGCGTGCTTCCTTTACCGAAGATGCTTGTGCCCGCCCCGCTTCCATTGCTTCTTCTCTCTTCCTGACGCTGCGAAGGCCATGGCCCGCCAACGCCGCGAAGTCACCTTATCCAGTGGCCATCTTGCACCTTGACAACAGCGGAGTCATTTTGTTTCTATCGGAAATTAAAAAATTGTGCCCGGGTGGAGCCACCCTGGACTGAAAAAGTTGAGAGGACGCCATGGAGCAGAGTCAGGATATCGCGGCCGAGGAAGGCCTTTCGGAGCCCGCGACCAGGTTCGGGAACACGGCCGATGAAGTGCTGTACATGCAGAAGAACGCCACGCTCGCCGCGCCAAGCCTGTTCAACACGAACTCCCGATTTCTCAACAACTCTTATTACCGCGACACTTATGCCCAGATCGCCCTCCGCCGTAACGGGCCCGATGTGCCATCGACCTACATCATCCCCCTGGCGGCCCGGGCTATCGGGGAAGTCACGGATTATGCCGAATTCCAGACGTTGATCGAGGCGGAGAAGCGCAAGAATCCCGAATTCGCCGATTGGTGCGCCGCACGCCGCTGCACCAGCTTCAGGTGCGAGGATCTCGAGGACTCCGCCACCGGCACGCTGGCGCATGCGATCTGGGAACTGCTCGGCATCGAGGGCATCGAGATGGAGCTCCAGATGAAGGGCGTGGAGCCGGTCAATGACATCGACTACATCTCCAAGCGGCGCGGACTCGTCCACGATATCGAGCATATCGTGACGGGGTTCGACGCCAATAATTGCGGCGAACTGGCCCTGGTCTGGTCGGACATCGCCTCTCTTTATGGCTATTTCACGCCGGAACTGGCCAACCACATGAGCGCCGGGCTCACTTTTCTGGCGACCTCGACAGTGACCAGTTATTCGCTCCACTATCATGACGCCTTCAGCACCACGATGGATGCGGTGCGCCTCGGCATAGAGATGGGCCAGGCCCTCAAGCGCCCATTATTGCTCGAGCCCTGGGAAGACATGCTCGATTGGCAGCTCGACGATATCGCCGCGCACCTCGGCATCACCCGGGGCCCCGGCAAGGCATGGGATTGGACCAGCGCCGCCACGACGGGGTGACAGGGGCGCGCAGTCAAGTTTTGTTTCCGGCGGCTGTTATCCAGCCCTTTCGGGTTCAGAGTGAATGGCGGCGGCGCTTGTTCACATACATGGCCTCGTCCGCGCGGGCCATGATGGAGAATTCCGTGTCGTCTGCCGTGATCGGGGTGCAGCCGAAGGAGGCGCTGATCGGCAGCAGGTCGTCGCCGAACTGGCAGGGCGTCTCACGCACCAGCGCGTCCAGCACCTGCATCTTCTGTTCGGCCTGGTCGTGGTCGATCTCATCGAGGATGAGCGCGAATTCATCGCCGCCGACCCGCGCCGCGACGTCGGTCGACCGAACGGCGCCGCCGATGATCCCGGCGACATGCATCAGCGCGAAATCGCCGGCCGCATGGCCGTAACGATCGTTGACGATCTTCATATTGTCCACGTCTATGAACATGATCACCGAGTGCGTGCCATAGCGGCTGACGCGGCTGATTCGGTCCGCGATGCTGGATATGAAGTGGCGCCGGTTGAACAACGGCGTCAGCGTGTCGCGAACAACCACCCGCTCGAGCTCGCTGTTGGCGATTCGCAGCATGGCGACTTCCTTGCGCAAGGCCGCGATCTGTTTCTTCATTTCGTCAACGACGTCGTCAGTCATCGCAGGCAGACCAATTTGGGAAATTACCCTCGCCACTTTCGCTCTCCAGCCGTGACCATTGGCGTCCAGAAGCCTTCATCCTAATGCAATGCAACAATAAATGTAAATTACAGGCTAACACTGCGGCGAATTGATACCGCCGGCACGACGGCTCGCGCACGGTTGTACCGGGGCAGAGGCGCCGCTATGGCGGTAGCTGTCGCGAAACGGCGATGGTCTGTCTGAGCAAAGGGAGGATATGGACGGCACCGCTTCGGAAGGAAAACCAGTCCGTGTCGGCGTGATCATGGGGTCGCGCTCCGACTGGGAGACGATGAGTCATGCCTCCAAGACGCTCGCCGCGCTCGACATCGACCATGAATGCCGGGTGGTGTCCGCCCACAGGACGCCCGACCGCCTCGTCCAATATGCCAAGGATGCGGCGGGGCGCGGTCTGCATGTCATCATCGCCGGGGCCGGCGGCGCCGCACATCTGCCCGGCATGGTCGCTGCCATGACGCGGGTGCCGGTGCTGGGCGTGCCGGTCCAGTCGGCGGCGCTCAACGGCATGGACAGCCTGCTGTCCATCGTCCAGATGCCCGGCGGCGTGCCGGTGGGAACGCTCGCCATCGGCAAGGCCGGCGCCATCAACGCGGCGCTGCTCGCGGCCGGCATCCTCGCCAATGCCGATCCCGCCATTGCCGAGAGGCTGGAGGCCTGGCGGGCGAACCAGACTGCAACCGTTCCCGACGAGCCGGCATGACAGTTTTCGCACCGGGGGCGACTATTGGCATATTGGGCGGCGGCCAGCTTGGCCGGATGATCGCCGTCGCGGCCGCGCAGCTCGGCTATCGCACCCATGTCTACGCGCCCGAATCCAGTGGTCCCGCAGCGGATGTCTCGCCGCTCTGGACGCAGGGCGCCTATGACGACCACGCCGCGCTGACGGCCTTTGCCGGGTCGGTCGACCTCGTCACCTACGAGTTCGAGAATATCCCGCAGGACAGCGTCGCCCTGCTGGCGGGCCTCGGCCATGTCCGGCCCAATGCCCGCGCGCTCGGCATCGCCCAGGATCGCCTTTCCGAAAAACGCTTTGTCGCTGGCCTCGGCGGGCGGACCGCGCCCTTCGCCTCGGTCGAGAGCCTCGCCGATCTGGAGCAGGCGCTAGGCCAGATCGGGACGCCGGCGATCCTCAAGACCAACCGCATGGGCTATGACGGCAAGGGCCAGGCGCGGATCATGCCGGGCGACGATCCGGGCGCGGCCTGGGCGGCGGTGGCTGAGCAGCCCTGCGTGCTGGAGGGCTTTGTCACCTTCGACATGGAATTCTCCGTCATCCTGGTACGCGGCGAGGATGGCGAGGTGCGCTTCTGGGACTCGCCGGTCAACGTCCATGACCATGGCATCCTCGCCACCTCGACCGTGCCCGCCGGCGGCATCGTCGCGGCGCAGGAGGCTGAGGCGCGGACGCTGGCTGCCCGGGTGGCCGATGCGCTCGACTATGTCGGCGTGCTGACGCTGGAATTCTTCGCCGGTGCCGACGGTCCGGTGTTCAACGAGATGGCGCCGCGCGTCCACAATAGCGGCCACTGGACGATCGAGGGCGCGCTGACCAGCCAGTTCGAAAATCATGTGCGCGCCATTTGCGGCCTGCCGCTGGGCGCCACGGCGCTCGCCGCGCGGCAGGTCGAGATGCGCAACCTCGTAGGCGCCCAGGCGGGCGACTGGCGCGCGATCCTGTCCGACCCCGCCAATCACCTCCATCTCTACGGCAAGCACGAGGCCAGGCCCGGCCGCAAGATGGGCCATGTCACGCGGTTGATCCTGTGAACCGGCCGGAGGTCATCCTGGTCGTCGCGCGGGCGGACAATGGCGTCATCGGCGATGCGGGCGCAATTCCGTGGTACCTGCCGGCGGATCTGCGCCATTTCAAGACACTGACCATGGACAAGCCGCTCATCATGGGGCGCAAGACGTTCGAGAGCCTGCCCGGCCTGCTGCCCGGCCGCCGGCATATCGTCCTGACCCGCGACGCTGCATGGCAGGCCGAGGGCGCACAGACCGTCGCCGATCCCGACATGGCGATCCGCGCCGCCAACGCGCCCCATATCGCCGTGATCGGCGGCGCGGAGACGTATCGCCTGTTCCTGGCCCGCGCGGACCGGGTCGAGCTGACCGAAGTCCATGCAAGGCCTGAGGGCGATACCCGGCTGGAGCCGTTCGACCCCGCTATCTGGGAGGAGACGGCCCGCCAGGCGCATGCCGCCGCCGATGGGCGCCCCGCCTACAGCTTCGTCACCCTGCGCCGCCGCAATGGTTAGCTGGCCTTGCCGTTGCGCGGGGGCAGGGCGGCCCGTATAGCCTGACGCCATGGAGCGGCTTTACAATGACGGGGACGTCCCGAACCGTCTGCGCGGCAGCATCATGGCGCTCGGCAATTTCGACGGCTTCCATGCGGGCCACCAGGCGGTCGTCGGACAGGCCATCGCCCGGGCGCGTGGCGAAGGCCGCCCGGTTATCGTCGCCACCTTCGATCCGCATCCCGCCCGCCTGTTCCATCCCGATGCACCGCCCTTTCGCCTGACCTCGCTCGACCAGCGCGAGCGATTGTTCGGCGCGGCCGGAGCCGACGCCATGATGGTCTTCCGGTTCGACCGGGTCATGGCCGCGCTCGGCCCGGCGGAGTTCACGCGGCTGCTGGTCGAGGGCATGGGCGCCGCCGGAGTGGTGACGGGCCTCGACTTCACCTTCGGCAAGGGGCGCTCGGGCGATGTCCCCAGCCTCGCGTCGCTGGGCAAGACGCTTGGTCTGGCAGTCGAGGCGGTCGCGCCGGTCGCCGATGAGGACGGCCTTGTCATTTCCTCCAGCAGGATCCGCGACGCGCTGCATGCGGGCGACTGCGCGACGGCGACCCGGCTCCTGACACGCCCCTTCGCGATCGAGGGGGAGGTCCAGCATGGCGACAAGGTCGGCCGCACGCTCGGCTTTCCGACCGCCAATGTCAGCCTCGGCAGCTTCCTGCGGCCGGCCTATGGCGTCTATGCGGTGCGCGGGCGCCTGGCGGACGGGCGGATGCTGGACGGTGCCGCCAATCTCGGCATCAGGCCGCAGTTCGACCCGCCCAAGGAGCTGCTGGAGCCGCATTTCTTCGACTTTTCCGGCGATCTTTATGGCCAGGTCGTGGAAGTGCAGATGATCGAGCGCATCCGGGGCGAGGCGAAGTTCGACGGCCTCGACGCGCTCACCCGGCAGATCGCCCGCGATTGCGAGACGGCGCGGCGCATTCTTGCGGACAAGGCGCGCGTCGCGTAGGGCCGCACATCAAACCCATATCGCCGTTCGGGCTGAGCTTGTCGAAGCCCATGCCTGAGCGGAGCGAAGGTCTCACCTGCGGTTTCGACCAGGCCCTTCGACTTCGCTCAGGGCGAACGGACTTGGAAGAATTAGAAGATCATGACCGACCTGCCCGACTATAAATCCACCGTGTTCCTGCCGCAGACCGACTTTCCGATGAAGGCCGGCCTTGCCCAGAAGGAGCCGGCCATCGCCGCGAAATGGGATGCGGAGGATCTTTACGGCCAGCTGCGCCGGGCCCGGGCGGGGCGGGAGCGGTTCATTCTCCATGACGGCCCGCCTTACGCCAATGGCGACATCCATATGGGCCATGCGATGAACAAGGTTCTCAAGGACATCATCGTGCGTGCCCAGTCGCTGCTGGGCAAGGACTGCCCCTATGTGCCCGGCTGGGACTGCCACGGCCTTCCGATCGAATGGAAGATCGAGGAGGAATATCGCAAGAAGAAGCAGAACAAGGACGAGGTTCCGCCACAGGAATTCCGCGCCCAGTGCCGTGCCTATGCCGACAAATGGGTGGGCGTGCAGAAGGAGCAGTTCAAGCGCCTCGGCATCCTGGGCGACTGGGACGATCCCTATCTCACCATGAAGTTCGAGGCCGAGGCCGCGATCGTCGCCGAGCTGCTGAAGTTCGCCGAGACCGGCCAGCTCTATCGCGGCGCCAAGCCGGTGATGTGGTCGCCTGTCGAGAAGACCGCGCTGGCCGAGGCGGAAGTCGAATATGAGGACGTGACCTCGACCCAGATCGACGTCGCGTTCGAGATCACCGAAGCCCCCAACGCGCCGGAACTCCAGGCGCTGATTGATGCCGGTGAAAAGGTGCATGCGGTCATTTGGACCACCACCCCGTGGACGATCCCGACCAATCAGGGCATCGCTTATGGGGAGGGGATTGAGTATGTGGCGGTCGACATTGGCTTTGACGATGGCACTGGCATTAAAGTCCTTCTTAGTCCGGATCTGTGGGGGCAGTTTCTCAAGCGAACGACAGATTCACGTTTTGGGCGTGCCTCCATCGATGGCTTGAAGATTTGCCGAAGTGACGAAGTTTGGCGCGGCACAGGCACCCAACTCGCCGGCGCCAAGGCGCGCCATCCCATCGCCAACCTCCTCCGTCATTCCCGCGAAAGCGGGAATCCAGAGTCGCAGGCGCATTTCCCGGTGGCCCTGGATCCCCGCCTTCGCGGGGATGACGCCGCGTGGGAAAAGGCGATCGAGTTCTACACCAAACCCCGCCCCTTCCTCCCGGCCCCCCATGTCACCACCGATGCCGGCACCGGCCTCGTCCACATGGCGCCGGACCATGGCGAGGAGGACTTCTTCGCCTGCAAGCCGCTCGGCATAGACCCTGTGTTCGCGGTGCAGGCCGACGGGCGTTTCCGCGAGGATTGGGCCTGGCTCGGCGGGCATCCGCTCAGCGTCATCAACGCCAGGCTCAACGCGCCGGACGGGCCGATCTGCGCCGACCTCAAGGCGGCGGGCGCGCTCCTCTCGGCGGGCGAGTTCCGCCACAGCTACCCGCACTCATGGCGCTCCAAGGCGCGCATCATCTATCGCTGCACGCCGCAATGGTTCATCCCGATGGACCGGCCGATCATCGACCCCCTCATCCCCCGCTGCGCCGAGGAAGAGCGGATCATGGCGGCGCAGGGCAATGGCGCGACCCTGCGCAACCTTGCCCTCAACGCCATCGCGCAGACCCGCTGGGTGCCCGAGCGGTCGACCAACCGCATCCGTTCGATGGTGGAGGGGCGCCCCGACTGGGTGATCAGCCGCCAGCGCGCCTGGGGCGTGCCGATCGCGCTTTATGTCCATCGCCAGAGCGGCGAATATCTGAACGATCCGGCGGTCAATGCCCGCATCGTCGAGGCGTTCAAGGCGGGCGGGGCGGATGCCTGGTTCGGCGCCGACCATCAGGCGCTGCTGGGCGAAAACCACCGCCTCGACGACTATGAGGTTGTCAACGACATCCTCGACGTCTGGTTCGACAGCGGCTCCACCCACAGCTTCGTGGTGGAGCAGCGCTACGGTGCCGGCGTCCGCGCCGACCTCTATCTGGAAGGATCGGACCAGCATCGCGGCTGGTTCCAGTCGTCGCTGCTGGAAAGCTGCGGCACGCGCGGGCAGGCGCCCTATAAGGCGGTGCTGACTCACGGCTTCGCGCTCGACGGGCAGGGGCGCAAGATGTCGAAAAGCCTCGGCAATGTCGTCGATCCCTTGAAGATCATGGGCGAAAGCGGCGCCGACATCCTCCGCATGTGGGTGGCCTCCACCGACTATTTCGACGATGTGCGGATCGGCAAGGAAGTGCTGGCCGGCTCGTCCGACGCCTATCGCAAGCTCCGGAACACCTTCCGCTACCTGCTGGGCGCGCTCGCCGACTTCACCGAGGCGGAGCGGGTGCCCTTCGCCGAGATGCCGGAGCTGGAACGCTACATGCTCCACCGCCTGGCTGAGCTGGACGCGGAGCTGCGCGAGGTGGTGGCGGACCGGACGAGCGAGAGCTGGCTGGAATTCGGGCGCTATACCCGCGCGCTCAACGACTTCGCCAATATCGACCTGTCCGCCTTCTTCTTCGACATCCGCAAGGACTGCCTCTATTGCGACGTGAACGTGGCCAGCGGCTGGCAGACGGACAAGCGCCGCGCCTATCGCACGGTGCTCGACACGCTGTTCCACGCGTTGCTGCGCTATGCCGCGCCGATTATCCCGTTCACGGCGGAGGAGATCTGGGGCAGCCGCTTCCCGGACAAGGGCAGTGTGCACCTGCTGGAATGGCCGGATTTCGACGCTCGGCGCGGGGACGAGGCAATGGTGGCCAAGTGGACGCGCATCCGCGAGCTGCGCACCAGGGTCAACGAGGCGATCGAGCCGCTGCGGCGGGAGAAGATCGTGCGCTCCAGCCTCGAGGCCGAAGTGCGGATGGCCGGCGTTCCAGCCGAAGTCGACTTCGCCGAAATCTGCATCGTCGCCGACATCGCCGAAGATGCCGCCGGCGGTCAGATTTCCGTCAGCCCTACCAGCC
>DATJLC010000156.1:0-1752 GCA_035490755.1 Sphingobium sp.
GCAACAAGCACCGCAACCGAAGTGATAAGGAACGTCCTGATGCCCAAGGCTCTCTCCTGACTTTCGATTTGTCCGGTCAACAAAACTGACTGCGTGCGTCAGCCGTCAATCGAACACCGTCGTTCGATTAACGTCGTCGCACATTTCTGGAAGGAAAGCCAGCCCTCGCGAGTGCGCCTATTGAGCCGGATGGTTGAAGCGCTAAGGTCGAGACATGCATGCCCGGTTGGTCCGATATTTCCTGGCGCTTGTGCAGGAACGCCATTTCGCCCGCGCGGCGGAGGCCTGCGGCGTCTCGCAGCCGACGCTCTCCGCCGCGATCCGGTCGCTCGAGCGCCAGATCGGCAAGCAGCTCATCATCCGCGACCGGCGCTTTGTCGACCTGACGCCGGAGGGCGAGGCCATTCTGCCCTGGGCCCGGCAGCTGGTGGCGGCGCAGGAAGAGATGATCAACATTGCCGGGGCGACGCGCGGCACATTGAGCGGCGAGGTTCGCCTCGGCGCCATTCCCGCCGCCCTGCCCTGGACGGGACGGATCGGCGAGGCGATTCTGCGCCGCCAGCCCGGGCTTTCGCTTGGCGTCCGGTCCATGACCTCGAGGGAGATCGGGCGGGCGCTCGGCGCGTTCGAGCTCGATGGCGGCCTCACCTATCTCGACCATGAGCCGCCGACAAATGTCCTGTGCATTCCGCTTTATGCGGAGCGCTACATGGTGCTGGCCCATCGCGACGGGCCGCTGGGGCGCTGCCAGAGCATCACCATCGCGGAGACCGCCGGCCTGCCGCTCTGCCTGCTGCACCAGGGCATGCAGAACCGCCGCATCCTGGACGCCTGCATGGCGCAGCATGGCATGGCCCTGCGCCCCACGATCACGGCCGATTCCTATGTGACGCTGCTCGCCATGGTCCAGACCGGCGCCTATGCGACGATCATCCCGGACAGTTACGCGATGCTGTTCCCCCGCATGGACTGGGGGGTGCTGCTGCCCTTTGACGAGCCGGTTCCGGCAAGCCGCATCGGCCTGGTGGTCCCGGACCGATCCCCGGCCTCGCCCCTGACGGGTGCGCTCATGAAGGCGGCGCAGTCCGTGTCCATGATAGAACATCTCTATCAATGATGGCGGCGTTCGATTTGACCCATCAGCGCGCTGGGCGCATTATGGCGCGCAGAGCAAGGCAGAGTGATGCGCCAGGAAAACACGCAATATTGGGCTGAAATCGTGGGGAGGATCGCGCGGGCGCAAGGCGGCTTGCGCGGCGGGCTCCTGCCTCTTTTGCATGCGGTGCAGGACGAGGCGGGCTATATCGACGACGCGGCGGTGCCCGCCATCGCCGATGCGCTGAACCTGAGCCGGGCCGAGGTGATCGGCGTGATCAGCTTCTATCATGACTTCCGCCGCGAACCGCCGCCCGCGAAAGTGGTGAAGCTCTGCCGCGCCGAAGCCTGCCAGGCGCGCGGTGCCGACGCCCTTGCCGGGAAGCTGGAAGCCGCTTTCCCCGACGTCGCCTTCGAGCCGGCTTACTGCCTTGGCCTCTGCGCCACCGGGCCCTCCGCGCTGGTGGATGACCGGCCGGTCGCGCCTGTCGATGCGGCCGCGCTCGGCGCCGCCCTGCAAGGCAGCGCGCAGTCCGCGCCAACCCCGGCCGCCGGGCCACGCGTCTTTATCTCCGGCGACAGCGCCTCGGTCGCGCTCGGGGCCGACGCTCTGGCCGATGCGTTCGCCGCCGCCGGTTGCGCGGTGGTGCGCACCGG
>DATJLC010000157.1:0-7301 GCA_035490755.1 Sphingobium sp.
TGTTTGGCGACCGCCTGCTGATCCAGAGCGCGATCTACCAGATCAACCGCAGCAACGCGAAGGACCTCGACCCCAACACCCAGGTATTGGTTGCTTCGAGCGAACCGAAGCAGCGCCTGCGTGGTTTCGAGTTCGGCCTCAGCGGCACCGTCACCCCCGACCTGCTGATCACCGCCAACTATGCCTATGTCGATGCGAAGATCCGCGACGCCTATGCCAGCGGCGCGCGCGACACCATGTCGATCGGCAATCAGGTGCGCTATGTGCCCCGGCACGCGGCGTCGCTCTGGACCTCCTACAAGCCGCTGGAAGGCAGCCTGAAAGGCCTGGAGGTCGGCGTCGGCGCCAATTATCAGTCAAAGGTCTATCTGAACAACACCAACACCCAGGTCGCGCCGGCCTATGCCACCTTCGATGCGTTGCTCGGCTATAATTTCGGCAAGTATCGCATCGCGGTGAACGGCTATAATCTGGGCGACAGGCTCTATTATGCGCAGGTCAACGGCGGGCGCGTCGTGCCCTCCGCCGGGCGGTCGGTGCTGGTGACATTCGGCGCCAGCTTCTAGGACCGATCGTCATCCTCGCGAAAGCGGGGATCCAGGGCCACCAAAAGCAGTGTTTTCGGCTCTGGATTCCCTCTTTCGCGGGAATGACAGTAGAGAAATCGGGCAAAGCCACGCGAGCGGTATCGGAGAAAGCAATGATCGTCATCATCAGGTCCCTGCTTTCCCCCGATGAGGTTGCCCACTTCCGCGACGTTCTGGCCAACACGCAATGGGTGGACGGCAATGTCACCTCTGGCGTGCAGGCGGCGCAGGCGAAATATAATCTCCAGGTGCCGGAGGACGCGCGGGAAGCACGGGCGCTGGGCGAGACGATCCTCCTGAAGCTGGGCAGCCATGCCGAGTTCAACGCGGCCGCGCTGCCGCTCCGGGTCTTTCCGCCTTTGTTCAACCGCTATGACACCGGCATGGGATTCGAGGCCCATGTCGACAATGCCATCCGCTACATCCCCTCGGCGCGGCAACGCGTGCGCACGGACATATCCTCGACCCTCTTCCTGTCCGATGCCCATGAATATGACGGCGGCGAACTGCTGATCGAGGACGCCTATGGCGAGCAATCGGTCAAGCTCGATGCCGGCGACATGGTCGTCTATCCCGCCGACAGCCTGCACCGGGTCGCGCCCATCACCCGGGGCAGCCGGTGGGGCGCCTTCTTCTGGACCCAGTCCATGGTCCGCGACGACAGCAACCGGGCGCTTCTCTACCGGATGGACAAGTCGATCTCGCTCGCCCGCCAGGACCTGGGCGACAAGCACCCGGCGGTGCTCGGCCTCACCTCGACCTTTCACAACCTCCTGCGCAAATGGGCCGAGCTTTGAAGGACCGGCCGAATCACTTTTCGGTTCCGCACACAAGATCATTTAAGATCCGAAATGGGATTTTGTTGCCGCTGTGGAACAGGTGTCGCTAAAAAGGGCACGGACAGAGCCCCAGCAAAAGGCGCCGCAAATTAACCAAACAGTATTCGCGCGATCAGCGCCAGACGGTTTCAAAACGGCACAATATCAGTGCGTTAGTAACGGCAAAGGTGGCAGTAAACTGCCCTTTTCGGCGGGTTCAGGGGCCTGGCGAACCTGTGCCGCAAAAAGTGTTCACAGCCTTGACCAAATCTCGCGAGGGACTCATTCTCGTGAAATATTAACGGTTTGGGCAGGACCTCGAAAATGGATGAGTTATCGGACAGGGTCGGCCAATGGACCACCCAGATAAGCCACCGCCAAGATAATGGCGTCACTGCGGATACACGGCCGGTCGCTCCACGACTGCGCTTCGATCTCGCCGAAATGGAGGTGAATTGGGACCCGGAGCTGGAAACACTCTGGTCCTTCATGACTCCGAACGACAAGCCCCGGTTCAGCCTGTCGATGCTGCGCGACCTCCACGCCTGGCAGTCGGAGATCCAGAGGCTCTACGCAACCGAAGCGGTTCCGATCAAATATGTTGTGCTGGGGTCACGCTTTCCGGGCGCCTTCAACCTGGGCGGAGACCTAGACTTCGTCGCCGGCGCGATCGAGCGCGGCGACGGCGCGGCGCTGGAATCCTATGGCAACCAGTGCGTCGATATCCTTTACCGCAACTTCCAGTCGCTGGGCCTTCCGGTGGTGACGATCGCGCTGATCCAGGGCGATGCGATCGGCGGCGGCTTTGAATCGGCCTTGTCGTTCAATGTGCTGATCGCCGAGCGGGGGGCCAATTTCTCGCTTCCCGAGAATATGTTCGGCATGTTTCCGGGCGTGGGCGCGCATTCGCTGCTCACCAGGCGCCTTAACGCGGCCGCCGCCGAACGCCTGATGCTGAGCGGCAAGACCTATTCCGCCGAGGAAATGTACGATCTTGGCCTTGTTCACGTGCTCGCCGAACCCGGTGAGGGCGAGGAGGCCGTGCGCAAATATATCCGGCAGAACAGCAAGCGGCAGAACGGACAGCTCGGCGTCTATCGCGCCGCGCGGGAGATCAACCCGATCACCCTGGATGAACTGCGCCGGGTCGTGCATGTCTGGGCCGAAACCGGCCTGCGCCTGTCGTCGCTCCACCTCAAGATGATGCACCGCATGGCCGGTTTGCAGGTCCGCGCCTGATCGATCAGGCCACCATGCGGCCGGGGCCGGACCGCTCCACGTCGAGATCCTCCCGGCCGCTGAGGCTGGCGGCCAGCGCGGCGCGTTCCCGCTCGGCCCGCTCCAGATAGCCGGGAACATCCCGGCCCGGCATCGGCTTGGCGAAGTAATAGCCCTGGCCGGCGGCACAGCCATGGTCATAGATGTACATCAGCTGGTCGAACGTCTCGATTCCTTCGGCGACCACGGTCAGTTCGAGCGATGTCGCAAGGCTCGATATGGCCTGGATGACCGCCCGCGATTCACTGTGCTGGTGGACATTGGCCAGGAACGACCGGTCGATCTTGATCGCGTCGAAGCGATAGCGGCACAAATGGCTGAGCGAGGAATAGCCGGTCCCGAAATCGTCGAGCGACAGCGAAACGCCCAGGTTCTTGAGGCTTTCCAGGACGATCTTCGTTTCCGGATTGTCCTCGACGAGCGCCGTTTCGGTGATCTCCAGGTTGAGGCGCCGCGGCGGCAGGCCGGTGCGCAGAAGGGTTTCCGACACCAGCGTCGGCAGGCTGCGCATGTTGAGCAGCGCGGGCGACATGTTGACGGCAACGGAAAGGCCATTGGGCCATTTCGCCGCCTCCTTGCAGGCTTGCATCAGCACCCATTCAGTGATCGCGCCGATGGAGTTGCTCGCCTCCGCAATGGGGATGAACAGGCTTGGCGGCACGCTGCCGTTGACCGGATGGTGCCACCGCAATAGCGCCTCGAAGCTCTTGACGCGCAGGGTCTTCAGGTCGACCACCGGCTGGAAGTAAACCTCCAGCTCCTCATTCATGATGGCGCGCCTCAGATCATGCTCGATCTGTTTGCTGTTGAGCAGGCGCCGCTCCATTTCCGGGTCAAAGAGCTGGACGCAGTTGCGCCCGTGCGCCTTGGCCTCGTAAAGCGCCACGTCCGCATGGCGCAGCAGCTCGTCGGCGGTGCTGTATTCGTTCGAGATCGACAGGCCGATCGACGCGCTGATGTCCACCGGGCCGTTTTCCAGTTCCACCGGTTCGGTCAGCGAAAAGCGGACCCGGTCGCCCAGCGCCATGGCGTCCTGGCTGTCCTTGACCGGCGTCACGATGATGAACTCGTCGCCGCCGAACCGTGCCAGCTTGCCTGACGGGTAGGCAAGGTTGGCAAGGCGCGAGGCAACGCTCTGCAATATCTCGTCGCCGGAATTGTGACCCAGCGTGTCGTTGATCTGCTTGAACCGGTCGAGATCGAGCCAGATCACCGCAATCTGACCGTCGCGGCGGTCCAGCAGCTCTTCCAGATTGCGCTTGAGCGTCGTGCGGTTGTCGATGCCGGTCAGCGGATCGGTCCGCGACAGCCGCTCATAGACCGTCGCCAGACGCAGCTTCTCCTGGCGGTCGATAAAGGCATCCAGAACGGTCTTGTAGGTGCGCAGGGTGATGTCGACCATGACCGTGATGTAGAGAAGGTTGACGATCGCAAGCACGATGCTGGGAACGCTCGCCTGTATCAGCAGCGCGATACTGAGCGGCAGCGCACAGATCAGCAGCTGGCCGATGGCCACGCCGGGCCTACCCGTATTCCGTGCCGCCGCGGCCGCGGCATAGCCCGTCGATGTCGCTGCCGTCAGCAGATGCAGGCGCAGATCATCGCTGATGAGGATGGTGAGGAATGTCACCAAACCCAGCATCGCCGCATAAGCGAGCGCGCCGAACTGGTAGATGATTTCCCATTTAATGGTGCCCGCATCCGCCGAACCCGGCTGGAACAGGCCGAAACTCGCGATGCGCCCAATACCGGTCAGCACCAGCAGCGCGCCGGCGGCGATCAGCCAGGGCGAAGGGCAGAAATAGACCACCGCCGACGTGATGACGACGCCTGAAAATGCACCCATGACCAGAGACGCCCGGGAAGCGAAAAGAGCCTTGAGCAAGGCTACGCGTACCGCCTTGGCCAGTTCCTCATCGCTGGTGCGAACGCTGAAAAGGTTGAGTAGCATCACCGCCGGTCCCCGGTCAGGGCGCCTGTTCTTGAGTCAGCTTGACAACACGCAGCAAATGACCCCCCTGCGCAAAGTCGGGGACGCGCGCGTAGCGGCCCACGCATTTCTGCAGGTCGGCGGGAATATCGAGGACCCACGGCTTGCTCGACGCCGAGGGTAGCAAAAACCGGCAAATTTCCTGCCGTCCGGTTCCTGCGCCGGTTTGTTGAGATGATGCGCCCATGGCGGATGTTGTGGCGATAAGTCCTTAAAAAATGCATAAGGTGGGGTTCCCATTCCCCTCACCGTCCCAAGATGAGACGCAGGCATTCCGCCGCTTTCCGGACTAATGCTCGCGCCATCCGTGTTGATTTGCGGCGCCTGTTCTCTTATTCCGCCAATGACATGACAGCGACCTCCGGCGGCATCAGCATCACGCCTCGAAACGTCCGTTTCGAACGTGGTCCATTATCCACCCGATGGTGGCATGGCGGCGATCCGATCGCCACCGCCGTCTATAATGCGCTGTCGGCGACCTTTCCCTTGGGAGAGGCGCTGTTCGTGGAGAGCGTGCGCAATTTCCGCGACGGCGCGGATGCCAAGCTGGCGACGGAAATTTCGGCATTCTGCAACCAGGAAAACCTGCACAGCCGCGAGCATCTCGCCCTCAATCGCAGGATAACCAAAGCGGGCTACGATCTCGGCCCCCTTGAAGCGCAGGTGCGCTCACGGTTGGCCATGCTGCGGTCCAAGCCGCCCATCGTCGCCCTCGCGGCGACCGCCGCCTTTGAGCATTTCACTTCGGTCGTTGCGCATGAGGTGCTGGCCAACCCGCGTCATCTGGCGGGCGCGGACCCGGAAATTGCCGCCTTGTGGCGCTGGCACGCTGTCGACGAGGTCGAGCACAAGGCGGTCGCCTATGACACATGGCTGCACGCAACCCGCGACTGGAGCCGCTTCAAGCGCTGGTCTGTCAAGTGCAAGGTCATGCTGCTGCTGACGCGCAACTATTTTCCCGATCGCACGCGCGGCATCCTCGAGCTGCTGCGACAGGACGGGTTGACCGGACCGCGCATATGGCTGCGGCTGGCCTGGTTCACGCTGGGCCGACCAGGAATCGCACGATGCATGATGCGCGAATGGATCCACTTCTTCCTCCCGGGCTATCATCCATGGAATGTGGACGACCGGCACCTGATCGAGACAGTGACCCCGACAGCCAACGCCACCACCGCACCGGTCGAATAAGCGGGTCCGGCCGGTTTCATTGGACAGACGCGAACCGACAATGCAAGATAGAGGGCACTGTTTCGCTCGGACAGCATGGCGCCGGCCGGGTTTGAAGTGCGAGCGAACCCATGATGATACCGAGGTTCAAATCAGCTATTGATGGCGCCGCCGCACGGTTGCGCGAGATCGTTCTCGCCCGCGATCCGGGCGTTTTCCTGGGCAGCGAGGAAAGCCTGCAGGCTGCGCTGGGCGTATCGCGCGCGACGATCCGGCAGGCTGCGCGCCTGCTCGAACGCGAGGGACTGCTGCGGGTCAGGCGCGGCATCAACGGCGGCTATTTCGGCGCGCGGCCGGACATTGAAACCATCGAAAAAGCGGTCGGCACCTATCTGGAGCTGCTGAACGTCGAGGCCGACGACCTGATCCGCATGGCCTCCGTCCTGTGGGTCGAGGCCATCCGCAAGGCGGCGTCGGTGCGTTCGCCGGCGATGAGGGGCCTGGCCGAACAGTTTCGCCAGCGCGTGCTGGCCTTGCCGATCGACACGAGCTTTCATGATGTGGCCGAACTGGAGCAGGATTTCCGCACCGCGCTCTTCAACCTGATCGGCAGCCGCTACATCGAGCTCATCTTCCAGATCAACATGGCCTTTGCCCATCGCCGCTTTCCTACGGTTCCGGCCGATCGGGACGGCACGCCCGAACATGCCGCCTTTCTGGGGGACTGGCGCAATGCCAAGCTGATGGAACTGGCCGCCATCGCCGACGGGGACCAGGAGCTGGGCGGCATTGCCGCGCGCCACCTGCGCAATGTGTGGCACCGCCGCATTTGGGGCGACGACCGGCAGGTGGCGGCATGACCCGCATCGTCGCCGTCGACGTGGGCGGCACCCATGCCCGCTTCGCCCTGGCGAGCGTTGAGGGCGGGCGCGTCACCGCCCTTGCAGATCCGGTGACGCTCAAGACCGCCGACCATGCGAGCTTCCAGACCGCCTGGCAGCATTTCGGCACGCTGGCGGGCGAGCCATTGCCCCGCGCCGTCGCCATCGCGATCGCCGGGCCGGTGCAGGGCGAGACCATCCGGTTCACCAACAATCCCTGGACGATCAGGCCGGCGCGGCTGGCGGATGAGCTGGGCGTGGACCGCCAGACGCTGGTCAATGACTTCGAGGCGGTGGGTCATGCCGCCGCCCTCGCGGACGAAAATGATTTCGTGGCCCTGTGCGGCCCGGACGTCCGCCTGCCCTCAACGGGCGTCATCAGCATTGTCGGGCCGGGCACCGGCCTGGGCGTCGGCCTGCTGTTGCGGGAGGGCGAGCGCTATCATGTGCAGCCGACCGAGGGCGGCCACATCGATTTCGCGCCGCTGGACAGCATCGAGGACGCCATCCTTTCGCGCCTGCGAAAGAAATATCGCCGGGTCTCGGTCGAACGGGTTGTCTCGGGCCCCGCAATAGT
>DATJLC010000158.1:0-2182 GCA_035490755.1 Sphingobium sp.
CCCGATTCGAGCAGCAAGAGCGCCTCGCGCGCCTCCATCAGCTGCGCCGCCGCGCGGTCGCGGTCCGCCACGGTCTGCGCCCAGAGGTCGCGGCTGATCGCGCCGGACGCGACCAGCGGCCTGCGTCGCTCATAGTCGCTACGCGCATTGGCCTGGAGCGCCCGCGCCGCGTCGACGCGCGCCCTCGCCTGCGCGATGTCCTCCGCACGGCTGCCGTTGCGCAACTTGGCGAGTTCGGCGCGGGCCTGCATCACCTGCGCATCTGCCTGGCCGATCCGCGCCTCAAGAATGGCGGTATCGAGACTTGCCAGGAGCTGCCCCCGCCGCACCCGCACGCCCTCGTCGACGGCGATGCCGGCGATCCGCCCCGGCACCCGGAACGCCATGTCGACCTCGCGTATGTCGACATTGCCGTAGAGCGTCAGGCCGTCCGCGCCGCCACGGCCGGCGAGGCCAAAGCCGCGGGTGGCGACCGTCACGGCCAGCAAGGCCATGATCGCTACGGCGATGATGATGAGGGTGCGGCGGCTCGGTCGGCGGCGACCGGAATGCTCGATCGCGGTGTCGGGAAGGGGTTCCACTACCATGGAAAAATTGGATTCGTTCAGACGAGTGTTGTCAAGGCCGATCAGCATTGCCGCGATCGGCGAACTGCGGCTATAGCCTGGGCAGGACCTGTTCAGAGTGCGTATTCCTCCCTTCTTTTTCGCCGCGATTGCTGCCCTTGCGCTGGGTGCCTGCGGCCAGGTCGTGCCGCCTCCTGCGATCGGCTTCATCCCCGCGACCAGGCCGCGCGCCTCCGAAACATCGCTGATCGGGGCGGATGCGCGGGGCCTGCAGCGCCTGTTCGGCAAGCCCCGGCTCGACATACGCGATCCTGCCGCCCGCAAGCTGCAGTTCGGCAACGGCCGCTGCATCCTCGACGCCTATCTCTACCCGCCAGCCTCGAACCGGGAACCCGTGGTCACTTATGTCGAGGCGCGCACACCGACCGGCCAGAGCGTCGACGCCAATACCTGCGCCAAGGCCCTGCGCGGCAATTAGCGCGTGATGGCTTCAAGCATGTCCGTTCGTCCTGAGTAGCCACTGAGCGAAGTCGAAGTGGCGTATCGAAGGACACTGGCTTGGCGCGGATGTTTCGATACGGGTCTTCGGCTTCACCGAAGGTGAAGTTTATCCTGAGCGCCTGCCTTGGCAGGCAGTCGAAGGGCTCAGCCCCTACTCAGCACGAATGGGGTTAGGTTCTACGGGTTGGGTTGGACGGATGTCATCACTCCCTACCCAAGCCTGGCCAGGGCCCAGCCGGCGGCGTCGGCGACCACCGGATCGGGATCGTCCACAAGGCGTTGCAGCGCGGGGCACAGCGAGCGGTCGCCACTGTTCCCGGCAGCGATAGCGGCATTGCGGACCATCCTTCCCCGGCCGATACGCTTGATCGGCGAGCCGGAGAACATCGTCCGAAACCCCGCATCGTCGAGGTCCAGCAGGTCGGCGAGGCGCGGCGCGGTCAGTTCGGCGCGGGGCAGGAAGGCGCGATGCGCCGCCGCCGAGGCCGCGAACTTGTTCCACGGGCAGACCGCCAGGCAGTCATCGCAGCCATAGATGCGGTTGCCGATGCCGGCGCGCATATCCTCCGGGATCGGCCCCTTGTGCTCAATCGTGAGATAGGAGACGCAGCGCCGCGCATCGACCCGGTATGGCGCCGGGAAGGCATTGGTGGGGCAGGCGCGCTGGCAGGCGTCGCAGGACCCGCAATGGTCACGCTCCGGCGGATCAGGTGCAAGATCAAGGGTGGTGAAGATGGCGCCCAGGAACAGCCAGCTGCCATGGCTCCGGCTGACCAGATTGCTGTGCTTGCCCTGCCAGCCAAGCCCCGCCGCCGCCGCCAGCGGCTTTTCCATGACGGGCGCGGTATCGACGAACAGCTTGAGCTGGCAGGGGGACTCCGCGACGATCCAGCGTGCTAGCGCCTTTAGCGCGCGCTTGGCCACGTCATGATAATCCTGCCCCTGCGCATAGACGGAGATGCGCCCGCGCAGTGGCTCACCGGCCAGCGCCAGCGGATCATGGCCGGGCGTATAAGCCATGCCCAGCATGATGACGCTGCGCACGTCCGGCCAGAGCGTGGCAGGGTCGCCGCGCTGATCGGCGCGCCCTTCCATCCAGGCCATGTCGCCATGGC
>DATJLC010000159.1:0-1934 GCA_035490755.1 Sphingobium sp.
CGCCTGTCGATCGCCGGCAATTGCCGCATGTGTCTGGTCGAGGTCGCGCCGGGACCGCCGAAGCCGCAGGCGAGCTGCGCGCTGCCGGCCACGGAAGGCCAGACGATCCGCACCGACAGCGAAATGGTCAAGAAGGCGCGAGAAGGGGTGATGGAGTTCCTCCTCATCAACCATCCGCTCGATTGCCCGATCTGCGACCAGGGCGGTGAATGCGACCTACAGGACCAGTCCGTCGCCTACGGCAAGGGCGCCAGCCGCTTTGCCGAGAACAAGCGGGCCGTGACCGAGAAATATATGGGTCCCATCGTCAAGACGGTGATGACCCGCTGCATCCAGTGCACCCGCTGCGTCCGCTTCGCCGAGGAAGTGGCTGGCGTGCCGGAGATCGGCGCGATCTATCGCGGCGAGAACATGCAGATCACCACCTATCTGGAGCATGCCGCCAAGAGTGAACTCAGCGGCAATGTGATCGACCTATGCCCCGTCGGCGCGCTTACCTCACGCCCCTATGCCTTTGAGGCGCGGCCGTGGGAGCTCAAGAAGACGCTGGCGATCGACGTGATGGATGCGGTCGGCACCAATATTCGGCTCGACAGCCGTGGCCCGCAGGTTCTGCGCGCCCTGCCGCGCGTCAATGACGACGTGAACGAGGAGTGGGCGAGCGACAAGACCCGCCATGTGGTCGACGGCCTGGTCCGGCGGCGGCTCGACCGTCCTTATGTGCGCAAGGACGGCAAGCTCGTGCCCGCCACTTGGGAGGAAGCCTTCGCGGCGATCGCTGCGGTGGACCATGGTGGCAACGTCGCGGCGGTCGCGGGGGATCTCGTCGATTGCGAGACGATGTTCGCCGCGCGCGAACTGGTGAAATCGCTGGGCGGCACGATGTTCGAGGGCCGGCAGACCGGCCTTGCCTATGACGTCTCCAGCCTGTCGGCGGTCAACTTCAACTCCGGCATCGCCGGGATCGAGACGGCGGACGCTATCCTGCTGGTGGGCACCAACCTTCGTTGGGAGGCGCCGCTGGTCAACACGCGCATCCGCAAGGCGATCAAGAAGGGCGCGAAGGTCTTTGGCATCGGCGCGCCAGTCGATCTCACCTATCCCGTCGAATGGCTGGGCAATGACGCTGGCCTCGTTGGCAATCTGCCCCAGGTGGTCGCCGATGCGCTGAAGAATGCCCAGCGCCCGGCTGTGATCCTGGGCGGCGGTTCACTGGCGGTCGAGGGCGTGCATGGCGCGGCGCTCGGCCTTGTCGATAGCCTCGGCCTGGTGCGGGAAGGCTGGAACGGCTTCAACGTCCTGCATTTCTCGGCCGCGCGCATGGGCGGGCTGATGCTCGGCTATGCCATGGCCGGCGGAATCCGCGCCATGGCGGCGGCCAAGCCGAAGCTACTGTTCCTGCTTGGCGCCGATGAAGTGCCGTTCAATGCCTTCGACGAGAGCTTCAAGGTCTTCGTTGGCCATCATGGCGACAAGGCGGCCCATGTCGCTGATGTGATCCTGCCGGGCGCTAGCTATGCGGAGAAGCCGGGCACCTATGTGAACCTGGAAGGACGCGTGCAGCAAGGCGATCGGGCCGTCTTCCCGCCGGGCGATGCCCGTGAGGACTGGACGATTCTGCGCGCGCTGTCCGATGTGATGGGCAAGCGCCTGCCGTTCGACACCTTCGCGGGCCTGCGCGCCGCGATGGCCGCTGCCGTGCCCGCGCTGGGACAGGAGGGGCTGGCGGATTATGGCTGGTCGGTGCCGTCGCTCCCGTCCTTGGCCAGCGGCCCGATCGGTTATCCGATCAAGGATTTCTACCTCACCAACGCCATCTGCCGCGCCAGCCCGACCATGCAGCGCTGCTCGGCGGAATTGCTGCACGGCCAGGATTTCGCGGAGGCGGCGGAATGAGGTCTTACGATCCAATCCTCCCCGGAACGGGGAGGGGG
>DATJLC010000160.1:0-5624 GCA_035490755.1 Sphingobium sp.
GCGCGGGGCGGATCACCACCAGCGGCGGGTCGGCGGGCGGCGAGTTGATGGGCGCGATCGTCAATTCCGACCCGGAGCTGTGGGGCGCGGTGGTCGCACATGTGCCCTTTGTCGATGTCCTCAACACCATGCTGGACGCGAGCCTCCCCCTGACCCCTGGCGAATGGCCCGAATGGGGCAATCCGATCGAGGACCCGGCCGCCTTCGATCTCATCGCCAGCTACAGCCCCTATGACAATGTCCGGCCCCAGCCCTATCCGCCCATGCTGGTGACGGCGGGGCTCAACGATCCGCGCGTCACCTATTGGGAGCCGGCCAAATGGGTGGCGAGGCTGCGCGCGACCCGGACGGACGGCAATGTCCTGCTCCTCAAGACCAACATGGGGGCGGGCCATGGCGGCAAGTCCGGCCGCTGGGAATCGCTCAAGGAAACCGCCGAGGAATATGCGTTCATCCTCTGGCAGATGGGCCTCGCCGGGCACTGACCGATGGCCGCGCTGTTCGAGATCGCTTCCCGGACCTGATTCCGCTTAGCGGGCCAATGATATGTTGTAACTTCCCGGTAGCTGTGCTTTAGAGCGGACGCATGTCGGAATACGCACAGAAAATCGGCAGAATCGACCGGCTGGCCATTGGCTTGTCGGCGCTTTGCGGCGTGCACTGCCTGGCGACGTCGCTGCTGATCGGTGTCATGGCATCCTTTGGCGGCCTGATCGAGTCGCCGTTGATCCATGAAGGCGGGCTGGTGCTGGCCATCATCCTCGGCGCCCTGGCGCTCGGCATGGGCACGCTGCGCCATCGCTCGCCTGCGCCCATCGCGATCGGATCGGCCGGCCTCGGCATCATGGCCAGCGCCTTGGCCCTGCCCCACGGCGCACCTGAAACGATCGTGACGCTGGCGGGCGTCGCCATTCTGAGCGGTGCGCATCTCCTGAATCGGCAGGCCTTGGCCCGCGTCTGAGGGCGTCGAGCCCTTTTGCACCCTGGCTCAGAGTTGTTTTCGCGCGGGAACGCAGAGAGTTGTATGGCGCCGCAGGCGCTCTACCCACCAAAGAGAAAAATCGTTGCCCTTACCCAAGCGCACGCCATCTCTGCGGCCTCCGCGCCTCTGCGCGCCTAATCTCCTTTAGAAGCCTCTAAATCGCTTCGCCGGACAGCCGCTGGCACAGCATGTCGAGCTGGTCGAGCGTCGAATAATGCACCGTCACCGTGCCCTTGCCGGCCGGTCCATGCGCAATCACCACCCGCATGCCGAGGAGATCGCCAAGATCACGCTCCAGCGCCGCGATATCGGCATTGCTGCCCATGTCCTCGGCGCCGTTCGGCTTCTTTCGCGCCCGGCGCTCGCCACCCTTGATCGCACGAACCAGTTCCTCGGTCTCGCGAACCGACAGGCCTTTCTTCGCGACCTCCCCCGCGAGCCGCTCGCAATCGGGCGCACCGATCAGGGCGCGGGCATGGCCCATGCCGATCTCGCCCGTCATCACCAGGTCCTGCACCGGCGACGGCAGGTCGAGCAGGCGCATCAGATTGGCGACATGGCTGCGTGACTTGCCGACGATCCGGCCCAGCGCATCCTGGCTGTGGCCGAACTGCGCGATCAGCCGCCGATAGGCCTGCGCTTCTTCGATCGGATTGAGGTCTTCGCGCTGGATATTCTCGACGAGCGCGATCTCCAGCGTCTCCGCCTCGTCGAAATCGCGCACGATCGCCGGGATGCGGTGGAGCTGCGCCCGCTGTGCCGCGCGCCAGCGCCGCTCGCCAGCAACGATCTGGAACAGATCAATGCCAGCGGGCCGGACGATGATCGGCTGGAATACCCCGCGCGCGCGGATGCTGTCCGCCAGCTCCTGCAACGCACCCTCGTCAAAATGGCGCCGCGGCTGGTCCGGATGCGGCGATATGGAAGCAATATCAATAAGTTGGACATTGCGCCCACTGCCCTGCACGGCCTGCGAGGCGCCGGCATCCTCGACCACCGCGACGTCGCGGCTCGATTCGGCAAACAGCGCCGAGAGGCCGCGCCCGAGCCCCTGAGGGCGCCGCGCCCGGGCCGCGCCATCCATGCGGCCCGCGTCATCCGTACTCATGCAACTTCCTCCCTGACGGCGCGGGGCAGGCGCCCGATCAGCTCCCGCGCCAATTGCATATAGGCTTCCGATCCGGCGCAGCGGATATCGTAGATGAGCGCGGGCACACCATGGCTGGGCGCCTCGGACAGGCGGACGTTGCGCGGAATGACGGTCCGGAAGACCAGATCGCCCAGGCAGCTGCGCACATCCTCCGCCACCTGTTCGGTCAGGCGATTGCGCCGGTCATACATGGTAAGCGCGACGCCCAGGATGGACAGGCCCGGATTGAACTTTGCCCGGATCCGTTCCACCGTCTGGAGGAGCTGGCTCAGCCCCTCCAGCGCGAAGAACTCGCATTGCAGCGGCACCAATATGCTGGACACGCCGACCATGGCGTTGAGCGTGAGCAGGCCGAGCGATGGCGGACAATCGATCAGGCAGACGTCCCAGCGGCCTTCCGGCACGGCCCGAAGCGCGGTGGAAAGGCGATGGGTGCGGTCGGTGAACTCGATCAGCTCGATCTCCGCGCCCGACAGATCCTGCGTCGCGGGCACGATGTCGAGGCGGGGCACCTGGCTGTGGATCACCGCCTCGTCCAGCGCGCAATTGCCGACCAGCAAATCGTAGGAGGACAGGATTCGCGCCTTGTGCTCGATGCCAAGGCCGGTCGAGGCATTGCCCTGGGGATCAAGGTCGATGAGCAGGGTACGATGGCCGGTCGCCGCAAGCGCCGTCGCCAGATTGATCGCCGTGGTCGTCTTGCCCACGCCGCCCTTCTGGTTCGCGATCGCGATATTCATCATGCCCTGCGTCTCCCTGATGGCCGGCGCGATGCCGCTTTCTGGCGGCGCTTGACCGAGCTGGCCACGATGATGGCGCTGTCGGCATCCGTTACGCTCTGTTTCACGTGAAACGCAGCTTGCCATTCCTGTCGGGCCGATGCCAGTTCCAATTGCGCATTTCGTCCCTTTGGCAGCAGCCACAGGGTCTCGGGATCGGACAAATGGTGGGCGAGGTCGAACAGCCTGCCGAGCGGTGCAAAAGCCCGGGCGGAAATGACGGCGGCGGGCAAACCCGCGCGGACCTGCTCCGCCTTCTGCTGCGCAACCCGGGCATGAGCCAGGCCAAGCTCCGCGATGCAGCTTTCCAGGAAGCGGGCGCGCAGGGCGCGGGTCTCGACCAGGGTGATCGGCGCTTCCCGCAGGCAAGCGATGACCAGGCCGGGGAAGCCGCCGCCACTGCCGAGATCGAACCAATGCCCATCCGCTGGCGTCGCTTCGGCCAGCGGCAGGAGTTGCGCCGAATCAAGAATATGGCGCGCCCAGATGGCCGGGATGGTCGAGGCAGCTATCAGATTCTGGCGATCATTCTCGCTGATGACGAGATCGACGAGGCGCGCCAGCCGCTCACCCGCCTGTCCGGTGAGCCAGCCCCGATCGGACAACCAGGCGCGCGCTTCCTCCTCGGTCATGCGGCGCGGCGCTTCAGCCCGACCAGCAGCGCCGCCAGCGCCGCCGGGGTGATCCCCCGAACCCGGCCGGCAGCGCCCAGCGTCTCCGGCCTGGCGGCGGCCAGCCTCTCGACCATCTCGGCCGAAAGCCCGCCGATCGCCGTGAAGTCGAAGTCGGCGGGAATGGCGATCGCATCATTAGAGCGCAGATCCCGCACCGCCGCCGCCTGGCGCTCGAGATAGGGCGCATAGCGGGCATCCTCCAGGACTTCCTCGACTAGCTCTGCGTCAAGCGCGTCGAGTTCCGACGCCTGCGCGAATATCGCCGCTGGCCCCACTTCGTTAAACCGACACCATTCCCCGAGCGAGCGAACCGTGCCGTCCCTGCCATTCTCCCCGGCCAATATTGCATCCGCGCGCACCGCACGCTGTAAGAGCGCCTCGGCCTCGATCCGTTGTTCACTGCGCCGCGCGAACCAGGCCGCGCGCTCGGCACCGATCATACCGGCCGCAATGCCCTTGGGCGTGAGCCGCGTCACCGAATTGTCCGCCCGGAGCGCTAGGCGGAACTCCGCGCGGGCCGTCAGCATGCGATAAGGCTCGGTCACGCCTTGCAGGATGAGGTCGTCGATCATCACGCCAATATAGCTTTCTGCGCGGTCGAGGAGCAGCGGCGCGACATCGAGCGCATGGGCAGCAGCATTGGCCCCGGCGACCAGGCCTTGGGCCGCGGCCTCCTCATAGCCTGTGGTGCCGTTGATCTGTCCCGCCAGATAAAGTCCCGGCAGCTGCGCCAGGCCCAATGTCCGGTCGAGCGTGCGGGGGTCGACATGGTCATATTCGACCGCATAGCCCGGCACCTCCATCCGCACCTGCTCCAACCCTGCGATCGAGCGCAGCAGCGCCTCCTGCACATCTGTCGGCAGCGAAGTACTGATGCCGTTGGGATAGACCAGATGGCTGTCTAGGCCCTCCGGCTCCAGGAAGATCTGATGGCCGTCGCGATCGCCGAAGCGGTGTATCTTGTCCTCGATTGACGGGCAGTAACGCGGCCCCCGCCCCTCTATGTCGCCGCCGAACAGGGGCGAACGGGACAAGGCGCCGCGAATGATGTCATGGGTGCGGGCATTGGTCCGGGTGATGGCGCAGGAGAGCTGCGGCAGCACCCGCGTACCCAGCGCGGACATGGTCCAGATGCCGTTGTCGGACGGCTGCTCGTCGAGCCGCGCCCAGTCGATGGTGCGGCCGTCGAGGCGGGGCGGCGTCCCGGTCTTGAGCCGGGTGATCGGCAGGTCGAGGTCGCGCAACTGATGCGCCAGCAAATGCGCGGCGGACTCGCCGATGCGCCCGCCCTCCATTCGCTCCTCGCCCCGGAACAGCCGCGCGCCCAGAAAGGTGCCGGTGCACAGAACCACTGCGCGCGCCGTGATCTCCGATCCGTCCGCCAGCACGAGCCCCGTCACCCGGCCGCCCGCCATGGCCAGCGCCGCCGCTTCGCCCTGCACCACCACCAGTCCCTCGGTCGCAGCGACAAGCGCCTGGATCGCGGCGCGGAATCGCACCCGGTCGGCCTGCACGCGCGGTCCCTGCACCGCCTTGCCCTTGCTGGCGTTGAGCAGCCGATAATGGATCGCCCCGGCATCGGCCGCACGGGCGATCAGCCCGTCAAGGGCATCGACCTCGCGGACGAGATGCCCCTTGCCGAGGCCACCGATCGCCGGGTTGCAGGACATCGCTCCGACCGTCGCATGGTCAAAGGTCACCAGCGCGACCCGCGCGCCGCGCCGCGCTGCCGCCGCCGCGGCTTCGCAGCCGGCATGGCCGCCGCCCACCACAATGACATCGAAACGGTTCATGATCAGCCCGCCTCTACCCGTCTCGCCCCCGCCCGTCAAAGCACTGTTCCACGTGGAACAGCGACAGCTATTTTCGGCATTATGTAGCAAACGCACCAAGGGAGGGCGCTCCCGCGCTAAGGGCGCGTGATTAGCGCGGGCCTAGACCTTCTTCTCGCGGTGATACCAATATTCACCGGAAGCGAAGCGCGCGGTTATCAATCCTCTACTGGGCATCTGCGGATCATAGTTGAACGCGAAGCCGCT
>DATJLC010000161.1:0-3732 GCA_035490755.1 Sphingobium sp.
GGCTATCACGCCACCTCGCTGGACGACGTGGCGGCAAGCCTGGGCGTCACCAAGCCGACCATCTACCGCTATCTCGGCAACAAGGAGGCCGTCATCTTCGAGTGCCTGCGCCGGGGGCTGGACGAACTCAACGCTGCCGCCGCCCTCGCGCGGCGGCAGGAAGGCCGCAGCATCGAGCGGCTGCGCATGTTCCTGTGCCATTATGCCCATATCAACATGAACGATTTCGGCCGATGCACCATCCGCACCGGCGAGGAATATCTGGGCGAGGAGAGCGCCGCGCAGATCCGCGCCATGAAACGGCAGGTGGATGCCACCTTGCGGGAGCTGATCGCCGGGGGAATCGCGGACGGCGACCTGCGCCCGGTCAATGTGACCTATGCGGCCTTCGCACTGGCGGGCGCGCTGAACTGGCCGGCGCGATGGTTCGATCCGGCCGGCGCCGACACGCCGGAAAATGTCGCCGACGCCTTGATCGACATCCTGCTCAACGGCCTGCGCGAGCACCACGGAGGCGAGCCCCTTGAATGATGCCTAGCCGGCGGAATCGCGCCGAGCGAGGAAGCGGCTCAGCGCGTTGCCGCTCGCAAGGCGGGCCGCGCTGGCGACCTGCGCCTGGGGCATTGCGTCAAAGGCATGGAAGGCGCCGGGCCACACGTGCAGTTCCGTCGGCACGCCCGCCCGCGTCAGCCGCCGCGCATACTCGATGTCCTCCTCCAGGAAAAGGTCGAGCGCGCCGGTGGAAATGAAGGTGGGCGGCAGGCCCGTGAGATCCTCCGCCCGTGCCGGGGCGGCATAAGGAGAGACGCCCTCCAGGCCGGGCTCGTGACCCAGCAGCGACGCCCAGCCGAAGCGGTTGCTTTCAGGCGCCCAGACAAACTCGCCGGTCAGGGGGTGCGCATCGCCAACGCAGGTCCGGTCGTCGAGCATGGGATAAATCAGGTGCTGGAACGCCAGTCCATATTCGCCCCGATCGCGCGCGAGCAGCGCAAGAGCCGCCGCAAGCCCGCCGCCGGCGCTTTCGCCCATCACGCCGATGCGGCCGGTATCGACGCCGAGCGTCTGCGCATTCGCCACGACCCATGCAAGCGCCGCGTAGCAATCCTCGATATTGCCGGGAAAGCAGGTCTCCGGCGCCACGCGATAGTCGACGCTCGTGATCACGCATTGCAGGCTGGCGGCCAGCGGCCGGTGCTCGTGTTCCATATTCTTGGCCGAGCCGAACAGGAAGCCGCCGCCATGGATATGAAAGATGCAGCCGAGCGCATCGGTCGCCTCGCGTGGGCGATAGACACGCAGGTTCAGCTTGCCGCCAGGCCCATCAATGCTGCGATCCTCCACATCGACGCCGCAATCCTCGACGGGCATGGGCGGGGCCTCCATGGCCCGCAACTCGTGTAGATTGGCCGCCGATACCGGTGTATCCGGAAAGAATTCGAGCAGCGGCAACAGTTCCGGGTCCACCAGGTGTCGGCTCGTCATCGCATCGCTCTCCTCGCTTTTTCGAGCGAGGTTTCTGGAGGAAACCTGCCGACCGGGTCAAGAAGAAGCTATGGCGCCGGCACCTCCGCAAGGTCACGCACCAATCTCAGGCGAGGCCGAACCTCGCCTTGTCGACCTGGGGCAGGCCCATATCACCGCGCGCGACATCGGCGATCCTGGCGCGGATGAAGTCGTCGGGCGAGGCGGCGCGCGCGCGCATGCTGTCCAGCCCTTCCGCATGGGTCGGAATCAATATCCGGTTATCGCGCATGCCGTCAGCCAGCAGGGCCGCGACCTCCTCCTGGGTCTTGAGCCAGAGATGACTGCCGGGGCCCCGCATGACGACGTCCGCGCTCCAGCTCTTCATGCCCTGCGCCATGGTCGTCATCACCGGACCGGGGATGAGGCAGCTCACCCGCACGCCCTGGGGCTCCAGATAGAGCGCCAAATTCTCGGACAGCGAGATGATCGCGGCCTTGGACGCCGCATAGGCCATGCGGTTGGCGGCATAGGGATAGAGACCCGCAAAGGAGGCGGTGTTGACGATATGGCCCGACCCGCGCGCGATCATCCGGGGCAGAAAGACCTCGAGGACACGTACGACGCCAAAGAAATTGCAGTCCATCATCCGCTGCCACTCGGCAAGCGGTATGTCCTGCGGGTTGCCGCTGTGCAGGAGGCCGGCATTGTTCATGACGATATCCATCTCGCCCAGCGCGCCCTCGGCCTCGGCGGATGCCTGCCGGACGGATGCGCTGTCAGTCACGTCGACATGGACGCCAAGCGCTTCGCCGCCCTGGCTGGCGATCGCTTGCGCCGTCTGCCGCGCCGCCTCGGCATCAATGTCCGCGACTGCGACCCGGGCGCCCCGCCGGGCGAACTCGAAGGCAACGGCGCGGCCGATATTGCGCCCCCCGCCGAAGATGATCGCGTTCCTGTTTTGAAATGGAGGCGCCGGAGTGCTGTCGGCTGGCGCGCTGTCCGTCATTGTCCCTCCTCAAGCACCGAATGGCTCAAAAGCGATCCCTCTATAGCAACTAACCTCCGGTTTTGGCAAATTGAAACCTCTATAAAGTATCCTCTATGGCCGCACCGGTCTCCGCCTCGGCCTTGCGCCGAAGCGCCCTCGGGAGGTCGCGCCGCGCCAGCAGGAACAGCAGCAGCGACACGGGCAGCAGAGCGAACAGGAAGGTGAGGCCAAGCCGGATCGATCCCAGCGCATCGGCCAGACGGCCCACCGCATAGGGGCCGATTGACCCCGCCAACAGCGACGTGGTTGTCACATACAGAGTGGCGGCCTGGGCGCGCATGCCGGGCGTCACAAGGTCCTGCAGAAGGGCGATGCAGCCGGCGGGCCAGATGGTCAGGACGAACATCAGGACCGCCACCGTCGTGACCAGCAAGACGGGATGGGACGGCGACAGCAGCAGGAACGCCAGCAGCGCGGCGGCCGTGCAGCCTGCGATCAGGCCGAGGTCGAGCGCGGCGGCGCGATTGGTGCGACGCCACAGATCGACGATGAAGCCGCCGCACACCGTGCCGAGCAGCGAGCCTCCGCCGATCGCGATGCCCAGGGAATGCCCGGCCTCGGCCGCGGAAAATCCCAGTTCCTTGGTCGCGAAGGGCACGCTCCAAAAAGACATGGACGCGGTCGCGCTGGCCATCAGGCCGCAAGCCAGGATCGTGCCGAAAAAGGCCACGGACCCGGCCGTTAGCGAGAATAATTCGGGGTCGCGTCTGACCTGCGCCTGGCACCAGGAGAACAGGCCGTAGAGGCCCACGCCGACCGCGCTCCACTGCGCCAGGCTACCGGTAACGGCGGTCAGCGCCGCGCAGCACAGGACGAGCAGGCCTGCGGCGGCCAGGTTGATGAACGCCATCCGCCGGCTCACCAGCCGCCACAAACGGATGACCGAGAAAGGCGGGATGATCAGCGACAGCTCGTATAGCGCGTCGGCAACAGGCGTTCGGGTATGTGCCAGATGCGCGCCGCGCGCCTGCCGCGGCTCGCCCAGCAGGCCGCACAGCAGGGCGACGAGGACACCGGGCGCTCCGAAGATCAGGAACGCCGCCTGCCAGTCCTTGAAGTCGCACAGGCCAAGGCCGCCGCAGGTAAGCGCCCAGCCCTCGACGACCTGACCGCCCAGGCTGAGCGCCAGCGACACGCCGATGAACGGCCCGCACAGGAACACGGCGAAAGCGGCGGCGCGTTGCCGCGCCGGAAAAATATCCGCAAGCATCGAATAGCCG
>DATJLC010000162.1:0-3387 GCA_035490755.1 Sphingobium sp.
CCAGCAAATGCCATCCGCCGGATAACCACCATGAGCAAGCCCGTCACCGTCGCCGCCCTCCAGCTCGCCTTTTCCGATGACGAGGCGGACAATATCGCGCTGGTCGAGGAGCATGTCCGCATGGCCGCCGCGCGGGGCGCCCGGATCATCCTGCCGCCGGAACTGTTCGAAGGCCCCTATTTCTGCAAGACGCAGGACGAGGCGCTGTTCGCATCCGCGCGCGCCGTTGCCGATCATCCCGCCGTTACCGCCATGCAGGCGCTGGCCGCAGAGCTCGGCGTCTATATCCCGACCAGCTTTTTCGAGCGGGACGGCCAGCATCACTATAATTCGCTGGCGATGATCGACGATGCCGGCGGCATCATGGGCGTCTATCGCAAGAGCCATATTCCCGATGGGCCCGGCTATCAGGAGAAATATTATTTCCGGCCCGGCAATTCGGGCTTCAGGGTCTGGCCGACCAAATATGGCACCATCGGCGTCGGCATCTGCTGGGACCAATGGTATCCCGAAAGCGCGCGGGTCATGGCGCTGATGGGCGCGGAGATGCTGTTTTATCCCACCGCGATCGGATCGGAGCCCTATGATCCCGACCTCGACACCAGCCGCATGTGGCGCCGCGCGATGCAGGGCCATGCGGTCAGCAACTGCATGCCGGTGATCGCCGCCAACCGCATCGGCGAGGAGGACGGGCCGCAGGGGCCGCAGAAATTCTATGGCCACAGCTTCATCACCGACGAATGGGGCGATCTGGTCGCGGAGTCGGAGGACTGGCAGACCGGCGCGCTGGTGGCGACGCTCGACCTCGAGAAGGCGCGCACCCACCGCGCCGGCATGGGCTTCTTCCGCGACCGGCGGCCGGAGCTTTATGGGCGGATTGCGGAGGATATTTGAGGGGGCAATGAAGGGCTGGGCTTTCCGCTTCCCATTCAGTCATTCCCGCGATGGCGCGACCCATTCTACCGTCATCCCCGCGAAGGCGGGGATCCAGGGCCACGGGAAACAGCGCTTGCGACCCTGGATTCCCGCTTTCGCGGGAATGACTATTGTCTTTTGCAAAGGTCCCGCGAAGGCGGGAATCCAGTTCCCGAGGGCGTGACACGGCGGAGGGCTTAGGAACTCTCAGCCCCACCATCCCGCAGCGCCACCGCCCGCGCGAACACCGCCTCGAACATCTCCTGGGTCAGGCGCCCGGTATTCTGGTTGTACCGGCTGCAATGATAGCTGTCGATCAAGAGCCGCCCGTCCGGCATGCGGTGCTCGGCGAGGTGGCCGAAGCGCGCCTTGGGGAGCTTGCCGCCCAGCACCTTGACCGCCGACTGGTGCGCGATCTGGCCCAGCGCGATGAAGATGCGCGCGTTCGGCAGGGCGGCGACCTGCCCTTCCAGGAAGCGGCGGCAGGTGCGGATTTCCTCCGGGCTCGGCTTGTTCTGCGGCGGCAGGCACTTGACCGCGTTGACGATGATGATGTCGTGCAAGGCTAGGCCGTCGTCCACCCGCGCGTCATAGTGGCCCTCGGCCAGGCCGAATTTCGCCAGCGTTTCGAACAGGAGGATGCCGGCATGGTCGCCGGTGAAGGGCCGCCCCGTCCGGTTCGCGCCATGCTTGCCGGGGGCGAGGCCGATGAGGACGATGCGCGCGTCGGGATCGCCAAAGGCCTGCACCGGCGCGTTCCACCAGCCGGGATATTCCGCCCGGCACTGGGCGCGAAAGGCGACCAGGCGCGAGCAGAGCGGGCAATCGTGCGGCGGCTCGGTCGCCGGAATGGGGCTGATGCACGGCGTGGATTCAGGGCTGGTCAGGGACATGGCGCCGCGATAGGCCGATGGCCATGGGCAGGCAAGGATCAGGCAGGCGCAAGGCCTTGCGCCAGGACAGCGGGCGCGCATGGCATTATGCGATCGGCATCGGCTCCAACCAGCCGCTGTCGCGCACGCTCACCCCTCGCGCCATCGTCGCGGCGGCCATGTGCGCGCTGGACCGCCCGCCCTTTCGCCTGATCGGGCGCTCGCCGATCATCGCCAGCCGCCCGCTGGGACCGTCGCGGCGGACCTATGCCAATGCCATCGCGATCGTCGAGACGCCGTTGGCGCCGCCGGCGGTGCTCGCCTGTCTCCAGGCGCTGGAGAATGCCGCCGGACGCCGCCGGGCACGGCGCTGGGGCGCGCGCACGCTCGATCTCGACATAGTCTTGTGGGAGGGCGGCCTGTTCGCCGCGCCCCGCCTGCTGATCCCCCACCCCGCCTTCCGCACCCGCGACTTCGTGCTCGGGCCGCTGAGCGCGGTGGCGCCGCGCTGGCGCGATCCGGTCAGCGGCCTCGCCACCACCCATCTCGCCGCCCGCCTCGCCAAGGCAAAGCCGGTTGACCCCACCCCCCGCCACCGGTAGGGACAGGCCGCAACGCCACCCAGGCGGGCCCTTAGCTCAGTCGGTAGAGCAACTGACTTTTAATCAGTAGGTCGCTGGTTCGAATCCAGCAGGGCTCACCACACAGTCTGCCAGTTTGAGGCGGACTCCAGTGTCTCCACTCTCAATCCATATTCTCCCCGAGTTTCCCGGACTTTGCACGATGCCTGCTGTGCGTAACCGAGGGCAGAGACGCTTCGTGCTCCCGCACGGCGAGAAAAGCCGGCCGATTTCTCGGCCGGCCAAAAAGTGACCTACTTTGACCTAGCGCTCATCGGGAGCTGAGCTGTAACGTCTTGCACTGCTCGGCCCAAACAAGCGGCAGCGAGTTCCACCGCCAGAGATCGGGGCAGACAGATGGCTTGGCTGGCTGCCGTCGAGAATGGATCGAACAATGCTAGGGTCGAGGTAGCTCAGCCGCGCGACACGCTCGAGATGGCGAAGCTCAATCTTCGGCATGGTGGCCGCGTCCTGCTCACTCATCATTCGTCCAGGAACCCGGGGAAACTGCCGAGATAACTCATGAAGGTGGCGCTAATTCCCTCATCAGCAAGCAAGGCGGGAGAAATAGGCAAAGCCGGTATTTGATAGTCCGCAGCCTGTTCCACCCGGCGTGGGAAATCATGGTTCACGATCGCAGCGCGGCCAATAATGGTGAAGTCCGCCCCTGCATCGAGACATCCCTGCACTGCTGCTGCCGTATAAAGCTTGCCCGCGACCCCCAGTCGGGTTTCGCCGCGGTCGAGATCGGTGAACCAGGAAATCAGAGGCCGTCCCTTGAACTCCTCGTCCTCCGGTTCTTTGAACACATCCCAGAGCGACATGTCGAGCCAGTCCAACTGTCCTTCATGCAGCAATTGCTGCGCCAAGGTGCGGGCCTCGGCGATATTCTCGCCAAGGCGCTCTGCGGAAAGGCGCAGGCCCAGCTGGAAATCGGGACCACAACTGGAACGGATCCCCGAAATGATCCGGCTGATAGG
>DATJLC010000163.1:0-15597 GCA_035490755.1 Sphingobium sp.
GTCTCTACATTGACCCGTTCGTGTCGAGCGAAGTCGAGACACCTTGCGCAAGCGGTTCTCGACTTCGCTCGAACCGAACGGAGAGGGTGTGCATCCCTCGAAAGTCATCACGATCTACCGCTTGGGTGAAAGCAGCAGGCCGGTCAGGCTGAGCGCGCCCGCTACGGCGAGGTATAGGCCGACCGCGTTGGTGCCATAGCCGGAGACCAGGGCCTGTGCCGCGATCGGGGCGAGGGCGCCGCCGATGATCCCGCCGGCGTTGAACGCCACCGACGCGCCGGTATAGCGCAGGCGCGTCGGGAAGCGGCCGGTGAGCCACGCACCGAGCGGGCCATAGGCCAGGCCCATGATGTAGAGCGCGGCGGCCAGGACGGCGAACATGGCGAGCAGCGAGCCGGAGCCGATCACCGGACCGAAGGCGAGGCCGAGCGGAACGGTTGCGAGGCATCCGGCTATGAGCACGCGACGGGGCGTGGTCCGGTCCGACCACCAGCCCGCATGGAGGATGCCGAGCGCCAGGAACAGGATCGCGCCGAGCTGCACCGACAATACAGCCTCTCGCGACAGGCCCATGGTCTGGGTGGCGTGGCCGAGGGTGAAGGCGGTGGCGATGTAGAAGATCGCAAAGCAGGTCACGACCGCCAGCGTAGAGGCAGCTGTCGCCCAGCCATGATGGCGGAACAGCTCGGCCAGCGGAACCGATGGCGGCGGTCCCTCCGCCAATGCCGCGGCGAATTCCGGGGTTTCGGTAAGCTTGAGGCGGGCCCACAGGCCGATGGCGACGAGCACGGCGCTGCCCAAGAAGGGCAGACGCCAGCCCCAGGCCATGAAATCGGCCTCGCTGAGCGTCGCGCCGAGAATGAGAAACAGGCCATTGGCGGCGATGAAGCCGACCGGCGCACCAAGCTGGGGCATCATGCCGAACCGCGCGCGCCATCCGGGCGGGGCGTTCTCCACCGCGAGCAGCGCCGCGCCGCCCCATTCGCCGCCAAGCCCGAAACCCTGGCCGAAGCGCAGGATGCACAGGAGCAGCGGCGCGATCCAGCCGGCGCTCTGATAGGTCGGCAGCAGGCCGATGGCGAGCGTCGATCCACCCATCAGCAGGAGCGAGGCAACGAGGGTCGACTTGCGGCCGATGCGGTCACCGAAATGGCCGAACATGGCCGCCCCCACGGGCCGCGCGAAAAAAGCCAGGCCAAAGCTCGCATAGGCCGCCATGAGTTGCGCCGCCGACGAACTGGACGGGAAGAAGAGCGGTCCGAAGACGAGCGAGGCGGCGGTCGCGTAGATGTAGAAATCGTAGAACTCGACCGCGGTGCCGGTCAGGCTGGCGAGCAGCACGCGGCGGTTGCGCCACATGACCGCAAGGCCGCTGTTTGCCTCTTCTGGCGCTTTCATGACTTGCCCCCCCTCAATTCTCATGCCCCCTTATAGTCATTCCCGCGAAAGCGGGAATCCAGAGCCGAGAGCGCTGTTTTTCATGGCCCTGGATCCCCGCTTTCGCGGGAATGACGATCCTTTGGAGCCTATCCACGCTTGCGCTGGTTCACCACCTCATAGGCCATGACTGCCGCCGCGACGGAGGCGTTGAGGCTGTCGGCGCGGCCCAGCATCGGGATCTTCACCAGCACGTCGCAGGCGGCCTCATAGGCATCGGGCAGGCCGCGCGCCTCATTGCCGATCAGGAGGAAGGTGGGGGCGGTGTAGCGCGGCGCCTGATAGTCGGCGTCGGTCTGAAGACTGGTGCCGACCAGCATGCCCGCGCCATCGCGCAGCCAGGCGATAAAGGCGGTCCAGTCGGCGGGCACGATATGCTGGGTGAACAGTGCGCCCATGCTCGCCCGCACGGTCTCGACGGAGAAGGGATCGACGCAATCGTCGACCAGGATGACGCCGCCCGCGCCCACGGCATCGCCGATGCGCAGCAGCGTGCCGAGATTGCCGGGATCGCGCATGGCCTGTGCCACGAACCAGATCGGCGCGGCGTTGCGGTCGATCGCATCGAGGTCGGTGGGCCGGTCGCGATAGACGCCGACCAGCGCCTGTGGATTATCCTTGCCCGATATCTTGGACAGAATGTCCGCTGATGTGCGCACGACGTCGCCGCCTGCTGCCAAAGTCTCGCCGATCAGCGTCTCGGCAAGGGGATGAGGGCGGGCGTCGTCGGCGAGGACGAGTATTTCCGGCAGGACGTCGGCGTCGCGGGCCTCGGCGAGGATGCGCAGCCCCTCGGCCAGGAAAAGGCCCTCGCGTTTGCGGTGCTTCTTCTCCCGCAGGCTGCGGAGGCGCTTGACCAGCGGGTTGGAAAAGCCGGTGATGTCCCGGATCAAATGGGCCGCCTCATTCCTCGCCGAAGCGGTCCTGGACGAGCTGGACGAGTTGCTCCAGCGCGATCTCGGCCCCTTCGCCGCTGGCGCTGATCGTGATGGTATCGCCCATCGCCGCGCCCAGCATCATCAGGCCCATGATGGAGGTGCCGACCACACAGGGGCCGTCCTTGGCCACGGTGACCTGGGCGGGAAGGCCGCTCGCCATTGTGACGAACTTGGCGCTGGCCCGGGCATGGAGGCCCCGCCGATTGGTGACCTTCACGGTCTTGGTAAGCTGCGTTCCGGTCATGGCGTGTCCCCCAACAACTCCGATGCCACGCTGATATATTTTGTGCCCGCCTCGCGCGCGGCGGCGACCGCCTGCCTGATCGACATGGACTTGCGCGCGCTCTCGAGCCGGATGAGCATGGGCAGGTTGACCCCCGCGATCACCTCGATGCGGCCCGTGTCGAGCAGGGAAATGGCGAGATTGGAGGGCGTGCCGCCGAACAGGTCGGTCAGCAGGATGACGCCCGATCCGTCATCGACCCGCGCGACCGCCGCAGCGATGTCCGCGCGGCGCATCTCCATGTCGTCCTCGGGACCGATGCAGATGGCTTCGATGGCCTGTTGCGGACCCACGACATGCTCCATCGCGGTGCGAAATTCTGCCGCGAGGCGTCCATGAGTCACCAGAACCAAACCGATCATCGTGAATGTACGCCCCGTATTGTCTTGGATTGCTCCGTCCCTTTACGTCTGCCCTCATAGGCGTCGAGCGGCTGGGTTTCCAGATCGCGGTGCGAAATCGTGAGAGAAAATCCCGCAGCGCGCAATCGTTCCGCCATCGCTTCAGTGACATGGACCGACCGGTGCCGCCCGCCGGTACAGCCGAAGGCGACCGTCACATAAGCCTTGCCCTCCGCGCTGTAGCGCGGAAGCACGGTGCACAGCAGCGATTCGATCTGCTCCATGGTCACGTCGTACAAGGGGTCCGCGGCGATGTAGGCGGCGACGCCATCATCAAATCCTGTTCGCGGGCGCAGCATGTCTTCCCAATGCGGATTGCGCAGAAAGCGCATGTCGAACATGAGATCGGCATTACGCGGGACGCCACGCGCGAAGCCGAACGACATGAGCGTCAGGGTCGCGCTGATATCGCGTCCGAATCGGACCCTTATCTCCTGCTGCAGGGCATTGGCGCTGAGGTCGGTCGTGTCGATGACCTGGTCCGACCAGCGGCGCAGCGGCTCCATCAGCTCCCGCTCGCGGCCGATGCCGTCGGCGGCGGGTCGGTCCTGGGCAAGGGGGTGGCGGCGGCGCGTCTCGCCATAACGGCGCTGCAACACGGCGTCGGAGCAGTCGAGGAACAGGGACTCGACCGTGCCCGCCGCTTTGCACCGCAGGGCGCGCAGGCCGTCGAGGATCTTGTTGGCGTCAAAGCCCCGCGTCCGGCTGTCGATGCCGAGCGCCAACGGCCGCGCCTGAGCGGGGTCATGCCCTTCCGCCACCGGCGCGGCGAGCAGGCGGTTGAGGAGGCTGAGCGGGATATTGTCGACGACCTCCCAACCGATGTCCTCCAGCGTGTGGAGACAGGTGGACTTTCCCGCGCCTGACAGGCCGGTTACGATAAGGATAGACTTGGGGGTCCGCGTGGCGCGCATCAGGTCGTTCCCGCCTCCGCCAGGCCACGGAGCGCAAGCTCGGCCTTGATCGGCGCCGACGGTTCAAATGCGTCGAGCTGGATGAGGGGCAGGCTGACACCCAGAATATCTATTGTCGTGGCCGGATCAGGCATGCGTTGCGGCTTGTCGTCCAACCCGATCGCAAGAACAACCGGCACATCCTGAACATTCGGCATAGACACGACGCCGATATAGCGCACTTCCATCTTTCCGGCGATAGTTCCCGGAGGTGACGTAAACAAAGCGTCGCCGCGTCGTTCGCACTGGCTATAATCGTCGCTGATCAGCCGGGCGCCGCGATCGATGAGGCGAAGGGCCAGGTCAGACTTGCCCGAGCCACTCCTGCCCATCAGCAGGACGGCCTGGCCGCCGATGGCGACGCTGGTCGCGTGCAGCAAAGTGACGTCTTCATCGGGATCGGACGCGGTTGTCATTGGCTGTCGTCCTCGAGATCCGGCAAATGGTCGGGCAAAGGCAATCGTACCACAAAACGCGCGCCGCGGCGTCCGTCCGCGCGGTCCCCTATCGTGATCGTGCCATTATGTCCCTCCAGGATCGAGCGTGCGATGGCGAGACCCAGGCCGCTGTGGCGGCCGAAATCCTCGTCATGGGGGCGCAGCGAATGAAAGCGGCGGAAGACGGCTTCGCGGTCGTCGGGGTGGACGCCCGGCCCCTCGTCCTCGATGGAAAAGATGGCCCAGTCATGGTCCGCCGCAAGCTCCATGCCCACGGTCCCGCCCGGCGGCGAGAAGGAGATGCCGTTGGCGAGGAGGTTCTCCAATACGCGCGCAAGCCTCTGCTCTTCGCCCAGGATAAAGGGGAAGGTGCCCTCCGGCGGCGGTGTGAAACGGAGCCGTACACCCTTGTCGATGCCACGCATCTCGCGCGCCCGCACCAGCCGGGTGACGAGGGCGCCGAGATCGATCGGGCGAAACGGGGTGCGGGAGAGCTGCGCGTCGATCCGCGACGCCTCTGCGATATCCGTGACCAGACGGTCGAGCCGAAGCACGTCGTCCTGCGCGATCTCCATCAGCCGGGCGCGCAGCTCCGGGTCCTCGATGCGGCCAAGCCCCTCCAGCGCGGAACGGAGCGAGGCGATCGGGTTTTTCAGCTCATGGCTGACGTCCGCGGCGAAGCTGTCGGTGGCGTCGATCCGTTTGCGCAGCGCCTGGGTCATGTCGGAGACGGCGCGGGCGAGCAGGCCGATCTCGTCGCGCCGGTCGGGCAGTCTCGGCACGATCACTTCGCGCGCGCGGCCCAGGCGCACGCGCACCGCTGCTCGCGCCAGCCGCCGGAGCGGGAGCACGATGGTGCGGGCGAGAAAGAGCGACAGCAGGATCGAGACGATGATCGCGACCGCCAGCACCAGGCTGAGGCGTAGCCGTTCGGCCCGGACCGTCATGGTGATGTCGCGCGCGTTTTCCATTGCGAGCAGGACGGAGCCATCGGCGCCAAAGGGCGCGGCGACGCTCAGCACCGGTGTGCGGTCGGGCGCGAGGCGGTAATGGCTGGCATTGCGCCGGATCGCGCGCGCCCGGATCGCCTCCGGCCATGCCTGGGCACGGTTGGCATCGGGTTCGGCAAAGGGGGGTGGGATACGCGCGAAGGCGATGCTGTCCACCGCCTCGTCCAGCAGCCGCGCCAGCCGCATGTTGAGCGGTTCGGTGCTGGGATCGACCAGAGGACCGTCCGGCACGCCGAGATCGACACTGTCCTGGACCGGCCGGCCGTTCGGGCCGAAGAGCCGCACGCGATAACCCGTCAGGGTGGCGAAGCGGGCGATCATCGCGCTCCGCTGCGTCGGCGGCGCGCTGGTCAAGGCGGCGCCCATAAGCGTGATCTCGCGAGAGATACGGTTGAGGCGCTCGTCGATGATGCGGGTGCGGTAACTGTCGAGATAGAAGAAGCCGCCCGCCAATAACGCCAGGGCGAAGATGTTCACCGCCAGGATGCGGCGGGTCAGCGAAATGCGTGGGGGCCATCCCCTTCGAACGGTCCGGCGGGCGTCATTCCTCTGCAAAGCGATAGCCTGCGCCATAGAGGGTGTCGATCGCGTTGAACTCCGGGTCCGCCTCGCGGAACTTGCGGCGCAGCCTCTTGATGTGGCTGTCGATCGTGCGGTCGTCGACATAGATGTCGTCATGATAGGCCGCATCCATCAGCTGGTTGCGGTTCTTGACCACGCCGGGCCGCTGCGCCAGCGCCTCCAGGATCAGGAATTCGGTGACGGTCAGGGACACGGACTCGCCCTTCCACGTCACATGATGACGGGCCGGGTCCATCGCCAGATCGCCTCGGATCAACGGCTCGGGCAGGTCATCATGCGGCTCGGTATCCTTGCGCGCCATTTCGGCACGCCTCAGGATCGCCCTGATCCGCGCGATCAGCAGCCGCTGCGAAAAAGGCTTGGCGATATAGTCGTCCGCGCCCATGGCGAGGCCGAGCGCCTCGTCCGGCTCGTCCGTCTTGGAGGTGAGCAGAATGACCGGCAGCGCGGAGCTCTCGCGCAGGCGGCGCAGCATCTCGATGCCGTCCATGCGCGGCATCTTGATGTCGCAGACCGCCAGATCGGGCGGGTTTTCGATCAAGGCCTTCAGCGCCGACTGCCCGTCCGAATAGAGACGCGTGCCAAAACCCTCCGCTTGAAGCGCAATGCTGAGCGAGGTGAGGATGTTGCGGTCGTCGTCAACCAGGGCGATCGTGGCGCTCATTGCGAGCTGCTCCCAAAGGGCAAACGCGGGCAGGACCGGCAGCGATAGACGATGGCAAAGGGCACGGCAAGCAATTGCCGGAACGGCCAAACGGCTAATGTACGTTGTCACCTCGATTTGACGATAAGCACTCCAGCGCCTATGCGCCAATGATCAGCCCATGACCGAATCAATCGGCGCCAGATGCCGATCGGAACAACTTTTTTTAGGAGCCAAGAGTGCAGCCGCAATCTTCCTTTGATCTTGCCAAACAGGGCATCGAGACCAGCGCCACCGTGAAGTGGAATTTGCTGACGGCGCCCCTGGTCGAGGAAGCGGTGCGCAACGGCGAGGGACTGCTTTCCAAGGACGGCCCGCTGGTGGTCGCGACCGGCAAGCATACGGGTCGTTCGGCGACCGACAAGTTCATCGTGCGCGATGCCGAGACGGAGAACACCGTCTGGTGGGGCAAGACCAACGTCGCGATGTCGCCTGAGCATTTCGCCGCGCTCAAGGCGGATTTCATGGCCGCGCTGGCGGACAAGGGCACGCTATACGTGGCCGACCTCTACGGCGGTTCGCAGCCGGAGCATCGTGTCAACGTGCGCGTGATCAACGAGCTGGCCTGGCACAATCTGTTCATCCGCACCCTGCTGGTCCGTCCGGAGGCTTCCGCGCTGGCCGATTTCGCGCCGGAATATACGATCATCGACCTGCCGAGCTTCCGCGCCGATCCCGCGCGCCATGGCAGCCGTTCGGAAACGGTGATCGCGGTCAATTTCAGCGAAAAGCTGATCCTGATCGGCGGCACCGCCTATGCTGGCGAGATGAAGAAGTCGGTGTTCGGCATCCTCAACTATCTGCTGCCCGTGAAGGGCGTGATGCCGATGCACTGCTCGGCCAATATCGGCCCCGAGGGCGATACGGCCGTGTTCTTCGGCCTGTCCGGCACCGGCAAGACGACCCTGTCGGCCGACGCCAGCCGCACCCTGATCGGTGACGACGAGCATGGCTGGTCGGACACGGCCGTCTTCAATTTCGAGGGCGGCTGCTACGCCAAGATGATCCGCCTGTCGGCCGAGGCAGAACCCGAGATTTTCGCGACGACCAAGCGTTTCGGCACGGTGCTCGAAAATGTCGTGATCGATGCCGACACGCGCGAGATCGACCTCGACGACGCCACGCTCGCCGAGAACAGCCGCGGTTCCTATCCCATCGACTTCATTCCCAATGCGTCGAAGGAGAATCTGGGCCCGGTTCCGCGGAACATCATCTTCCTGACCGCCGATGCCTATGGCGTGCTGCCGCCGATCGCGCGCCTGTCGCCGGAGCAGGCGATGTATCACTTCCTGTCGGGCTATACCGCGCGCGTCGCCGGTACGGAAATCGGCGTGACCGAGCCGAGCGCGACCTTCTCCACCTGCTTCGGTGCGCCGTTCATGCCGCGCCACCCGTCTGTCTATGGCAATCTGCTGCGGGATCGCATCGCCAAGGGCGGGGTCACCTGCTGGCTGGTCAACACCGGCTGGACCGGTGGCAAATATGGCGTCGGCAGCCGCATGCCGATCAAGGTCACGCGCGCGCTGCTGAATGCCGCGCTCGACGGCAGCCTGAACGCCGCGAGCTTCCGCGTCGATCCCAATTTCGGTTTCGAGGTGCCGGTGGCGGTCGCGGGCGTCGACGGCAATATCCTCGATCCGCGCGCGACCTGGGCCGACAAGGCCGCCTATGACGAGACCGCGGCCAAGCTCGTCAAGCAGTTCGTCGACAACTTCGCCCAGTTCGAGGCGCATGTCGATGCGTCGGTGCGTCAGGCTGCCCTGACAGCCGCCTGATCCCGAAAAGGCTGCGTGGCGTTTCCCGCCGCGCCGCCTCTCTCGCAGGCTGTCAGGCTGCTGGCCACGCCACGTTCAGGGTCGCGCCCTGCGCGCCTGTCACGGTGAGCTGGGCGCCGATCGGCGCGTCGGGGCCCAGCGCCGTCCAGGTTCCATCATCCACGCGGACCCTGCCTTCGCCGTTCACGATCGCCTCGACTACCGTCACATTGCGGCCGATGAGCCGCGCGGCGCGGTCGTTGAGCAGGGGGTCGGCGGAGGCCACCGGATTGTCGCGATACCAGCGCCGCCCCAGATAGACTGAAGCCAGGCACAGCAGGGCGAACAGCAGCACTTGCGCGGCCACGGGCAGGGGGGCGAGAAAGGCGAGGGCGCCTGTTATGGCGGCCGCGATCGCGATCCAGATGAGAAACACGCCCGGCAGCGCGATCTCACCGACGCCGAGCGCGACGGCCAGAATCATCCAGGCCAGCCATGGCGCGATTTCATCGGGGAAGAGGCCGTCCAGCATCTTTACTGGCCCGGCGTGTCGCTGCGCGGCGCGCGACCGGCCGACGGCACGCCCGACGGAGCGGTGGCGCGGCCTGCCGACGCCCCGCCCAGCGCGTCGCGCGCCAGTTCGCCGATGCCGCCCAATGTGCCGATGAGCTGCGTCGCCTCGACCGGGAACAGGATGGTCTTGGCGTTGGGCGAGGTGGCGAACTGGCTCACCGCCTCGACATATTTCTGGGCGACGAAATAGTTGATCGCCTGGGCGTTGCCGCCGGCGATGGCATCGCTCACCATGGAGGTTGCCTTCGCCTCCGCCTCAGCGGCGCGCTCGCGGGCCTCGGCATCGCGGAAGGCGGCCTCGCGCCGGCCCTCGGCCTGGAGGATCTGCGCCTGCTTCTCGCCCTCGGCGCGCAGCACTTCGGCGCTCTTGAGGCCTTCGGCTTCAAGGATGTTGGCGCGCTTCTCGCGCTCCGCCTTCATCTGCCTGGCCATGGCGTTGACGATGTCGACGGGCGGCCGGATGTCCTTGATCTCGACACGGGTGATCTTGACGCCCCAGGCATTGGTCGCGTGATCGACGACGGAGAGGAGGCGGGCATTGATCTCGTCGCGCTTGGACAGTGTCTCGTCGAGGTCCATCGACCCCATCACGGTGCGCAGGTTGGTGGTGGCGAGCTGGAGCAAGGCGACATCGAGCTGGCTTACCTCATAAGCAGCGCGGGCGGCGTCCAGCACCTGGAAAAAGACGACGCCGTCGACCGACACCATGGCATTGTCCTTGGTGATGATCTCCTGGCTGGGGACGTCGATCACCTGTTCCATCATGTTGATCTTGCGGCCGACCGCGTAGAAGAAGGCGGGAAAGAAATTGAGGCCGGGCGGCGCCACCTGGGTGAAGCGGCCGAAACGCTCGATCGTATATTGATAGCCCTGCCGCACGATCTTCACGCTCGCCGCCAGATACAGGATCACGAGTACGGCGACAAAGATGGCAAATGTGCCCATGACTGCAAACTCCCCCCGCGTGGACGCCGCATCTTATGCCCGCAAAGGGTTAAGGAGAGAAGTGCAAAGGCCGTCAGGGGGGTAGCCCCCGGCCCATGAAATGGTTACATGGGCCGCCACGAATCCCTGAACGACAAGCAGCAAGGTGGCGTACCCCAATGGACATCCGGCTCGGCCTGACTTTTGACGACGTGCTGTTGCAGCCGAAGGAGTCCGACGTGCTGCCGAGCGAGGCCGACACCTCCACGCGCGTCAGCCGGGACATCAGCCTGCACATCCCGATCCTCTCGTCGGCCATGGACACCGTGACGGAGGCCGACATGGCGATCGTCATGGCGCAGCTCGGCGGCATCGGCGTGCTCCATCGCAACCTGTCGGCCGACGAGCAGGCGGCGGCGGTGCGCGCGGTCAAGCGCTTCGAGAGCGGCATGGTCGTCAATCCGATCACGATCGGCCCGGACCAGCCGCTGGCCGAAGCGCAGGCGCTGATGGCGCGGCACCGGATCAGCGGCATTCCGGTGGTGGAAAGCAGCGGCAAGCTGGTCGGCATCCTGACCAATCGCGACGTGCGTTTCGCCGAAAACCCCAAGCAGCCCGTCCGCGAGCTGATGACGCACGAGAATCTCGCCACCGTGCGCGCGGGCGTGAAGCAGGAGGAGGCGCGGCGGCTGCTGCACCAGCGGCGGATCGAGAAGCTGCTGGTGGTCGACGACGACTATCACTGCATCGGCCTCATCACCGTCAAGGATATCGAGAAGGCGGTGACCTATCCCAAGGCCACGAAGGATGCCGCCGGGCGGCTGCGCGTAGCCGCCGCCACGACGGTGGGCGACAAGGGCATGGAGCGGACCGAGGCGCTGATCGACGCGGAGTGCGACCTCATCGTCGTCGATACCGCCCATGGCCACAACCGGATGGTGTCGGAGACGGTCCAGCGCATCCGCAAGATGTCGAACACGGTGCAGGTGATCGCCGGCAATGTCGCGACCGCTGAGGCCACGCGGGCACTGATCGACGCGGGCGCGGACGGGGTGAAGGTCGGCATCGGCCCGGGCTCCATCTGCACGACGCGCGTTGTCGCGGGCGTCGGCGTGCCGCAGCTTACGGCGATCATGGATGCGGCGGAAGAAGCGCGGAAATCCGGCGTTCCGGTTATCGCCGACGGCGGCCTTCGCACCAGCGGCGACGTCGCCAAGGCGCTGGCGGCGGGCGGCGCGGCGGTGATGATCGGATCGCTGCTCGCGGGCACCGAGGAGGCGCCGGGCGAGACATTCCTCTATCAGGGCCGCGCCTATAAGAGCTATCGCGGCATGGGATCGGTGGGCGCCATGGCGAGGGGCAGCGCCGACCGCTATTTCCAGCAGGATATCAAGGACCAGATGAAGCTGGTGCCCGAGGGAATCGAGGGGCAGGTGCCATACAAGGGGCCGGCGCGCGACGTGATTCACCAGCTGGTCGGCGGCGTGAAGGCGGCGATGGGCTATACCGGCAGCCGCACCATCACCGAGCTGCAGGAGCGCGCGCAGTTCGTCCGCATCACCAATGCGGGCCTGTCGGAAAGCCATGTCCACGACGTGACGATCACGCGCGAGGCGCCGAACTATCCGACGCGCTAGGTCCCCCGTTGAAATGAAATCGTGCTCCTGCGCAGGCAGGAGCCCAGGGTTGTCCGGTTTGCCCTGCTGCCCTAGGCTTCTGCTTGCGCAGGAGCACGTCTCGTGACGCCCGCTGCGCGGGTTCAGGCCGCGATCGATCTGCTCGATGCCATCATCGCCGCCGCAGCCGGGCAGGGCGCCGCCGCCGACACCATCATCCAGCGCTATTTCAAGGAGCGGCGCTATGCCGGGGCGAAGGACCGCCGGGCGGTGCGCGACCTGATCTATGCCGCGATCCGTGCCCATGCCGCGCCGCCGGCGAGCGGTCGCGCCGCCATGATCGCGCTCGCCCGCGACGATGCGGCGCTTGCGGACCTGTTCGACGGATCGCGCCATGGCCCGGCGCCGATCACGGCGGAGGAGCGGACCGGCACGGCGGCGATGGGAAGCGCGATTCCGGAATGGCTGTTGCCCCATCTCGCCCCGCTGGTCGATCGCGGCGAACAGGCGGCGCTGCTGGGCCGCGCGGCGCTCCATGTCCGCGTCAACGCGTTGAAGTCGAGCCGGGAAGCGGTCGGCGCGGCGCTGCCGGGCGCCGTTCCCCTCGCGACCGTGCCTCACGGCCTCGCGCTGCCCGAGGGAACGCCGCTGGAGGCGACGGCTGAATGGCAGGCCGGCCTGATCGAGGTTCAGGATGCGGGCAGCCAATATATCGCCGCCGCCTGCGCGGCTCGGCCTGGCCAGACCGTGCTGGACCTGTGCGCGGGCGCCGGCGGCAAGACGCTGGCTTTGGCTGCGGACATGGGCGGCGAGGGACGGCTGATCGCGGCCGACATCAATCGCGACCGGCTGAAGCGTCTGGCGCCGCGTGCGCAGCGGGCGGGGGCGGGGTTCATCGAGACGCTGCTGCTTGACGGCGGGCGTGAGGCCGAGGCGCTCGCGCCGCTGGCAGGGGCGTGCGACTGCGTGCTTGTCGATGCGCCGTGCACCGGCATGGGGACCTGGCGGCGCAATCCCGAGGCGCGCTGGCGGCTGTCGCCCGACATGCTGGCGCGTGCGGTGGCGCAGCAGGCACGGGTCCTTGACCTCGCCGCACCGCTGGTGAAGCCGGGCGGGCTGCTCGTCTATGCCGTCTGCTCGCTGCTCGATCCGGAGGGGCGGGACCAGCTGGAGGCGTTTCTGGGCCGCTCGTCCGACTGGGTTGCGGAGCCGTTGCATGGCGCCGGGCGGTCATGGGGCGCGGGCCGATTGCTCACCCCCGCGCTGGATGGTAGCGATGGCTTTTTCGTCGCAAGGCTGCGGAAGGCGTGTTAGATACTGACGTCATGGAGCCGCACCCACGGCCCGAATCCCTGTTGGAGAAAGTGATGCGGTTTACGCCCGCTGCCGTCTCGCTCGCCGTCCTTGTCGCCGTCACGTCCAGCGGCAGTATCGGGCAAAAGTCGCATCCGCTAGACCCGCGCTCGGTCGCCTGGTCAGAACGTGGCGGTGCCGCGCTCGCCGACGGCAAGCTGGACCAGGCGACGGATGCCTTTGAGACCGCGCTTGCCCTCGACCCGCGCAATCGCGGCGCGTTTATCGGCCTGGCGCAGGTGGCCCATGCACAGGGCCTGCCGGGCAAGGAAATCCGCTTTTATGACGAAGCGCTGCTGCTCGAGCCCAATGATGTGAACGTGCTGCAAGCGCAGGGCGTGGCGATGATCTCCCGGGGCGCGATGGAGAGCGCACGGGGCAATCTCGCCAAGATCAAGTCCGTCTGCAAGAAGGGCTGCGACGCCGCCAATCGCCTGACCCGGGCGATCGCCAGCAATGTCCCGGCGCCACGGATTGTCTCCACCACGGACCTGAAGCCGCTTCCGCCTTCGGGCGCGCCTGTGAAGGAATGAAATCCAAATGAATCCTCCCCGAAACGGGGAGGTGGCACGCGCGAAGCGCGTGACGGAGGGGCCGAAGCTATCTGGGGGCAAGCGAAACGGCCCCTCCGCCCCTTTGGGGCACCTCCCTTCCGGGGAGGATTGCAATTCCTGCCTATTGGCGTGGCGCCCTAAAGCTCACTCCGTCCGTTCCGTCCGCGTCATCAGCAGCTTGCCGCCGCGCACCGCGAAGGCCATGCGGCCTTCGACGAGGTCGAGGGCGTCGTGGCCGAATTGTTCGTAGCGCCAGCCTTCCAGGATCGACAGGCGGTCGCGGGCGCCGGCGGCGAGCAGTTCCAGTTCGTCGGTGCGAGCCAGGAGGCGCGCGGCCACGTTGATCTCGCGCGAGCGGACCTTGAGGAGCAGTTTCAGCAGGTCCGCGACCAGCATGCCGTCCTTGCCGGGGCCGGGGCGATGCGGCTCGCGTTCGGGCATTTCCTCGCGCGACAGGGGCCGGGCGCCATCGATCGCGCGCATCAGGCGTGCGCCGATGTCGTTGGTTTTCCAGGTCGCGGACAGGCCGCGCACCTTGCCGAGATCGGCCTGTTCCTGGGGCGGATGGGTGGCGAGGTCGGCCAGCGTCTCGTCCTTGACGATGCGACCGCGCGGCAGGTTCTTGTCCCGCGCCTCCCGCTCGCGCCAGGCGGCAATGGCCTTCAGGCGGCCGAGCACCTCCGGCTTGCGGCTGGACAGGCGCACGCGCTTCCATGCCTCCTGCGGATCCATGGCATAGTTGGCGGGATCGGCGAGCCGCTCCATCTCCTGGTCGAGCCAGGCACCGCGCCCGGTCTTGCGCAGGTCGCTCAGCATCATCGGGAAGAGGCGGGCGAGATGGGTGACGTCGCCGATCGCATAGTCGATCTGTCTTTTGTCCAGCGGCCGGCGGCCCCAGTCGGTGAAGCGGGCGCCCTTGTCGAGGCTGATGCCGAGCCATGCCTCGACCAGATTGCCATAGCCGATCTGCTCGCCCTGGCTCAGCGCCATGCTGGCGATTTGCGTGTCGAACAGCGGATGCGGCGTCTTGCCGGTGATGTTGTACACGATCTCGATATCCTGCCCGCCGGCATGGAACACCTTCAGCACGTCCTCATTGTCGACCAGAAGGTCCAGGAGGGGCGAGAGGTCCAGGTCCGGCGCCTTGGGATCGATCGCGGCGGCCTCGTTCTCGTCGGCGATCTGAATGAGGCACAAGTCCGGCCAAAAGGTGTTCTCCCGCATGAATTCCGTGTCCACCGCGACGAAGTCGGAACGGGAAAGGCGGGCGCAGAGGGAGGCGAGCGTGGCGCTGTCGGTAATCAGCGGATGGATTTGCATAAGAGAGGCGATCTTATTATGGGCCGATGCTCGGTCAGCGGGCTGAAGGATTGACGTGAACTGATCCTTAGCTTCGCCAACGCGCTTTGTCATTCGTCCACGGAATTTTCAGGAAAACTTGTCGATGCACGCCTATCGCACCCATGTTTGCGGGGAACTGCGCTCTTCCCATGTCGGTGAAACCGTGCGCGTATCGGGCTGGGTCCATCGCAAGCGCGACCATGGCGACCTGGTCTTCGTCGACCTGCGCGACCATTATGGCATGGTCCAGATCGTGACCGAGGTCGACGGGCCGGCGTTCGGTGTGATCGAGTCCCTGCGCAATGAAAGCGTGGTGACGATCACGGGCCGCGTCGTGGCGCGTGCGCCGGAGGCGGTTAACGCCAATATTCCGACCGGCGAAATCGAGATCCGCATCGACGAGGCGGTGGTGCAGTCGGCGGCGCAGGATCTGCCGATCCCGGTGGCGGGCGACCAGGAATATCCCGAGGAAATGCGCCTTCGCTATCGCTTCCTCGACCTCCGGCGCGAGCGGCTGCATGCCAATATCATGCTGCGTTCGTCGGTCATCGCCTCGCTGCGGCGGCGGATGACGGAGCAGGGTTTCACCGAGTTCCAGACGCCGATCCTGACCGCATCCTCACCTGAGGGCGCGCGCGACTTCCTGGTGCCGAGCCGCATGCATCCGGGCAAGTTCTACGCGCTCCCCCAGGCGCCGCAGATGTTCAAGCAGCTGCTGATGGTCGCGGGCTTCGACCG
>DATJLC010000164.1:0-3093 GCA_035490755.1 Sphingobium sp.
GGATCAGCATCCCCTATCCCACCCAGACCACCTTCACCGCCGATCCGCAGGGCAAGCTGATTCTGCCCTATCCGGAGGTGCAGCCAGTCGTACGGATCGACAAGGACGCTTCAGAGCCCTGAGCCGAACGGGCTTTTCGAATATCCGGTTTGGCAATCCACAGGTTATAGCTTCGATCTTTTTCGCGTTTTCAGTAGGCTCCCCCTTGCCGTCCACGTCAGGTTGCGCCTACATGCCGGGCAGGGATGCCAAAGGGGAGCCGAATGGCGGACGCGGAGACCATCACGATCCAGCAGCTCGCCGCCCGTGTCGGCGAGGAGCGGGTGTCGGACTGGGTCGATGTCACTCAGTCGATGATCGACAAGTTCGCCGATGCCACCGGCGACCACCAGTTCATCCATGTCGATCCCGCGCGCGCCGCCATGACTCCGTTCGGCGGCACCATCGCCCACGGCTTCCTCACTTTGTCGCTGATGCCGCTGCTCAATTCGCTGACGCCGCAGCCCCGGATCGAGGGGGTGAGAATGGGCGTCAATTACGGCGGCAACAAGGTCCGCTTCCTGCAGCCCGTGCGCTCGGGCAAGCGCGTGCGGGGCCGCTTCAGGACGCTGGAGCTGGCCGAGAAGCGCCCCGGCCAGTGGCAGCAGACCATCGAGCTCACCGTCGAGATCGAGGGCGAGGACAAGCCCGCGATGATCGCCGAATGGATCAGCCAGATTTTCGTTTCCACTTAACCCGTCATGCCAGCGAAAGCTGGCATCTCCGGCCTCAAGCGCGACGCTTGTGGCCTGAGACCCAGCTTCCGCTGGGGTGACGAAAGCCAGGAGGTTTCACCCATGCGTTCCGCCGTCATCGTTTCCACCGCCCGTACCCCGATCGGCCGCGCCTATCGCGGCGCGTTCAATGCGCTCCCGGCCCAGACGCTCGCCGCCAGGTCGATCGAGGCCGCCGTGCAGCGCGCCGGGATCGACGGCGCGGAGGTGCAGGACGTGGTGTTCGGGGCCGCACTCCAGCAGGGGCATCAGGCCGGCAACATCGCGCGCCAGGCGCTGCTCCGCGCGGGCCTTCCGGTCACCGTGTCGGGCATGTCGGTCGATCGCCAGTGCGCCAGCGGCCTGATGGCGATCGCCACCGCCGCCAAGCAGATCGTCTGCGACAATATGGACATCGCGATCGGCGGCGGGGTCGAGAGCATCAGCCTGGTCCAGACCCCGCAGATGCGCGTTGCGCCCGATCCCGAGCTGCTGGCGATGCACAATGACGTGTACATGCCGATGCTCCAGACCGCCGAGGTCGTCGCCGCGCGCTACAATATCGGCCGCGAGGCGCAGGACGAATACGGCCTTCAGTCGCAGCAGCGCACCGCCGCCGCCCAGGCCGCGGGCAAGTTCGACGACGAGATCATCCCCGTCACCGCGACGATGAACGTCACGAACAAGGAGACCAAGGAGGTCTCCCAGAAAGAGGTTACCCTCACCAAGGACGAGGGCAACCGTCCCGACACCACGCTGGAGGGTCTCCAGTCGCTCCAGCCGGTCGTCCCCAACGGCACGATCACCGCGGGCAACGCCAGCCAGCTCTCGGACGGTAGCTCCGCCTCCGTGCTGATGGAGGAAAAGGTCGCCGAGAAGCGCGGCCTCACCCCGCTCGGCCGCTATGTCGGCATGGCGGTGGCGGGCACCAAGCCCGACGAGATGGGCATCGGCCCGGTCTTCGCGATCCCCGCCTTGCTCGAGCGCTTCAACCTCAAGATGGACGATATCGGCCTGTGGGAGCTCAACGAGGCGTTCGCGGTGCAGGTGCTCTATTGCCGCGACAAGCTCGGCATCCCGAATGATCTGCTCAACGTCAATGGCGGCTCGATCTCGATCGGCCACCCCTATGGCATGACCGGCGCGCGCTGCACCGGCCATGCGCTGATCGAGGGCAAACGCCGCGGCGCCAAATATGTCGTCGTCACGATGTGCGTCGGCGGCGGCATGGGCGCGGCGGGGCTGTTCGAGGTGCTTTGAGGCCGGAGATTGAATTTTAGGCCATTTTGTCCTATATGACGCGTGCAAGCGTCATGGGCATTGTCCATTTCGATGTGAGCCTCGGCTGTTGCAGCAGCCGGGGCTCAATTCGTTTGGGGCCGGGTTGCAGCCCGGCCCCGCCCGTTAAGCCTTACTTGCTACGTGCCACTTCCACGACCTTGAGAATCAAGGTCGCGAAGGCAAACAGCGCAGCAAGGAGCAGGCACAATTCTGCAAACGTCATGTGCATGTCCTTTCGATGCGACGGCAGGATCGCCGCCGCCTGACACTCTGGCGCGCAATCGACGTTTGAGAAGGGGCAAATCCGTCACGCTCGGATTGAGACGAGCTATAGCGACGGGTTGCCGCTCTACTTCACCCGCGTGAAATGGTTCGTCCGCATCACCGGCTGCCCGTCGCGGAAATACACCGCCGTCTCGGTCATCGTCTTGCCGTCGGGCGCGACGGTGTAGATGCGGGTCGAGGCGGGAATGCCGCCCTTGGCCAGCGCCATGATGAGCACATTGGGCTCGGGCAGCCGGGCTGCGCTGGTGTCCGCCTCGAAATTGCCCGCCACCGGCGCCGGCGTGCCGTCGAGCGTATGGGTGCCCGTGGCGCGGTCCTGCGATCCGTCCTGGCGCAGGACCTCGACATCGGTTCGCCACTTGCCGCCGCCGGCGTCGCTATAGGTGATCGTCACGCGTTTTGGCCGCGCCTCGGGCGGCATCGGCAGGCGCGACACGTCCACCGCCCAACTCCCCAGCAGCGGCGACTCGGGAGTGGCCTGAACCGTGACCGGCGCGACCGGGACAGCCGCGAGCAGCAGGGCAGCGAGCAATGCGTTCATACCGGTCTCTCCATTGGCTTCGAGAGACGGACGATACATTATCGCACGCGCCCGGCAATCCGCCGGATGCGAACGCGCCGCGCCTTCATTCTCCCTGGGGGCAATCAGCGGCGCCTGCCCCGCGCTTGAGCACGATATTGCCCCATTTCTTGTTGCCGGACTTGGCATAATAAGGATCGTTCTCCGCGCCGCTCTTGCGCACGGTCAGCTTTGCCTTGGGGATATGCTTGCCCG
>DATJLC010000165.1:0-1962 GCA_035490755.1 Sphingobium sp.
CTGAGACGCGCCCGTCGAAGCCTGGCGCCAGCACGCCTGCCGGATCGGCGGGGTCGATCACCGCACAGCGGACACCGTGCCGGGAAAGGGCGATGCCGAGGGTCAGGCCAACCAGGCCGCCGCCGGAAATGATGACATCAAAGCGTTGCATCGCGCCCTTGTAGGCGGGTCGCGCGCTCAAGAAAAGCGGCGGACGGGAATCAGGCTGACGGTCCCGTCCTCATGAACATGGCGGTCCATGCTGACGCCGAACACTTGCTCCAGCTCCGGCCCGTCCAGCACCGTCGCAGCCGGACCGCTCGCCACCAGGCGTCCCTTGTCCAGCAGCAATATGTCATCCGCCAGCCGCCCCGCCAAAGCGACATCGTGGAGGACGACGACCACACCCGTGCCCGCCGCCGCGATCGCGCGCAGATGGGCGGCAAGGTCAAAGCGGTGCGCCACGTCCAATGCCGCGAACGGCTCGTCGGCGAGGATCCAGTCCGGTTCCCCCGCCAGCACCCGGGCAAGAAGGACGCGCGCCAGCTCGCCGCCGGAGAGCGTGCCCGCCTGCCGGCCGGCGAGATGCGCTGCATCCATCCGGGCGAGCGCGCCTGCGATCATGGCCTCATCGGCGGCCGACAGCGGGCCATAGCGCGCGCGTAGCGGATAGCGGCCCAGCGCGACCAGCGCATGGACATGGATGTTCCAGTGCAGTTGCGCCTGCTGCGGCAGATAGCCGATACGCTTCGCACGATTCTGTGCGCCCAGCATGTGCAGCGATACCGCGTCTAGCCGTACCTCACCGCCCGCCGGCGTGCGCAGACCCGCCAGGCACTGCAGCAAGGTGGACTTGCCCGCGCCATTGGGGCCAAGCACGGCCGTCACCCGGCCGGGTTTCAGCGCGGCGGAAATCCCCGCGAGCAGCGCGCGCGATCCGGCCCGCACCACAACTTCATACGCCGCCAGCATCACGCCATCTCCCGGCGCAGCTTCATCAGCAGCGCGAAGAAGAAGGGCGCCCCGATCAACGCCATCGCAATGCCCAGCCGCAGTTCACCCGCGCCCGGCGTCAGGCGCACCAGCGCGTCCGCCAGCAGGACGAGCATCGCCCCGCCAAGCATGGAGGGCAGCAGCAATTGCGAGGGCTGCGAGCCAAAAGCCGGCCGCAGCAGATGCGGCACGATCAGGCCGACGAAGCCGACCACCCCCGTCGCCGCCACCGATGCCCCCACGGTCAACGCCAGCGACACGGCGAGCAGCAATTGCAGGCGCACCAGATTGACGCCCAGCGACCGCGCCACCGCCTCGCCCAGCGTCAGCGCATCGAGTGCCCGCGCCGTAGTCCAGAACAGGGCAGCGCCCGCCGCGATCAGCGGGACGGCAAAGCTCACCTCTCGCCAGCCCCGGTCGGTGAGCGCGCCCATCAGCCAGGTGATGATCTCGGACGTGGCAAAGGGATTGGGCGCCAGGCTGATGAGCAGCGCGGTCAACGAGGCCGCAAGCGAAGACAGCACCGTCCCCGCCAGAATGAAGGCGACCGCGCTCGCACTGCTTCCCGCCAGCATGCCGAGCAGCAGCACCGCCCCAAATGCGCCGGCCATGGCGGCGGCGGCCAGCACGAACACCTGCCCGCCCGCGCCGATGAAGATCGCGGCGACAGCGCCCAGCGCGGCGCTCGCCGAAATGCCGAGGATCGAGGGATCGGCCAGCGGATTGCGGCTATAGCCCTGCAGCGCCGCGCCCGCCATGCCCAAGCCGGCGCCCACCACCATGCCCAGGATCGCGCGGGGCAGTCTCAGCTCGGCCATGATCCACGACTGCGGACTGCCCGCCACAATCGACCAGGGCGCGATCCACACCTTGCCCGCGAGCAGCGAAAAGGCGAAGGCAATGGCAACGCCCAGCGCCAGCAGGATCAGCCGCGCGCTCCGCCAGCTCATGCGCCCGCCACCTCGGCCCGGATACGCGCCAGACGGCCCG
>DATJLC010000166.1:0-7698 GCA_035490755.1 Sphingobium sp.
GGCGGCTTCCGCCGCTTCGTGCGGCCGGTCGCCGCCGATCCAGGCATAAGCGCGCACCTTGTCGCGGACCAGGCCGCCCAGCATCTCCCAGGCCGGCAGTCCGAGGGCGCGGCCCTTGAGGTCCCACAGCGCCTGATCGAGGCCCGCAAGCGCGCTCATCAGCACCGCCCCGCCCCGGTAGAAGCCACCGCGATAGCCGATCTGCCAGATGTCCTCGATACGGCGGGCGTCGTGCCCCAGGAAACGGTCGCGCAGCGCCTCGAACGCGCCGTCTACGGCATCGGCGTGGCCCTCCAGGCTCGCCTCGCCCCAGCCCGCCCGGCCGTCCTCGGTCTCGACCCGCACGAACAGCCAGCGCGGCGGCACATGAAATGTCTCGATCCGTGCGATCTTCACCGGCCGACCTCCTCCGTCGAGCCGATCTGCGGATGGAGACGGCGGCGCATCCGCTCGGCCCGCTGCTCCTGCTCCTCCGCTTCCTCGCCGCCCGCCTTGGACGGCGGCACCACCGGCACGACCAGGCAGACGCTCTGCGCCGGCAGGACGTCGCGCCAGTCCTTGATCAGCTGCTTGTAGGACTCGCCGACCGCCCGGATGTTGCGGTCCAGATCATAGAGGCCAAGCGGGTTCACATTGCCGTTCTGTTCGCGCAGCGCCGTGTCCCAGTCGATCTGATCGGTCAGCGAGTACCAGGTGAATCCGACCGTCGGAATGCCGATGTTGCGCAGCCGCAGCACATTGGCCCATTCCTTCCACAGCCAGTTGACTGCCTCGTCGCCGCGCGGCCCCTCCCGGCAATTGGTCTCCGTGTGCATGACCGGCAGGCCATAGCGGTTGTAATATTGCCGCGTGATCTCGGTGTAGCCGAAGACCTCGCCCGCCGCCCATGTGCGACCGTCCGCATGCACCCGATGCTCGTTGGAGCAGTAATAATCATTGCCGAGGATACAATGCTGTTTCAGCCGATTGCCGAGGAAGAAGTGATATTCGTCCCGCGTCATCCCGTTATCCGTCAGGAATTCGTACATCTCGCTGTCGACGCGCCGGCCGTAATTAAGGTCGAGGCTGAGAAAGCGCCTGGAATTCATGATTTCCGCCGGACCGATCGCACCGGGGCTGTCGGCGTGGAAATATTCCGAGGATTCGCTCTGGATGAAGATGGCATCCGCGCGGCGCATCAATATCGCCTTCATCGCCAGCACATTGGCCTTGACCAGATGCTTGAGCGCGGTGACGAAGGCCTGGTCGCTCCGCAACTGCTCGTTCCACCAGCCATATTGGGCGGAGAAGACGGCGCAGATGAACATCTCGTTGACCGGCGTGTAGAGCTGCGCCCAGTGATAGCGCTCGGCAAAGGCGGCGGCATAGGAGGCGAACAGCATCGGGAAATCCGGGTTCTGGAAATTGCCGATCCAGTCCGGCACGCCGAAATGGCAGAGATCGACGATCGGGGTGATGTCGCGGCGGCGCAGATCGCCCATGGTGAGGTCGGCGAACTCCCAATCAAAATGGTCCGGGCCCAGATAGGTCCGGTGGAGCGGCGGCCCGAAGCGCAGAAAATGAATGCCGAGATCCTGGACCCGGTCGAAATCGTCGCGCCACAGGCGATAATGGCCGCTCGCCTCCATCTGGTCGACGCGGGTGCGGCCGTGGTGGATGGTCGGGATGCTGTTCTCGATGCCCGTACAGAACATGAAGTTGGCCATGCTGTCTCCCCTTATCCGGCGAACAATGGCTGCTCCGACCCGCGCACGCCCGGTTCGACCGCGAACAGCGCGCCGGAGAGCGGCCAGGCGGCAAGCTCGCCCTCCCCCAGGCCCGTCCATGCCGATGTGATGAACAGCTGGTCGAGCGCCTCGCCGCCAAAGGCACAGCTTGTCGGCCTCGGCACGGGCAGGTCGATGCGGGCGAGCGGCGTGCCATCGGGCGCGAAACGGCGAACGCAGGCCCCGTCCCAGAACGCGATCCACAGGCAGCCGTCCGCGTCCGTCGTCATGCCGTCGGGATAGCCATGCTCCGGCCCAAAGCGCAGGAACGGCGCGCGGGCGCCAAGCCGGCCTGACGCACCGACGGGAAAGCGGTAGACTTCCCTCTTCACGGAATCGCTATGGTAGAGGAAGGCGCCGTCGGCGCTGAAGGCCGGCCCGTTGGTGACGCCATAGCCTTCGTCGAACCGCTCCCAGTTGAGGCCGGCATCGAGCCGGTAGAGCGCGCCGCTCGCCGCCTGTTCGGCATCGTCCATGGTGCCCGCCCAGAAGCAGCCTTGGCGGTCCACCTTGCCGTCGTTGAAGCGGTTGCCGGGCCGGTCGGCCTCCGGATCGCCAATGAAGTCGTAACGCTCGGCCGCCAGATCGATCAGCGCAAAGCCCCTGTCGGTCGCCGCCACGAACCCGCCGCGCGCGCGGGGCGCGATGGCGCTGACCCGGCATGGCGGCTCCCAGTTGCGGACCTGCTCGCTTGCCGGCTGCCACCGCCAGATCCGGGGCGCCTTGATGTCCACCCAGTAGAGCGCCGCGTCCCGTGCGACCCACACTGGCCCCTCTCCCAGTTGCGCGGCGCACGCCACCACCAGGCGCGGGGACAAGGCGCTGTCGATCGCGTTCATGGGTGGAACAACGCCGCCTCGCCGACAAAGTTGCCCCTGCGCGTGCCACGTTCGCCGGAGTTGCGCGTTACGCCTCCATGGCATGGAGGCTCCGGCGTGAAGGCAGTGCGATACATCGCTGTGGACTGGGGGACGACCAACCGCCGTGCCTATGCGGTGGACGACAGCGGCGCGGTTGTTGACCGCCTGGCCGATGGGCGCGGCGTGCTGTCGATCGATCGGGCGGGCTTCCGCGCGGCGGCGGACGAGATCCGCTTCGCGCTCGGCGAGGGGCCGATCCTGCTGGCCGGCATGATCGGGTCAAACCGAGGCTGGATCGAGGCGCCCTATGTCGATTGCCCGGCCGACATGGACACGCTGCTCGGCGGGCTCAAGATCATCTCCGGCTATGACGCCGCGATCGTCCCCGGGATCCGGGTCGCCGATCCCGAACATGCCGATGTCATGCGCGGCGAGGAGGTGCAGATATTGGGCGCGGCGGCGTCGGGCCTGATCCCGCCCGACGGCATCGCCTGCCACCCCGGCACCCACAGCAAATGGGTGCTGTTGTCGGGCGGCGCGATCATCGGCTTTCGCAGCGTCATGACGGGCGAGCTGTTTGCGCTGCTCAAGAAGCACAGCATCCTGTCCGAACAGCTCCGCGCGCCGGTATCTCCTGGCCCCAGCTTCCTGGCGGGCGTCAGGCGCTCGCTGTCGCATTGCGAACTGACCGCGGACCTGTTCTCGGTGCGGGCGCGTGGCCTGCTCGGCGCCCTGGCGCCGGCCGATGCCGCGGCTTTTACGAGCGGCCTCCTGGTCGGCGCGGACCTGAAGGTCGGCCTTGGCCTGATCGATCAGGGACAGCCGGTCGCATTGATCGGCGATCCCTATCTGACGTCGCTCTATGCGGCGGCCCTGGGGGAAGCCGGCCGGACATCCAGCGAAACCAATGGCGAGCAGGCGTTCCTGGCCGGCGCCCGGCTGCTGGTGGAGAATATGTGATGGCACCAAGCGAAATCTTCACGGCCGCGCTGGCGCAATGCCCGCTGGTCGCGATCATCCGGGGCGTGACGCCAGACGCGGTCATGGCGGTGGGCGATGCGCTGTTCGAGGCGGGCTTGCGCATCATCGAGGTGCCGCTCAACTCGCCCGATCCCCTGCGCAGCATCGAGCGCCTGGCCGCGCATCTGGGCGAGCGCGCGGTGGTGGGCGCGGGCACGGTGCTGGAGCCGGATCAGGTGACGCGCGTCCGCCAAGCCGGCGGCCGCCTCATCGTCTCGCCCTGCACAGACCCGGCGGTGATCGAAGCGACGGTGGCGGCGGGCATGATCTCGGTTCCGGGCTATTTCACCCCGAGCGAGGCGTTCGTCGCACTGAAGGCCGGCGCCCATGCGCTCAAGCTGTTTCCGGCGGAGGCAGCATCGCCGGCGGTGGTGAAGGCGCAGCGCGCGGTGCTGCCGCCGGACGTGCCGCTGCTGGTGGTGGGCGGCGTAACCCCGGCGGCAATGCCGGCATATCTCGACGCCGGCGCCAGCGGTTTCGGCCTTGGCGGCGCGCTCTACCGGCCCGGCCAGTCCCCGGCGCAAGTCGGCGCGCAGGCGCGGGCCTTTGTCGAGGCGCTGGGCGGCGCGGCTGTCCATGGCTGACATCCGCATCGCGATCATCGGCTTCGGCAAGATCGCGCGGGACCAGCATATTCCCGCCATCGCGGCCGATCCCGCCTTCGCCCTGGTGGCCGTGGCGACGCGCGCCGGGGCGGAGGATGCGGGCGTGCCGGTGTACCGCGACTATCGGGAGATGCTGGCGAGCATAAGGCCGGATGCGGTCGCGATCTGCACCCCGCCCGGCCCCCGCCATGCCATTGCCAGATACTGCCTGGAGGCAGGGGCCGACGCACTCTTGGAAAAGCCGCCGGGGGCCACGCTGGGCGAGGTGGCGGACCTCGCCGCCCTCGCATCGCGGCTGGGCCGGAGCCTGTTCACCACCTGGCACGCGCAGTTCAACGCACCGGTGGCCCGCGCGGCGGAGGTCGTCGCGCGCGAGGGCCTTCGCGCCCTGCGCATCGAATGGCTGGAGGATGTCGAGAAATGGCATCCCGGCCAGGACTGGATATGGCAGGCTGGTGGCTTCGGGGTGTTCGACGCCGGGATCAATGCCCTTTCCATCGCAACCCGCCTTGCCCCCGCACCGCTCCTGGTGCGCTCGGCCGAACTGGTCATGGAGGCGCGGGGACAGCAGCCGGCGGCCGCGCGCCTGGAGATGGCCTGCGCCGACGCCAACGGCCGCATCGAGGCACATATGGACTGGCGGCACAAGGGACAGGAGCGCTGGACCATCGCGATCGAGACGGGCGCGGGCACCCGCCTGCTCCTGTCCGACGGCGGCGCCATGCTCCAGATCAATGACGATTCACCGATTGCCGGGGGGGCAGGCGAATATCCCGCCCTCTACGCGCGTTTCGCGGAGCTGGTGGCGACTCGCCGGAGCCACATCGACACGGAGCCCTTGCGGATCGTCGCCGACACGCTGTTGCTCGCGCGCCGCATCCTGCCATGAGGATCAGCCGGGCTTCGCCGCCAGCCGGCTGTGCAGGAACGCCAGCACGACGGCCTCCTCGGGCCTGAGCCGGCTGGTCTCCTCGCGCAATTCCTTCTCGACCTCCTCGCGCGCTTCCAGGACCAGGGCATCGTTCAGATAGCTGGCGAATATCTCCGGGTGGATATAGCATTTGCGGCACACGGTCGGAGTGTTGCCGAGGCGGGCGGCGACGGCCTCTATCGCCGCCCGGATGTTCCGCTTGGCCGCCGCCTGGCTGTCGACCTTCTCATATTCGGCGAGCGCGAGCGCGGCGAGCACGGTGCCGTTCCAGGTGCGGAAATCCTTGGCGGTGATGTCGCGGCCGGAGATTTCGCGCAGATAGGCGTTGATGTCGCCCGAGCTGACCTCACGCCGCTCGCCCGCCTCGTCGACATATTGGAGGAGGCGCTGGCCTGGCAGCTCCTGGCTGGCCTTCACGATCCTCGCGATGCGCCGGTCCTTGAGGCTGAGGCGCCATTCCTTGCCGCTCTTGCCCTTGAAGCGGAATTTCAGCTCGCTGCCGTCCACCGCGACATGGCGGTCGCGCAGGGTGGTGAGGCCATAGCTCTTGTTCTGGCGGGCATAATCCTCGTTGCCGATGCGGATCATCGTGGTCTCGAGCAGCCGGACGACGGCGGCCAGCACCTTCTCGCGCGGCAGGCCGGGGAGGCGCAGATGCGCGTCGATGCGGGCGCGGATGGCGGGGAGCGCGGCCGCGAATTCGAGCATATGCTCATATTTGGTGCTGTCGCGCACCTCGCGGAAGCGCTCATGATAGCGATATTGCTTGCGCCCCTTGGCATCCCGTCCGGTCGCCTGGATATGCCCCTCGGGCGTCGGGCAGATCCACACGTCGGTCCAGGCCGGCGGCACGGCGAGCTTGCGGATGCGGGCCAGCGCCGCCTCCTCGCGGACCGGCTTGCCATCCGGGTCCACATAGCGGAACCCCTTGCCGCTGCGCCGCCGCCTTATGCCCGGCGCATCGTCGGTCATGTAAACGAGGCCGGCATTCTCCGCCGCCTCGCGCGGATCGACGATGGTGCCCGTCGCCGGGCTCTCTCCTGCCTCGCTTTTCACCAATGCTGAAAGTGGAGAGCGCGGCGCGGGTTCCCTCCCCCGCCGGAGGATTTGCATGTTCCACTTGTTTACTGTCATCCCCGCGGAAGCGGGGATCCAGAGCCACGTAAAACCGCGCCTGCGACCCTGGATTGGCTTGCGCCGAACTACGTTTCCCGCTTTCGCAGGAATGACGAATTTGCAACGATCCCCGCCGGCTCAGTGCCCCCGGAAATTGCCCGGACGGCGCTCCGCCACGGCCTTCAGGCCCTCAGCATAGTCGTCCGTCTTCTTGAGCCTGAGCTGCTCCTGATGCTCGGTGCCGAGCGCCGCCTTGACCTGCTCGGCGAGGTTGCCGCGCAAGGTCGCGCGGATCGAAAGCAGCGCCAGCGGCGCGTTCTCGGCGATCTCGGTCGCGAAGACGATCGCCGTTTCGCGCAGACTATCCGCGTCCGCCATGCGGTCGATGAAACCCCAGTCGGCGATCTCCTCCGGCTTGTAGCGCTTGCCGGTCAGGAACATCTCGGCCGCCCGCTGATGCCCGATCAGGCGGGGCAGTGTGCAGGTGAGCCCGAAGCCCGGATGGAAGCCGAGCTTGACGAAATTGGCCGAAAAGCGCGCCTCCGGCGTGGCGACGCGAAAGTCGGCGGCCACCGCCAGGCCCAGGCCAGCGCCGATGGCGGCACCCTGGACCGCCGCCACGATCGGCTTGTGGCGTTCGAATATGCGGATCACCTGATCGTAGAATTCGCGCAGCGGATCATCGCCCACCGCGCCGAAGCCATTGGCCGAGACGAGGTCAGCGCCCGCGCAGAAGGATTTGCCCTCCGACGCCAGCACCACGGCCCGCACATCCCGCACCACATCCAGGCGTTCGAGCGTGTCGGCAAGGCCGCGCATCAGGCCGACGGTCGCATGATTATGCGGCGGATTGTGAAAGCTCACCAGCGCGACATGGCCGTAATGCTGGACTTCGATCTGTTCGCTCATGCGCCTTTGCTCCCTTCATGCCCGGCCATAATGCTCCCGGACGAGCGTGATGAACGGACTGATATCATAGCGTAATGTATCGCGCGCGGGGGCATAGAGCAGACCGATCTCCCGCTGAAGATCGAAATCCACCACCCGGACGAGACGGACGAGCGGATCGTGAAAGCTCTCCGGCATCATCCCGATTCCAGCGCCCGTGCGGACGACCGCCAGCATCCGCGCGTCGCTGGTGGTCTTCAGCACGAAGCGCGGTCTTACGCCATGTTCGGTAAAGAAACGGCTGATCTCCGGCAGCGCCTCGCAATGCTGGCGCACGACCATCCGGTCGCCGGCCAGTTGCTCCGCCTCGACGCAATCGAGGCTGGCGAGCGCATGGTCGCGCGGCAGCACCATCATGTAGCGCTCGCTGCGCAGCGTCTCGGGACGGAAACGCGCATGATGCGGGCGCACCACCGTCAGCGCGACGTCGATCCGACCGCGGTCCAGCCGGT
>DATJLC010000167.1:0-15910 GCA_035490755.1 Sphingobium sp.
ATCAGGATGCTGAAGGGCGCTGGCGGCGGCGAAGCCGTGTCGGTTGAATCGTCGATCTGCATGTCCCGCTTTGTCGTGAAATGAATTTTTCCTGTCCTTAGCCCAGCAGGCCGCACCATCAACAGGGATGAACCGATTAAAAAGGCGTGGCCGGACCGAGCTGGGACTGCCCCGGGTGCGCCGCAATTTGACCGCGCGGAGCCGGCACTTGCGATCAAGCGCCATTTGCGGCATTTAGCGGCCTTCGCCTCGGTCGCCGTCGAACCGGCACTGGCGAGAATTTGCAGCCACCGGACCGGCGCATCAGATAATGCGGCGTCGCGGGCTTGTGCTTCCACGAAATCGCCTTTGGAGTCTTCCTTCTCCGAGCGAGATATGTATAGCACACCCGCCAATGAACCCGGCCACATCGTGCCGGGATGGAAGGAATATGCGCGGGATGAGCTATCCGCAGAACCAGGGTTTGTACGATTCGCGTAATGAGCATGATGCATGCGGTGTCGGTTTCATTGCGAATATCAAGGGTGACAGGTCGCATCAGACCATCGCGCGTGGCCTCGAGATTCTGCTGAAGCTCGATCATCGCGGCGCCGTGGGCGCCGACCCCCTGCTGGGCGACGGCGCCGGCATCCTGATTCAGATTCCCGACGATCTGCTGCGCGACTGGGCGGCCGGCGCTGACCTGGTCCTGCCGCAGCCGGGCGACTATGCGGTTGCCATGTGCTTCCTGCCGCGCGACGCCGCCGCGCGTGATTTCGCCATCGCCTATTTCGAAAAGCTGATCGTCAAGGAAGGTCAGCGGCTGGTCGGCTGGCGTGACGTGCCCGTCGACACCACGGGCCTGGGCCAGGCCGTGCTCGACGAGATGCCGGTCATCCGCCAGGCGATCATTGCCCGGGGCGAGAGCTGCGCCGATCAGGACGCGTTCGAGCGCAAGCTGCTCGCGATCCGCAAGCAGACGCTGAACCCGCTTGCGGAAATGGCGAAGAAGGAGGGGCTGTCCGGCCTCGACGAGCTGTACATGCCGTCCTTCTCGACCCGCACCATCGTCTACAAGGGCCTGCTGCTCGCGGGGCAAGTCGGCAGCTTCTACGAGGATCTGCGCAACCCGCTGGCCACCTCCGCGATCGCCCTGGTGCACCAGCGTTTCTCGACCAATACTTTTCCGAGCTGGAAGCTCGCGCACCCCTATCGCCTGATCGCCCACAATGGCGAGATCAACACGGTGCGCGGCAATGTGAATTGGATGAACGCCCGCCGCCGGTCGATGGAGTCCGAGCTGCTGGGCGCCGACCTCGACAAGATGTGGCCGATCATTCCGCACGGCCAGTCGGACACGGCCTGCCTCGACAACGCGCTCGATCTGCTGGTCGCGGGCGGCTATTCGCTCGCCCATGCGGTGATGATGCTGATCCCGGAAGCCTGGGCGGGCAATCCGCTGATGGACCCGGCGCGCAAGGCCTTCTACGAATATCACGCCGCGCTGATGGAGCCGTGGGACGGCCCGGCCGCCGTGGCCTTCACCGACGGGCGCCAGATCGGCGCGACCCTCGACCGCAACGGCCTCAGGCCCGCGCGCTTCTGCGTCACCGACGACGGCCATGTTGTGATGGCGTCGGAATCGGGCGTGCTGCCGATCGCGGAGGAGAATATCGTTCGCAAATGGCGCCTGCAGCCCGGCAAGATGCTCCTCATCGACATGGAGGAGGGTCGCATCATCGAGGACGAGGAGATCAAGGCCAGCCTCGCGAGCGCCGCGCCCTATGCCAAGTGGCTCGAGGCGGCGCAGTACAAGCTCAAGGATCTGGAGGTCGTCGAGGCGCAGGAGCATGCCGCGCTGCCCAATGATCCCCAGTCGCTGCTCGATCGCCAGCAGGCGTTTGGCTACACGCAGGAGGACATCGCCAAGTTCCTCGAGCCGATGGCGCGCAATGGCGACGATCCGATCGGCTCCATGGGCACCGACACGCCGATCGCGGTGCTGTCGAACCGGTCGCGCCTGCTCTACGACTATTTCAAGCAGAACTTCGCCCAAGTGACCAACCCGCCGATCGATCCGATCCGCGAGGAGCTGGTCATGTCGCTGGTGTCGATGATCGGCCCCCGGCCCAATCTGCTCGGCCGCCAGGCCGGCGCGCACAAGCGCCTGGAGGTGGATCAGCCGATCCTGACCAATACCGACCTCGCCAAGATCCGCTCCACCGAGGCGTCCCTCGACGGCGCGTTCCGTACGGCGACGATCGACATCACATGGGACGCGGCCGAGGGGGCCGCGGGCCTCGCTGGTGCGATCAAGGAGATGTGCTGGGCGGCCACCGAGGCGGTGCTTGCCGACAAGAACATCCTGATCCTGTCCGACCGGACGCAGAGCGCGGACCGCATCGCCATGCCGGCGCTGCTTGCCACCGCCGCCGTCCACCACCATCTCGTCAAGCAGGGCCTGCGCATGCAGACTGGCCTTGTCGTCGAGACGGGCGAGGCGCGCGAGGTGCATCATTTCTGCGTGCTCGCGGGCTATGGCGCCGAAGCGATCAACCCCTATCTTGCCTTCGACACGCTGGAGGAAATCCGCGTGCGTCAGGCGCTGCCGCTCAGCACTTATGAGGTGCAGAAGAACTATATCAAGGCGATCGGCAAGGGCATTCTGAAGGTCATGTCCAAGATGGGCATCTCGACCTATCAGAGCTATTGCGGCGCGCAGATCTTCGACGCGGTCGGCCTGTCGAGCACGTTCATCGAGCATTTTTTCACCGGCACCGCGACAACCATCGAGGGCATCGGCCTTGCCGAGGTAGCGGAAGAGACGGTCCGCCGTCACGCGGCCGCCTACGGTGACAATCCGATCTACCGCAACATGCTCGATGTCGGCGGCGCCTATGCCTATCGCGTGCGCGGCGAGGAGCATGCCTGGACGCCCCAGAACATCGCGGACCTCCAGCATGCCGTGCGCGGCAACAGCAAGGAACGCTATGAGGCGTTCGCCCGTACCATCAATGAGCAGAACGAGCGGCTGCTGACCATTCGCGGCCTGATGCAGCTCAAGCTGGCCGACAAGCCGGTGCCGCTCGACGAGGTCGAGCCTGCGTCCGAGATCGTCAAGCGTTTCGCCACCGGCGCAATGAGCTTCGGCTCGATCAGCCGCGAGGCGCACACGACGCTGGCGGTGGCGATGAACCGCATCGGCGGCAAGTCGAACACGGGCGAGGGCGGCGAGGAGCCGGACCGCTTCACGCCGCTGCCCAATGGCGATTCCATGCGCTCGGCGATCAAGCAGGTTGCTTCGGGCCGCTTTGGCGTGACTGCGGAATATCTCGTCAATGCCGACGACATCCAGATCAAGATGGCGCAGGGCGCAAAGCCCGGCGAGGGCGGCCAGCTGCCCGGCGACAAGGTCGACAAGAACATCGCCCGCGTGCGCCATTCGACGCCCGGCGTCGGTCTCATCTCGCCGCCGCCGCATCACGACATCTATTCGATCGAGGATCTGGCCCAACTCATCCACGATCTGAAGAACGTCAACACCGGCGCGCGCATCTCGGTGAAGCTCGTCTCCGAAGTCGGCGTCGGCACCGTCGCGGCGGGCGTGTCAAAGGCGCGCGCGGATCACGTCACCATCTCGGGCTATGAAGGCGGCACCGGCGCCTCGCCGCTCACCTCGCTGACCCATGCCGGCAGCCCGTGGGAGATCGGCCTTGCCGAGACGCAGCAGACGCTGCTCCTCAATGGCCTGCGCTCGCGCATCGCGGTGCAGGTCGACGGCGGCCTCAGGACCGGCCGGGACGTCGCCATCGGCGCCCTCCTCGGCGCGGACGAGTTCGGCTTTGCCACTGCCCCGCTGATCGCGGCCGGCTGCATCCTGATGCGCAAATGCCATCTCAACACCTGCCCTGTCGGCGTGGCGACGCAGGACCCCGTGCTGCGCAAGCGCTTCACCGGCCAGCCCGAGCATGTCATCAACTATTTCTTCTTCGTCGCCGAGGAACTGCGCCAGATCATGGCGGACATGGGCTTCCGCAAGCTCGACGAGATGATCGGCCGGGTCGACCGCCTCGACATGCGCGGCGCCGTCGATCACTGGAAGGCGCATGGCATCGACCTGTCGCGCCTGCTCTTCCAGGCGGAGGCGCGCATGAACGGCAGCCTCCACCAGACGATCACGCAGGACCACGGCCTGGAGGCAGCGCTCGACAATGATCTGATCGCCGCCGCCGCGCCCGCGCTCGAAAAGGGCGAGCCGGTGCGGATCGAACGCAGCGTCTGCAACGTCAACCGCACGGTCGGCGCCATGCTCTCCGGCGAGGTGGCGCGCCGCTACGGTCATGAGGGGTTGCCCGACAACAGCATCGCCGTGCGCCTGACCGGCGTTGCGGGCCAGAGCTTTGGCGCATTCCTCGCACATGGCGTGACGCTGGAGCTGACGGGCGACGCCAATGACTATGTCGGCAAGGGCCTGTCGGGCGGCCGGGTGATCGTGCGCCAGCCGGCGCATGTGAACCGCGATCCGCTCCACAATATAATCGTCGGCAACACCGTGCTCTATGGCGCGATCGCCGGCGAGGCCTATTTCCAGGGTGTCGCGGGCGAGCGTTTTGCCGTGCGCAACTCGGGCGCGGTCGCCGTTGTCGAGGGCACGGGCGACCATGGCTGCGAGTATATGACCGGCGGCGTCATCGCCGTGCTGGGCGCGACGGGCCGCAACTTCGCGGCCGGCATGTCCGGCGGCATCGCCTATGTCTATGACGAGGACGGCGCCTTCCGCGACCGCTGCAACCAGGCGATGGTCGACATCGAGCCGATCAGCGTCGAGCAGGATGAGGACGAGGGCCTCGGCCGCCCGTCCCAGCGGCCGCTCGACGTGCATGATTATGGCATGGGCGACATGCTGCGGCATGATGCCGACCGCCTGCGCATCCTCCTGGAGCGGCACCATCTGTACACCGGCAGCGCCCGCGCGAGGGCCTTGCTGGACGACTGGCAGACCACGCTTGGCAAGTTCGTCAAGGTGATGCCGCGCGACTATCGCCGGGCTTTGCAGCAGCTGGAGGCCGAGCGCCTCGTTGCCGCAAGCCAGGCCGCAGAATGATCGGAGACAAATAGGTGGGAAAGACGACCGGATTCCTCGAGATCGACCGCAAGGATCGCGGCTATCTGAAGCCCGAGGAGCGCCTGAAGAACTGGAACGAATTCGTCGTTCCCATGGGCGAGACTGCCCTGCGCGACCAGGCGGCCCGCTGCATGAACTGCGGCATTCCTTATTGTCACAACGGCTGCCCGGTGAACAACATCATCCCGGACTGGAACCATCTGGTCTATGAGGATGACTGGAAGAATGCGCTCGAAGTGCTGCATTCGACCAACAACTTCCCGGAATTCACCGGCCGCATCTGCCCCGCGCCGTGCGAGGCGAGCTGCACTCTCAATATCGAGGACGCGCCGGTCACGATCAAGTCGATCGAATGCGCGATCGTCGATCGTGGATGGCAGGAAGGCTGGATCGTGCCGCAGGTGGCGGCGCGCAAGACCGGCAAGTCGGTCGCCGTGGTCGGCTCCGGCCCGGCCGGCATGGCCTGCGCGCAGCAGCTGGCGCGCGCCGGCCATTCGGTGACGTTGTTCGAGAAGAACGACCGCATGGGCGGCCTGCTCCGCTACGGCATTCCCGACTTCAAGATGGAAAAGCACCTGATCAACCGCCGCCTGGTGCAGATGGAGGCCGAAGGCGTCACCTTCCGCACCAGCACCGAGGTCGGCGTCCAGGTCTCGGTCGATTCCCTGCGTGAGAATTTCGATGCGGTGGTGCTGGCGGGCGGCGCGGAAAAGCCGCGCCCGCTGGAGATTCCGGGCTTCGAGCTGCCGGGCGTGCGCTTTGCCATGGAATTCCTGACCCAGCAGAACAAGCGCAACGCCGGCGACGACGAGATGCGCGCGGCACCGCGCGGATCGCTGGTCGCGACCGGCAAGCATGTCGTCGTCATTGGCGGCGGCGACACCGGCTCGGACTGCGTCGGCACCTCCAATCGTCAGGGCGCGGCCTCCGTCACCCAGCTCGAGATCATGCCCAAGCCACCGGTCAAGGAGAACAAGGCGCTCAGCTGGCCCAACTGGCCGCTCAAGCTGCGCACTTCCTCAAGCCATGAGGAAGGCTGCGAGCGCGAATGGTCGGTTATCACCAAGCGCGCGGTTGGCAATAACGGCCAGCTCGTGGGCCTTGAATGCGCCCGCGTCGAGTGGGTGGACGGCCGGATGCAGGAAATCCCCGGCAGCGACTTCACGCTGAAGGCCGACCTGCTGCTGCTCGCCATGGGCTTTGTCGGCCCCAACACGGCCGGCCTCATCGAGCAGGCGGGCGTGGCGCTCGACCCGCGCGGCAATGTCGCGGCCAACGTCAAGGAATATGCCACCAGCGAGGGCAACATCTTCGCATGCGGCGACATGCGCCGGGGCCAGAGCCTCGTCGTCTGGGCGATCCGCGAAGGGCGGCAGTGCGCCCGTTCGGTCGACCTGCACCTGATGGGCAAGACCGACCTGCCGAGCTGATCCGCGCGCGCATTCCCGCACACGCGAGACCCTGCCTTTACCGGCGGATTGCGCCTAACGGCTTTCCTTGAGCACGACTCTCGCATACCGAGTTCGTCTGGCAGTCGCGAACCATCATCCGCGTCTTGCCCGAAGCGTGAACACGGAGTCTTGCCTGTGGAGGCCAAAGTTGAACGGATCGAGGAAGCATCGGGTGGTGCGTTCGCGCCGCTGCGCGAGAAGACGTTTCGCACGATCTGGGCGACCAGCCTGTTCTCGAACTTCGGTCAGCTGATCCTTGGCGTCGGCGCCGCCTGGGAGATGACAAGGCTCACCTCGTCAGCCAGCATGGTCGCGCTGGTCCAGACGGCGCTGATGATCCCGCTGATGCTCATTGCGGTGCCTGCCGGCGCCATCGCCGACATGTTCGACCAGCGCAAGACCGCGCTGGCGGGTCTCGGCTTCTCGATCTCCTGCTCGGCTCTGCTGACCGTGCTGATGATGCTCGGCTACAGCTCGCCCTGGCTGCTTCTGATCTTCTGCTCCCTGATCGGCGCGGGCGTGGCGCTGTTCGGCCCCGCCTGGCAGGCATCGATCCGGGAGCAGGTCAGTCCCGAACAGCTGCCTGCAGCGGTAGCGCTGGGGTCGGTCAGCTATAATGTCGCGCGCAGCTTTGGCCCGGCGCTTGGCGGCCTCATCGTGGCGGCTGCCGGTGCCCAGGCGGCTTTCGGGGTGACGGCGGTCAGCTATATCCCGCTTTTCGCGGCCTTCTTCATCTGGAAGCGCAGCTATGTGCCCGCGCGCCTGCCGCCCGAACGGATCGACCGCGCGATCCTCTCGGGCGGGCGCTACGCCTTCCACTCGCCGCCGATCCGCAATGTGCTCGGCAGGGCGCTGCTGTTCGGCCTCGCCAGCGCATCCTATTCCGCGCTCGCCCCGCTGATCGCGCGCGACCTGCTGCACGGCAATGCCAGCACTTTCGGCCTGCTGCTCTGCGCGGCGGGTGTCGGCGCGGTGGCGGGCGCCTTTGCGATAAGCTCCGTGCGGGAGCGATTCACGACCGAGGCGGCGGTGCGCGCCTGCATCGTGGCGTCGGCGCTGGCGCTGGTGATCGTGGGACTCAGTCAGAATGTGGCCCTGACCTGCTTCGGTTTCTTCGTCATCGGCGGCACCAACATATTGTCGGTCGGCCTCCTCAACGTCACCGTCCAGTTGTCCGCGCCGCGCTGGGTCACGGCGCGCGCGCTGTCGCTCTTCTCCTCCGCGCTGACCGGCGGGATTGCGGCCGGCGCGATTATCTGGGGGCAGGTGGCGCAGGCATGGGGTATTCAAATCACGATCCTGGTATCTGCCCTGGCCGTTCTTGTCAGCATGGTTGCCGGTCTGCGTCGGCCCTTGCCGGAGACGACGCTGACAGGCGTCGAGCTGGTCGAGATCAGAGGCGAACCCGATGTCGCCCTGGACCTGACGCTGCGTTCGGGCCCCGTCACGATCGAGATCGATTATTCCGTCGATCCTGCCAAGGCCCGCGACTTTTACGACATCATGCGAAAGGTGCGGCGCATCCGCCAGCGCAACGGCGGCTTCAACTGGTCGATCGCGCGCGACATCGCCGATCCGGCGCTGTGGACGGAGCGCTATGAATGTCCGACCTGGGGCGATTATCTGCGCATGCGTGGTCGGCTGACCGAGTCCGACCGCGACGTGCAGGCGCTGGCCGACAGCTTCCACATGCGCGGCGATCATCCGCGCGTCCGCCGCAAGTTGGTGCGGCCATACGGCTCGGTGCGCTGGCGCGCTGAATCGCTCGACCCGCGCAACGACAATATCGGCCTGATGGTCCCTTAAAAGCGCAGGGGCGAAGAAAAATCATTACGGAAATGTTGTCCGGGACAACGAAATCCATATTCTGCGTCCGATCACAGGCCGACAAACAGGCCGAACAGGGGGAAGAGAACCTATGGGGAATTTTCGATCAGGCGTAGCGATTTCCGTTTTCGCGCTGGCTGCGGTGAGCGCGCCGGCAAGCGTCCAGGCCCAGGACCAGCCGTCCGCCGCGAGTGGCATCATTTCCCAAAGCGACATCATCGTGACCGCGCAACGCCGTGCCGAACGGCAGGTCGACGTGCCGATCACCATCACCAACCTCAGCAGCGATCAACTCGCCAGCGCGGGCGTCAACCAGCTGTCCGACATAGCCCGGGTCGCTCCGGCCCTGCGGTTCGACAGCCAGGCCAATTTCTTCCAGCCGACCATTCGCGGCGTCGGCACCGCAGTGGTGACGTCGGGCGGCGGCGCCAATGTCGGCATCTATGTCGACGGCTTCTATTCGCCCAATCCGCTGGCCGCCGACTTTCAGTTGATGAAGGTCAACAGCATCCAGGTGCTGAAGGGGCCCCAGGGAACCCTGTTCGGCCGCAATACCACGGGCGGCGCGATCCTGATCTCCACCGCGGAGCCCAGTGAGACGCTGGGCGCCGAGTTCAAGGCCTCCTACGGCCGGTTCGACGCGCAGCGCTATCAGGGCTATCTGACCTTCGGCGTCACGCCGGGCCTCGCCGTCGATCTGGAAGGCATGTACGCGAAAGGCGACGGCTTTGTTCGCAATGTCACTACCGGCAGCGATCGGGACGGTGCCTATGACAATTGGTCGGTGCGCACCGGTCTCAAGCTGGACGTGACCGACTCCGTCTCGGTGCTGCTGCGCTACACCCATTCGGAAGTCGATGATCCGACCAGCATGAACACCAACATATATGGCGGCCCGATCTATGACGGCCCCCTTCATGACCCTCAGCTGATGCCCGACCTGGGACCGGGAACCAATGTTCCGTCGTCCGCATTCACCACCAATCCCAATGAAGTCGCGACCTCCGGGCCTTCGGAATTCTTTTCGGGCGTGGACATCGCGCAGATGACGATCAAGGCCGATCTCGGCTTTGGCGACCTGACCTCCTACACCCAGTATCGCACCGAGGATTCCTTCACTGTGGAGGATCTGGACCACACGGCGGCGAACATCTTCCTGCTGCTGCTCCCGGTGAAAGACAAGACGTTCAGCCAGGAAGTGCTGCTCACTTCCAAGCCTGGCGGCAGGCTGCAATGGACGGCCGGCTTGTTCTATCTCAACACCGATGACGAGTGGAAGACGCTGATCGGCACGCCGGGCCCGCAGGCCCCCTTTGCCGGCATCCCGTTGGGCGGATCGGGCACCACCACGGAATCCTATGCGGCCTTTGCCGACCTCACTTATGAGCTCATGCCCAACCTGTTCCTGACGGCGGGCGCGCGCTACAGCCACGATGTGGTGAAGAACGCCTTCTTCATCGTGCCCTTCTCGGGCGTCCAGACCCCCGTGCCGGAACTAACAGGGGACAGGGTGACGCCGCGCGTGGTGCTGCGCTACAAGCCGACCGATCAGTCGAGCGTCTATGCGTCCTTTGCCATGGGGTACAAGGCGGGCATTCTGGATGTGGGCGGCTCTACCGGTAACCGTGTCCGGCCTGAGGAGATCGACGCCTTTGAGGTCGGCTACAAATATGACGACCGGCGGCTGTCTCTCGATCTATCCGCTTATTATTACGACTATAAGGACCTTCAGGTTTCGCTGTTCCGGCAGGCGACGGCCCAAATCATCAATGCTGCAAAGTCGCGCGTCTACGGCGTCGAAGGACAGGTGCGCTACAAGCTCGACGAGCATTTCGAGGTCAATGCCGGCGCCGCCTGGACCCATGGCCGCTACCGTCAGTTCGACAACGCGCCGGTCTATTCGCGCTGCACCTTCGGCGCGGCCTGCCAGGGCGCTTCCTTCATCGTGCTGCAGAATGTCACCCTGCAAGACGTGACCATGCAGCGCACCCCCGAATTCACGGGCAATCTGGGCGCGAGCTATACGACCGACATGGGAAATTCTGGCAGCATCGCCTTGTCGGGCAACCTCTACTACACGTCGAAATTCTTCTTCGGCCCCTCGGGTATCCAGTTCCCCGGCGGCAATTATGAAGTGCTCTCGCTGCGGGCCGAATGGACCGATGCCTCGGATCGCTACTCCGTCGCGGTGTTCGGCGACAATGTGACCAACAGCCGCTATCGCACCCAGGTCCAGTATAATAATTTCGGCATCGGCAACACCTGGAGCTCCCCCGTCACCTGGGGCGTTTCCGTTGGCGCGAAGTTCTGATCGCGGCGAGAGAGATGGGCGAGGCTGCAAGGACCTATCGCGTTGTCCAGTGGGCAACCGGCAATATCGGTACGCGGTCGCTCCGCGCGGTGATCGAGCATCCGCGCATGCAGCTCGCCGGCCTCTACGTCAGCACGCCCGAAAAGGCCGGGCTGGATGCCGCCCGCCTCGCCGAGCGGGATGTGGGGTTCACGGGTGCCATTGCCGACACAGGCGTCCTGTCGACCAGCAATGTCGACGAGATCGTCGCGCTCGACGCCGATTGCGTGCTCTACATGCGCCAGGGCATCGATCATGACGAGGTCTGCCGGCTGCTCGCCTCGGGCAAGAACATCGTCACCACGCGCGGCGAGTTCCATCATCCGCGGACCATGGACCCGGTCGTTCGCCAGCGCATCGAAAATGCCTGCCGCGCTGGCAACACGTCCATCTACAGCACCGGCAGCAGCCCCGGTTTCAGTACCGAAGCGATGATCTTGCCGCTGCTGTCGCTGCAGCGGCGGCTCGATTGCCTGACGATCGACGAATATGCCGACATGACGAGCCGCAACTCGCCGGACATGATCTTCAACGTCCTGGGCTTTGGCATGCCGCCCGGCGCGTTCGACCAGGCGAAGGTTGACTATGTGAAGCATGATTTCGCCGCTTCGCTGGCGCAGATCGCTGACGCCATCGGCCTCTCGTTCGACAGGGTGGAGGCGATGGGCGAGATGTCGGCCGCGCGCAGCACCGCGCGGATCGCGGCGGGCGTGATCGAGAAAGGGACAGTTGGCGCCCTGCGCATCACCGTCAGCGGCATGCGCGGCGACCGGCCGCTACTCCGTTTCCGCGCCAACTGGTATTGCACCAGCGACATTGAGCATGATTGGGGCCTGCGCGAATCTGGCTGGCGTGTCCGGGTGGAAGGCGACACACCACTCGATGTCAGCATCGGCTTTCCCTGCACGCTGGAGGACTATCCCGGCATCACCCCCGGCTTCACCGCGCACCGCGCGGTCAATGCAGTGCCTGCCGTGTGCGAAGCTCCGCCCGGCATCCGCACCACGGTCGACCTGCCCCAGATTATCGCGACTTTTTAGGGCGTTTCCGGTTTAACAGTGCTCCTGCGAAGGCAGGAGCCCAGGGAGACTTGACGCTGCGCCTTACCATCCTGGGTTCCTGCCTTCGCAGGAACACAATATCTGCTCAGCCCGCCGCCGCGATCTGCTCGGCCACGGCGACCAGCCGTCTCGCCTGCTCGAGGTGGAGCAGTTCCGCCATCCTGCCGTCCACCTTGATCGCGCCCTTGCCGGCATTTTCCGGCATGGCGAAGGCATCGATCACCGCCTGTGACCAGCGCAATTCCGCCTCGCTGGGGGAGAAGACCGCATTGCAGGGCGCGATCTGGTCCGGGTGGATCACGGTCTTGCCATCGAAGCCAAAGAGCAGGCCCTGCTCCGCTTCGGCGCGGAACAGGTCGAGGTCGCGAAACTCGTTGCACACCCCATCGAGCAAGGCGACGCCATGCGCGCGCGCGGCGGCAACGGTCAGGCTCAGGATTGGCAGGAAGGGCGTGCGTTCCGGCGTCAGGCGCGCGCGCATCTCCTTGGCGAGGTCATTGGTGCCCATCACAAACAGCGACAGCCGCGTGGATCGGGCGAGTGCGGCAATCGCGTCGAGCCGCCCGACGCAGGCGCAGGTCTCGATCATCGCCCACAGCTGCATAGAGGCGGGCGCCCCCGCCAGTGCAGCATGATAGGCTTCGATGTCCTCCGGCCCATAGACCTTGGGCACGAGAATGGCATCGGCGCCGGACTCGCTGGCGGCGGCCAGGTCGTCCATTCCCCAGGGGGTATCGCTGCCGTTCACGCGGATCGCGAACTCGCGCTTGCCAAAGCCGCCTTCGCGCACGGCCGCCACCGCTGCGGCGCGGGCCTCCGCCTTGGCCTCGGGCGCGACCGCATCCTCCAGGTCGAGAATGACGATGTCGGCGGGCAGGGTGCGCGCCTTGGCAATGGCCTTCGCATTCGATGCGGGCAGATAGAGCGCGCTCCGGCGCGGGCGTTCGTGATGGGTCATGTGCGGCAACTCCTCTGGAGGCGCTCCTATCCTCTCGATCCAGCCTACGCCAAGGCTTATTCGGATCGACAAAGCCGCACGGGCGATCAGCGCCGCCCTGGTCCGTGCTGGTCCTTGCACGGCGTACTGTTGTGGACGACAAGGCGATCATCGTGCAACTGGTACAGCCCGCCACGAAGAACGAGCGCCGGGGACTGCCGAACGAGAGGAGCCGGTGTTGAGGGTGGAAACAGACGTCGCCGGCCAAGGGGCCCCGATCGCAGCCGAGCAGCTGCCAAGCATGGCTTATCGTGGCTTTGTGCTGCTGATGCTGCTTCTGGTGTTGGCGACGAGCATGATGGACCGGCAGATCCTCTACATCCTCGTAGAGCCGATCCGGAAGGAGTTCGCGCTCAACGACACCCAGCTCGGCTTGCTTACGGGGATCGCCTTCGCCATTACCTATGTGCTGGTAAGCGTTCCCGTCGCACGCCTGTCGGATCGCTCGTCGCGCAAAAACATCATCGCCATTGCCGTGACGTTCTGGAGCCTGATGACGGCGCTGTCCGGCTTTGCCCAGAACTTCGTGCAGCTGTTCCTCGCCCGCATCGGCGTGGGGGTGGGCGAGGCGGGGGCGTCCGCGCCGTCACAGGCGCTTATCAGTGACATGTTTCCGCTGCGCCAACGGGGGACAGCGATGTCGATCTATCTGCTGGGTGCCCCGATCGGTGCCGGCGTCGGGCTGGCGTTTGGCGGCTGGGCGCTGGATCAATATGGCTGGCGCTGGGCGCTTATCCTGGTGGGCCTGCCGGGCCTGGTGCTGGGCCCGCTCGTCTTTCTCACGATCAGAAATGTGGGGAAAGGATTGGCGGACGGCATCCGCCGCACCATCCCACAGCCGGACATCGGCATCACCTTGAGAACCCTTACTCGCATCAGGACCTTGCCCTTTCTGATGGCGGGGGCAGGTATTCAGACGCTGCTCGCGACCGGTCTGAGCGGGTGGATACCGGCCTTCCTGCAACGGTCGCACGGCATGGATTCGACGACGATCGGCGGCATGCTGGGCGTGGCTCTCGGTACGGGATCGATCCTGGGCCATTTGATGGGCGGCCCGGTTTCCGACTATCTCGGGCGCAGGGACATAAGGTGGCATTTATGGCTGGCGGCGATCGTGGTCGGTGTATCGTGCATCTTCTCGCTCGTCGCGTTCACTGGTCCGGTAGAGATATTCTTCGTCGCGATCGGTCTCCAGATCCTTGTCAGCGGCCTCTTCGCCGCGCCATTCCTCACGATCCTGACCAGCCTGCCGCCCGTGTGGGCACGCGCGACCACCGCGGCCTGCGCCTTCTTTGTCATCAATCTGATCGGCATGGGCATCGGGCCGAGCTGGGTTGGCTGGATGAGCGACATGCTCCGCCCGCATCATGGCGAGGAATCATTGCGGGTGGCCATGCTGCTCGCCTTGCTCATGGCAATTCCCGCCGCCCTCATGTTCTACCTGGCGAGCCGCTACTACAAGGACGATTACGAGGCGGCAGGCACCCGACTGAAAGAGGAAGTCGCCCCCGCCGCCGGAGGAGAGGGATGAAGCTGGCTGGCACGATGTTCGTTGTCTTTCTCGTTGCGGCGACGATCGGGCAGGGTGTCGCTGCGGCGCAGGAGGACCGGCCGGCGCTTCGTCTGGCAAGCGGCGCCGGCTATCTGACGCGTGACCAGATGCCCGACAGCGCAGCGCTGCTCCCGCCGCCGCCCGAGGCTGGTTCGCGCGCGCAGCGGCGCGACGACAGGCGGGCGCGAGCGGCAGTCGCCATCCAGGGCACGCCACGCTGGCGATTGGCGGCGGTCGACGCCGATCTGTTCTCGCCGGATTCCACCGGCGTCTTCTCCTGCGCCGCCGGTTTCCGGATCGGGGAGCAGGCAACGCCCGCGATCAACCGGTTGCTGCGTCGGGCGATGATCGATTTCGCCGGCGCGACCTTTGCCGCAAAGCGCAAATATACGCGTGCCCGTCCCTTCATGGTGAACGGCCGGCCGACCTGCACACCGGCCGACGAGGCGCTGCTGCGCAGGGACGGCTCCTATCCCTCGGGGCACAGCGCGATCGGTTTTGGCACCGGCCTAATCCTTGCCGAGATCGTGCCGGCGCAATCCAGCGCGCTGATCGCGCGTGGAAAGGCATTTGGCGACAGCCGCAGGGTCTGCAACGCGCATTGGCTGAGCGATGTGGAGGCAGGCCGGACGATCGCCGTGGCGGTCGTTGAACGGCTTGGCGTGGTCCCTGCATTCCAGGCCGACCTTGCGGCTGCCAAGGCCGAGGCGGTGGCGGCCCGAGGCGCGAGCCAGCCCGATTGCGCTGAGGAGAGGGCCGCGCTTCGCCGGTGACGGGTCTTGCCTTGATCGTTCCCACACGGCAGGCTGGCCGTCGGACAAATCGCACGAACGATATTCCGGGGCGGCGCGCGCCGTCGCGTCATTTCTGCATTGTGCTGTGTCCGCCGGTCGATAGGCAGGGCGGAAACAGCGACCGTTGGCCAAAAGGAAGAACGCATAATGGCAACCGAAATCATCCTGCCCAAGATCGGCTTTTCGATGAACGAAGGCACGATTTCCGAATGGCTCGCGGAGGACGGCGCTCAGGTCACCGAAGGACAGCCGCTCTTCCTGCTGGAAGCGGACAAGTCGGCCAATGAGGTCGAGGCTCCCGCCACGGGAACCCTCAGGATCGCGATGCCGGCTGGCGAGACCTATGAGGTCGGCACGGTTTTAGGCATGATCGAGTAAAAAGCGGCTCGATTGGCATGACGCTGAAGGTCGGCATCATCAGCGCGAACTGGGGCGCCATGGCGCACCTGCCCGCGTGGCGATCCCTGCCGGGGGTCGAGGTGACGAGCATCTGTACGTCGCGCCAGGAAACGGCGGAGGCCGCCGCCGAGCGCTTTGGCATAAAGCGGCCGTTCTGGGACGCGCAGGCCATGTGCGCCGATCCGGATCTCGACATCATCGACATCGGCACCCGGCCGATCCTGCGCCATGCGATGGTGCAAACGGCGTTCGCCAACGGCAAGCATGTCTATAACGGTATACCCTGCGCGGCCAATCTCGACCATGCCAGGGACATGCACCGAGCCTGGAAGGCGAGCGGCAAGGTCGGCGTCGTCGATGCCTATTCGCAATGGC
>DATJLC010000168.1:0-9336 GCA_035490755.1 Sphingobium sp.
CTGCCTCCGTGGTGACGGACACCAACGGCGCGCGCCTTGTCCTCAAGGGGCAAACCGGCGCCAGCCAGGCCTTTACCGTCACCGCCGGCGGCGATGCCGACGCCGATCTGCAGCGGTTCACCTTCGACAGCGCGAGCGGCACCCTGACCAGGAGCCAGACGGCGCAGAATGCCCAGATCAGGCTCGACAATGTCGATATGGAATTCACCAGCAACGAGGTGAAAACCGCCATCCCCTATGTGCGGATCGACCTCAACAAGGCCGCGCCGGGCACGTTCGTCACCCTCGCGACCAACCAGCCCACGGCCACGATGGGCCAGCTCGTCCGGGAATATGTCCAGGCCTACAATACGCTGAAAAAGGCGCTCAACGAAGCGATGGCGCCCCCCGCCAATGGCGTGGGCGCGGGCGTGCTGTCGGGCGACGCCGGCGTGCGCGACATGTCGAACCGGCTGGCCAAGCTGATCAACACCACGCTTTCCTCGGACGGCGCCTACAAGACGCTGTCCGATCTCGGCGTCTCGACCAACCGCGACGGCACGCTCAAGCTCGACACCAAGCGCCTCGACGCCGCCATCGCCGCCGATCCGCAGGCCGTGACCCAGATGCTGAACCCGGCCGTTCCCGACGGGAACCATCCGGGCATTGCCGGCGCGCTCAAGGATGTGACCGATTATCTGAACGCGACCAACGGCCCGCTCGCCAGCTCCAAGTCGGTGTACGACAAGCTCAAGGCCACGCTCGCCGACCAGCTCGAGAAGCTGGACGACCAGATGACCAATTACGAGGAGCGCCTGTCGCTGACCTATTCGGCCATGCAGACCAAGCTGCTCGCGCTCAAGGCCACCCAGACCTATCTGACCAACCAGATCTCGATCTGGACGAAAAGCAACGACTGACACTCATAAATAAAAAGGACCAGCTATGAGTTTCGCAATGCAGGGATATGCCGCCGCCAGCCGCCGCTATGCCGCGATCGACGCCGGCAGCAAGATCGAGGGCGCCAATCCGCACCAGCTCGTCAAGATCCTGTTCGACGAGCTGCTGCTCGCGATGGATGCGACCGCCACCGCCATGCGGACGGGCGACAATGGCAAGGCCTTCCAGAAGCAGACCCGCGCCCTGACCATGCTCCACGCCCTCGAGACCAGTCTCGATTTCGAGCTGGGCGGCGAGATCGCCACCAATCTGGCGATCGTCTATCGCGAGGCCCGGCGCCGCCTGCTCGCCGCGGCGGCCGATAAGGACGCCGAGAAGGTGCTGTCTGCCCGCGACATCATCAAGGACATCGCCGACGCCTGGGCACAGATCGGATAGTGATCTGAAATGTCCAATGTGTTCCTGCGCAGGCAGGAATCTTTGCAAAAGAATATAGTCATTCCCGCGAAAGCGGGAATCCAGGGTTGCAGGCGCGGCTTTCCGTGACCCTGGATCCCCGCTTTCGCGGGGATGACGGTAGAGAGGTTTGTGCAAAGGGCTCGCGTCCGCAGGAGCACATGCAACGCCATTGGCGCCCCAGCCCTTGCGCCCCACCGCGCGCCGCCGCTATCGTTGCGGCATGGCAACGCAGCTTCAACCCCGTCTCGAGCCCGGCTGGCTGGCCGCCGTCGGCGATGAGTTCCAGAAGCCCTATATGGCCGATCTCAAGGCCTATCTGCTGGCGCGCAAGGCGGCGGGCGCGCGCATTTTCCCCAGCGGCAGCGCCTGGTTCCGCGCGCTCGACCTGACGCCGCCGGAGAAGGTGCGCGTGGTGATATTGGGGCAGGATCCCTATCACGGGCCGGACCAGGCGCATGGCCTCTGCTTCAGCGTCCAGCCCGGCGTGCCGCCGCCGCCCAGCCTCGTCAACATCTTCAAGGAATTGCGCCAGGATGTCGGCTTCACCCCGCCCGGCCACGGCTTCCTCGAGCATTGGGCGCGCCAGGGCGTGCTGCTGCTGAACACGGTGCTGACCGTGGAGATGGGTGCGGCCGCTTCCCATCGCGGCAAGGGGTGGGAGCGTTTCACCGACGCCGTGATCGCGCGGGTCAATGCCCTGGCGCAACCGGTCGTGTTCCTGCTTTGGGGCAATCATGCCCGGCAGAAGGCGGCGGCGATTGACGATGTCGCGCGCGGCGGGCGCCATCTCGTCCTGACCGCGCCGCATCCCTCGCCCCTGTCGGCGCATAACGGCTTTTTCGGCTGCCGGCATTTCTCGCAGGCCAATGCCTTCTTGCGCGAACAGGGACTTTCGCCCATCGACTGGGCGCTGCCACCCATCACCGCCTGACAGGATACCCCCACGCATGTCTTCCGGCCTCGCCGCCCTGCTCGACGACGTCGCCGCCATTGCCAAGCTCGCCGCCGCATCGCTCGACGATGTCGGCGCGGCGGCCGGCAAGGCGAGTGCCAAGGCCGCCGGAGTCGTCATTGACGATACCGCCGTCACGCCCACTTATGTGTCGGGCCTGCATCCCGACCGGGAATTGCCGATCATCGGCCGCATCGCCTTCGGGTCGCTGCGCAACAAGCTCCTGCTCCTGCTGCCGGGCGCGCTGCTGCTCAGCGCCTTCGCGCCCTGGGCGATCACGCCGCTGCTCATGTTGGGCGCCGCCTTTCTCTGTTTCGAGGGCGCGGAAAAGTTGATCGAATACGCCCGTGGCGACGAGCCGGAGGAGAAAGAGGTCATCGGCGATCCGGCGCATATCGAGGCGGAACGGATCGGCGGCGCCATCCGCACCGACCTCATCCTCTCGGCCGAGATCATGGCGATCGCGCTTGCCGACATCGCGGCGCAGCCCTTTCTCACCCAGGCCTCGGCGCTGGTCGTCGTCAGCGTGGCGGTGACGGCGGGCGTCTATGGCGCGGTCGCACTGATCGTGAAGATGGACGATATCGGCCTTTATCTGGCGCAGCGCGACAATGGCGCGACGGCGACGCTGGGGCGCCTGCTGGTGCGCGGCATGCCAAAGCTCCTTGCGGCCTTGTCGACCATCGGCATGGCGGCGATGCTGTGGGTCGGCGGCGGCATCATCGTGCACGGGCTGGAGCATTATCATGTGCCCTTCCTGCCTCATGGCATCCATGCGGCAGCCGAAGCCACCCGCCACGCGCTGCCCGCGATAGGCGGAGTTGTTCACTGGCTGGTCTATGCGTTCCTGTCGGCGCTGGTCGGGCTGGTGCTGGGAGCGATCATCGCGGCTGGCGTGCACAAGGTGCAGAAACTGCGCGGATGAACTTTTGAGCGTGATGACTTTGACTTAACCCCACTCCGTTCGTGCTGAGTAGGGACCTTTGCAAAACTCGCTTCATCCCCGCGAAAGCGGGGATCCAGGGCCACGGAAAACAGCGCTCTCGACTCTGGATTCCCGCTTTCGCGGGAATGACTATATTCTTTTGCAAAGGTCCTACTCAGGACGAACGGGTATACTTAAAGTCATCTTCGCTCGACACGAACGAGCAGCGTAAAATCAGAAATCGACCGCGATGCCCTTGCGTTCCCAGTCGCCGAAACGGGTGGGATTGAGGCCGCCGTCCGGGTCGCGCTCCACGGCCTTTTGCGTCTCCAGCGGATCGGGGGTCGGCACCGGCGGGCTCTTGGAGAGATAGGCCGGAGCCTTTACATGATCGGGACGCTTACCCATGGGGGCGATGTGGGCCAGCGCCCGCGCGCCGTCAATGCCTTTTGCTCCCCTTCAAGCCCAGCAAAGAGAATGGATCCGTCTTGACCCCAGCCCGTGATCCCGCGCCGCGCCCCCGCTATCCCGCCCGTGATGGGGAGACGCCGGGCCTTGCCGCGCGCCGGGCCGCGCTCAAGCTGCTGGATGCGGTGATGCGGCGCGGCCAGCCGCTGGAGACGGCGCTCCATGGCGTCACGCAGGGGCTCAAGGATCGGGCCGACCGGGCGTTGGTCCATGCCATCGCTGCCGAGACCCTGCGCCGCATTCCCGATCTCGATGCGCTGATCGATGCCGCGACGCCGCGTCCACTGCCGAATGACGCCAAGGCGCGCATGGTGCTGCGCATGGCGCTCGCGCAGATGCTGGTGATGGAAACGCCGCCCCATGCGGCGGTGGCGACGGCGCTGCCGCTGGTCGAGGGCGGGCCGCGCAAGCTGGTCCATGGCGTGCTCGGCGCGCTGTCGCGATCGGGCGCGTCCCTGCCTGAACGGATCAGCCTGCCGCCCGCGGTCGCGGATCGTTGGCGGGCGCAATGGGGCGAGGCCATGGTCGAGGCAGCGGCCGAGTCGCTCGGTAGCCGCCCGCCGCTTGATCTTACCCTGCGTGATTCGACCCAGACGGCGCAATGGACGGAGCGGCTGGACGGCATTTCGCTCGCCCCCGGCCATGTCCGGCTCGATGCCGATCGCGATGTCGCGGGGCTGCCCGGTTATGCCGAGGGCGCCTGGTGGGTCCAGGATCTGGCCGCGTCGCTGCCCGCGCGTCTGCTCGGCGCGGGCGAGGGGCGGCATGTGATCGATGCCTGCGCCGCGCCGGGCGGTAAGACGATGCAGCTTGCCGCCGCAGGCTGGCGCGTCACCGCGCTCGACCGCTCGCGGGCGCGACTCGGGCGCGTCGCCGAGAATCTCGCGCGGACGGGCCTTGCGGCGGAGACGCTGACCGCCGACGCGCTGGATTGGGCGCCTGAGGAACCGGTCGACGCCGTCCTGCTCGATGCGCCCTGTTCGGCGACCGGCATTTTCCGGCGCCACCCCGACGTGCTCCATCGCGCTGGTGACCGCCAGATCGCGGAGGCGGCCGAGGTGCAGGCGGCGCTGCTGGCCCGTGCCGCCGGTTGGCTCGCGCCCGGCGGCCGGCTGGTCTATGCGACCTGTTCGCTGGAACGCGCCGAGGGGGAGGATCAGGTCGGCCGGTTCCTGGCGGAGCACCCTGATTTTGGCTGCCTGCCCCCGCCGCCGGGCACTCTTCCAGAGGGTATCGCCCCGACGGCGGAGAACTGGTTGCGCACCGATCCCCTGACGCTGGCGGACAAGGGCGGGGTGGCCGGATTTTTCGTTACGGTACTTGGCCGTATATAAATCGCGGCCCGGCGCGATTCATCCACAGCTTTGTACCTCGCGCGGTTGCGCCACTAGGGGGCGAAAGCTAAGGGCAAATTCCATATGTCTGCCATTCGCATAGCGCCATCGATCCTGTCCGCCGATTTCGCCCGCCTGGGGGAGGAGGTACGCGCCATCGACGCCGCCGGATGCGACTGGGTGCATGTCGACGTCATGGATGGCCATTTCGTGCCGAACATCACCATCGGTCCCGGCGTGGTGAAGGCGATACGGCCGCACACGCAAAAGCCGCTCGACGTCCATCTGATGATCAGCCCGGTCGACGCCTATCTGGAGGCGTTCGCGGAGGCGGGGGCCGACATCCTGTCGGTGCATCCCGAGGCCGGCCCGCATATCCACCGCTCGATCCAGCGGATCAAGGCGCTGGGCAAGCAGGCAGGCGTCGTCCTCAATCCCGGCACGCCCGCCAAGATGCTCGACTATCTGGTCGAGGAGGTGGACCTGATCCTCGTCATGAGCGTCAATCCCGGCTTCGGCGGCCAGAGCTTCATCGAGAGCCAGCTGCGCAAGATCGAGGCGATCCGCAAGATGATCGACAAGACCGGCAAGCCGATCGCGCTTGAAGTCGACGGCGGCATCGACAAGGAAACGGCGCCGCGCGTGATCGCGGCGGGCGCGGACGTGCTGGTCGCCGGCACCGCCACCTTCCGGGGCGGGCCCGCGGCCTATGCCGATAATATCCGGGGGCTGCGCGGGCCATGACCAAGGCGGCCCGGCGACCCAAGCCCATTGCCGTGGACGATCCGTCGGACGACGGCATCGAGCTTGGCAAGCGACTGATCCGCCTTGCGGACGATCGTGGCCTGTCGCTGACGGAACGCCTGTCCAACCATTTCTACCGCATGACCTGGAGCACGCCGCTCCACGCCATGCGGCTCAAGGGCAAATATCCCCTCAAGCTCCTGGCGGTGCCGGATGACGAGATCCCGGGCGACCCGCGCGCGGGCAAGGCGATCCGGGCGGGCTATTTCCTGTTCCGGGGCCTGAAGCAGCCGATCAACGGCCTCGACTTCGCCAATATCAACCAGCCCGGCGAGTTCAGGGACTATATCCACAGCTTCCGCTGGCTGCGCGATCTGGCGGCGGCCGGCCCGCGCGACCAGCTTGCCGCGACCGCCGAGGCGATCATGCGCCGCTGGCTGGCCGCCCATGCCGAAACGCCGAGCGAGCCGGCCTGGCGCGCCGACAATGCCGCCTGGCGCATCCTGTTCTGGACGAGCTATTCGCCCTACATCCTGTCGAGCGGCGACCTCGTCTATCGCTCGCTGGTCCTGAACTGCATCGCGCGCACCGCCCGGCACCTGGATCGCAGCGCGGACAAGGCGCCGATCGGCCTCGCCCGCGTGACGGCCTGGTGCGGCATCGTCGCTGCCTCGCTGCTCCTGCCCGGCGGCGATCCGCGCCGCATCTTTGGCGAGGCGGGCCTGAAGCGGGCGCTGGAGAGCGGCATCTATGCCGATGGCGGCGTCATCTCCCGCTCGCCGCTCGAACAGCTGAATGCGGTCATGCTGCTCGGCATGCTGCGCTCCGTCTACGACGTGCGGCGGCAGGACATGCCGGCCTATGTCCAGCAGTCGCTGGAGCGCCTCGTCTCCGCCCTGCTCGGCATTGTCATGGGCGACGGGACGCTCGGCAGCTGGCAGGGCGGCGCGCCGGAGGAGCCGGAGTTCCTGCGCAAGGTCGTAGAGATGTCGCGGGTGCGCACCCGGCCGCTGCGCCATGCGCGCGACTGGGGCTATCAGCGGCTGGTGGCCAATCAGACGACGGTCGTGGTCGACGCCGCCCCGCCGCCGATCGCACGGCTCGCCACCGCCGGCTGCGCCTCGACCGGCGCACTCGAAATGTCGGACGGGCAGCACCGGGTCATCGTCAATTGCGGCGGCGCGGGTCTGGTCGGCGCCAACATCACGCCCGGCCTCGCGCGCGGCCTGCGCACCACCGCCGCGCACAGTACCATGGTCCTGTCCGACCTCAATTCCACCGCCATCATGGCCGATGGCGCGCTCGGGCGCGGGGTGCAGGCGGTCGAGCTCGACCGGCAGGAGATGGAGCAGGGCAGCCGCCTTGAAGTGTCGCATGACGGCTATGCCCGCCGCCTCGGCTATATCCACCGGCGCATCCTGCTGCTCAGCCAGGACGGGCGCGAACTGCGCGGCGAGGACGTGCTGGTGCCGGGCGCACGCCGCCGCAAGCCGCAGCGCAGCCCCTTCACCTTGCGCTTTCACCTCGGCCCTGACATAGAGCCGACGCTGACCGCCGACCGCCAGGGCGCGGTGCTGCGGCTCCTGCCGGACGGGGCGCTGTGGCAGTTCCGGGTCAGCGAAGGCGAACTACAGATCGAGGAGAGCTGCTGGGTCGATTGGGAAGGCCGCCCGCACCCGATCCAGCAACTGGCGGTCACCGGCACGGTGTCCCCAGGCGGCGCCAGCATCGGCTGGATATTCAAGCGCTCAGGCTAGGGGTAAGAGAGCTTCTTCTCCTTGCCGGGTCTCTAGCCAACCCCGTTCGTGCTGAGTAGGGACTGAGCGAAGTCGAAGGCCCGTATCGAAGCATCCGCGCCACTCGGTCCTGATCCACTCAAGAATGCAAGGTCTAGAAAGTAACGAAATGGCAGACATGATCATTCGCCGGGCACTCCTGTCGGTGTCCGACAAGAGCGGTATCGTCGATCTCGCACGCGCGCTCAGCGAACGCGGCGTCGAGCTGGTCTCGACCGGCGGCACGGCGGCGGCAATCCGCGACGCGGGCCTGGCGGTGCGCGACATTTCCGACCTCACCGGCTTTCCGGAGATGATGGACGGGCGCGTCAAGACGCTGCATCCCGTCGTCCATGGCGGCCTCCTGGCGGTGCGCGACAATGCCGAGCATGTCGCCGCGATGGAAGCGCATGGCATCGGCGCGATCGACCTTGTCGTCGTCAATCTCTACCCCTTCGCCCAGACCGTGGCGCGCGGCGCCTCGCGCGACGAGATCATCGAGAATATCGATATCGGCGGCCCCTCCATGGTCCGCTCGGCGGCCAAGAACCATGACAGCGTCGTCATCCTGACCGACCCGGCCGACTATGCCCGGCTGACGGCGGAGATGGACGGGCAGGGCGGCAAATCGAGCCTCGCCTTCCGCCGCGAGATGGCGGCCAAGGCCTATGCCGCCACCGCCTCCTATGACAGCGCCATCGCCAGCTGGTTCGCTTATGCCGATCAGGGGCTGAAGTTCCCCCCGGTGCGCGCGGTCGCCAGCCGCCTCGCCATGCCGCTGCGCTATGGCGAGAATCCGCATCAGGAGGCCGCGCTCTATCTGCCCATGGGGCCGCACAGCAGCGGCATCGCCCAGGCGACCCAGGTGCAGGGCAAGGAACTCTCCTACAACAATCTCAACGACGCCAATGCCGCGCTGGAGCTGGTCGCCGAGTTCCGCGACGGCCCGCCGACCGTGGTCATCGTCAAGCATGCCAATCCCTGCGGCGTCGCCACGGCGGACAATCTGGTCGCCGCCTATGAGGCCGCGCTCGCCTGCGACAGCGTCTCGGCATTCGGCGGCATCATCGCCTGCAACCGGCCGCTGGACGGGCGCACGGCGGAGGCGATGGCGGGCATCTTCACGGAGGTCGTCGTTGCCCCCGGCGCCGACGAGGCCGCCAAGGCGGTGTTTGCAAAGAAGAAGAACCTGCGCCTCCTTTTGACCGACGGCCTGCCCGACCCGGCCCGTGCGGGGCAAACGGTCGCGATCATCGCGGGCGGCGTCCTCGTGCAGGACCGCGACAATGGCCGCGTCACCCGCGACATGCTGAAAGTCGTGACCAGGCGCCAGCCGACCGAGCAGGAGCTGGCCGACTGCCTGTTCGCCTGGACCATCGCCAAGCATGTGAAGTCCAACGCCATCGTCTATGCCAGGGACGGCGCGACGGCGGGCATCGGCGCCGGCCAGATGAACCGCCGCGACAGCGCCCGCATCGCCGCCGCCAAGGCCAGGGAAGCCGCCGAAACCAACAACTGGGCAGAGCCCCGCACCATCGGCAGCGCCGTCGCCTCCGACGCCTTCTTCCCCTTCGCCGACGGCCTCCTGGCCGCGGTCGAGGCAGGCGCGACCGCGGTCATCCAACCCGGCGGCTCCATCCGCGACGACGACGTCATCGCGGCAGCCGACGAGGCGGGCCTGGCAATGGTGTTCACGGGCATGCGTCATTTCCGGCATTGAGGGGGTGGGGGTGGTTGGTGGCGGTGTCCGCCGTGCACACCTCGCTTGTCGTGATCGTTAGAAGCGCCCCCCACAGGCGC